>CAYONS010000053.1:0-12554 GCA_964405385.1 uncultured Syntrophothermus sp.
TCTGCTCCAATTCCCCTTGCCCGATTATAGAGTAACCCCTCTTGCCCAAACCCGTTCCGGAAAACAGCTCCTGTATATCCTTCAAGCGCGCCGGAACTTTGTTGATGTAGAATTCACTCTCCCCTGAACGGTAGACCTTCCGGGTAACACTCACCTCAGAAAAATCAAGAGGCAAAACCCTGTCCCGGTTGTCTATGACGACGTCTACCTGAGCCAGACCGAGGGGCCGCCTTTTATCCGTGCCGTTGAAAATAACGTCTTCATTTCTCTGACCCCTCAGATGCCGTATGTTACCTTCTCCCAAAGCCCACCTGATGGCGTCAACTATGTTGCTCTTGCCGCACCCGTTGGGCCCCACTATTATATTGATACCCGGTGTAAATTCGATTTCGGTCCTTTCGGCAAAGGACTTGAATCCTTTAATTTCTAACCGTTTAAGATACACCCCGATCCTCCATCCCCACAGGCTCTTGGTCGAACATCACATCTCCGGAGGATAGCTTCAACACCGTGCCGTCCGCAAGTTCCAGCCTCAAACAGCCGTGATCATCAACTCCCCGGTCAATGCCCGTAACCTCGCGTTCCTGAAGACAGACGGTAACCTGCTTTCCTAAATGAGCGCATTTTCCCGTAAACTGCCGCCGAAAGCCCTTAAATCCGGTCTTAAAATAGCGTCCGTAGGCCTTTTCCATCTCCGACAGTATAGTGTAAAGTATCTCCTTCAGGTCAAACTCCCGCCCCGTGGTCTCAAGAAGGGAAGTAGCCCGCCCCTGTAAATCCACGGGCAGATCCCCGCTTCTTATGTTGACATTGACTCCTATGCCGGCCACCAGATATTTGACCGCATCGAATTCCGTATTCATCTCTAAAAGGATTCCTGCCACTTTCTTTCCGTTGATCAGGACATCGTTGGGCCACTTCACGTGCACCGGCAAATTGCTAAATCGTTCCAGGGCCCTGGCTACCGCGAGGGCAAATACCAGAGAAAGCTGGACCACGTCTTTAGCCGGCAAACGGGGATAAAGTACCGTCGAGAACCAAAGACCTCCTTTAGGAGATTGCCATGTTCTTCCCCGCCGCCCCTTACCCTGGGTCTGCTCTAATGCCATCACTACGGCACCTTCACCTAGTTTTCCCTGAGAGGCCATCTCCCAGGCCACGGTATTGGTAGATGAAGCCTCTTTTAATATCAGGACTTCCCGCCCGAACCCCACACCGCTGTTCTTGCGGGTCTCACCATCGCCCACAACTTCCCAGTTTTCCAAACGATAGCCCTGATTGCGAACCGCGGCAATCCTGTGCCCTTCTTGCTTGAGTCCCTGGATGTGCTTCCATACCGCGGTCCGGGTTATCCCCAGTTCCTGCGCCAGTTCGGCCCCAGACACGTACTGGCCACGGCTTTTTTCAAGCCTAGAAAGTATCCGGTCTTTCACAAGGCATCACCCCACCCGACCACAAACGGCAGAACTCTTGGCGAGATAGGATAAGATCCGGCGACTCAGAACTGTCCTTGCCGAAGCCGACCCATCCCGTCTTTTCGCTGACTATTCCCCTAATTCTCAGTTTCTCTGCTCCGAGGCTTTTTCTCAGTCTTTCTCGGTTGCCTCCGTTCTGCCCAATTATTTTAGACAGGTCTTTTTTATTGACAAAAACCACCCAATCTCCGGCATCCAAAATCTCCCTCCAAAAATTAAAAGCAGTCATAACCTGCCGGTAAAACACCTCTGATTCTACCAATTCTCCGAAACTAGGGTGAAACGGACCTGCCGCCACAGCACCTCCGGCATGGCATTCGTCAGTGGGCTGCAGGCCCATCCTGATGACCGCAATATCTTCCGCTTCCAGCACGATAAACATGTCAGCAGTGATGTCCACCGCTTCAGTCAGGCTCAAGGGCCTGTACAAGCCTTCCTTCCACATCTGGTGCAAACGCGTACCCTCGAAAACCAGGGTTGGATATATTCGGACCATGGCAGGTCTCATATCTATGACAGCACGCGCAGTCGCAATATCTTTCTCGCAGGTATCATGAGGCAGCCCTACCATCAGCTGAACCCCGAGAGTCAGGCCTCGCCCCTTTATCAAGCGCGCCGCTTCCCACACCTGCTCTGGAGTGTACCCTCTTTCCGCCCCGGCCAATACTTCGGGGTCCAGGGACTGAACACCTAACTCCACAGTGCGAACACCGTGTTCAGCTAAAACGGACAACACCTCGGGGTTTATGGCGTCGGGCCTGGTAGACACCCTCACAGAAGCAACTCGTCCCTGTCTTAAATATGGCTCTACCGCTTCCAAGTATTTCCTCATCAGGCCTGCCGGTAAGGCGGTAAAATTTCCTCCGTAGAAAGCCACTTCAATCGGGCCTGTACCCGAGCAAGCAGCCCTCGTCAGCCCTTGCCCGATAATCTCGAACACCGTTTCTGGTGTCGGCGGCTTCTCCCAACCCGTTATGCGGTTTTGCTGGCAGAACACGCACCGGTGCGGACACCCCAGATGGGGAATAAAAATGGGAATGATCCTATTGGTCATAGCCGTTACCCTTCAAATATCTTCATTTGCAGGACTTTCTCTGCTGCCCTCTGTTCAGCTTCCTTTTTGCTCTTACCGGTCCCCTGAGCCAAAAGCTGATTACGGTAAAATACGCCCGCGACGAACGTCTTGTCGTGCGCGGGCCCGCTTTCCTCTAGAATTGCGTAGGTCACGTTGTCTTTCTCACGCCCCTGCACCAATTCCTGCAGCCGGGACTTGTAATCGTAAAAGTTTCCCTCTGCCACCTCATGGATATCGGAAGCCAAGTACTTCAGGACGAAATTACGAGCATAGTCCAGCCCTTGATCCAGGTAGATGGCTCCGACCACCGCTTCCACCGTGTCTGCCAGTATGGAATGGCGCTTGCGTCCCCCGGATAGCTCCTCACCGCGTCCCAGGTAGAGATATTCTCCTATCCCCAGCCTGTTGGCGACTTTTACCAAGGCCTTTTCACAAACAACTTTGGCCCTAATCCGCGTCAGATCACCTTCCGGGCGCTCTGGAAAATTACTGTACAAATACTCAGCTACTATCATGTTTAAAACAGCATCTCCCAAGAATTCGAGGCGCTGGTTGTTCTCGACCTGTTCGTTTTCCTGGGAAAAAGAAGGATGGGTCAAAGCCTTTGTCAAAAGGCCTGTGTCAACCTCAGGAATGGAATTAGCCGCCTTAAACTTTTCAGCTAGATTTCCTTTCCTACACACGGTTTCACCTTATTTCTGTCAGACAATAACCGATACCTCCTTGCCGAATCGCTAAGCAACACCTAAAGCCGCTTTCAGCTTACCCACCATATCGTTTTCCACACACTGCATTGCGGCTCGGATCCCATTAGCCACAGTTCGGGCCTTGGAACTGCCGTGGCACACTATGCTCACGCCGTCAATGCCCAAAAGGGGGGCACCCCCCACTTGGTTGTAGTCGAAGGCTTTCAAGAGCCCTAGAGCTTCGGGCTTCAATGCTTCCTTAAGTGTCTCCATGATTAGCGCCATGAAACCCTCTACAGCTTTCAATACGACGTTACCCACAAAACCGTCGCAGACAACGACCTCGCTTTTGCCGGCAAATATATCCCGTCCTTCCACGTTCCCCATGAAGTTCAGGTTCGGTTCCGCCTTTAACAAGGCGTGGGCCTCCAGTACCGCCTGATTGCCTTTACTCTCCTCCTCTCCGTTAGAAAGCAGCCCCACTGTCGGGCTGGCAGTGCCGTTGACCACAGAAGCGTAAGCAGCCCCCATCAAGGCAAACTGCACGAGCTGCCGCGGTTTGCAGTCCACATTGGCCCCCACATCGAGTAGTATCGTGCTCTTGCCGGTTCTTAACGGAATATTGGCGGCTATGGCCGGTCGCTCTATATCCCCTATACTGCCCAACACGAAAACCCCTGCCGCCATCTGGGCTCCCGTGTTCCCGCAAGAAACAACGGCATCCGCTTTTCCCTGTTTGACCAGCCCGGTTGCCACCATAATGGAGGAATCCTTCTTCTTACGCAGAGCCATGGCCGGATGTTCGTTCATTTCTACGACCTGGGACGCGTGGACGATAGTCAGCCTGTCTTTGTCGTAGGCTAACCCTGATAATTCCCTTTCGATGACCTCCTGATCCCCCACCAATATCACTTGTACCCCTAATTCGTTGACTGCTGCAACGGCTCCCTTGATCACCTCTGTAGGGGCGTAATCGCCGCCCATAGCGTCAACTGCAATTCGCACCGCCTGTCACCCTCTTTCCCTTAAAATAAAACAAAAAGTAAGCTAACGGCCCTAAAAGGCCGGTTACCTTACTTTTTCGCGTCGGAGCATGTTATTTCGTTAAAGCTTTGCCTTTGTAGAAACCGCAGTTCGGACAGACCCGGTGCGGCATCTTCAACTCGTGGCACTGCGGGCACTCTACTAGGGTCGGATGCTCCATCTTCATCCATTCGCTCCTGCGCATGTTCTTGCGTGACTTAGACTGTCGGCGCTTTGGGACTCCCACTTCAATTCCTCCTCTGTATCAGTTCTTGTTATCGAGCAAAACCTTCAATGCCTCCCACCTGGGATCTATATCCTGTCCCCGGCAGCGGCAAGCTTCGCGGGACAAGTCGGCCCCGCATCCCGGGCAAAATCCCTTGCAGTCATCGCGGCAGACCCGTGCCAGCGGAAGACTAACGATGATATTCTCGATTACCAGGGGCTCCAGGTCAACCTCTTGCTCCTCGATAACCAGAACATCCCCGCTATCCATCATGTCCTGGGGAACAGCAGCTCCTTGCTCAACAAGCTGGACATCGAACGCGACAGAAACAGGCCAGACGTAGGGCCGCAAGCAACGTCCACAGGTAAGCTCTGCCGCAGTCTCGATCTTGCCCCTGCCAACTATGATGCGCCCGGTATTAGTCAATGTTAGGTCAACATCTACTTCTTTAAGAAGCCTAACCCTTTCTCCCGCTAATTCCAGGTCTCCCAGGCGTTCGGACAAGCGGAATACCTCGGTCTCCCGGGGATGATGCAAAAGCCATCCCAATTCTATTATCATACTTTCCACCCCACCGAATAGCCAGGTTAATTATATTCTTCCACAAAACCGTATGTCAAGGAAAGCCGCTGATAACCGTTTTATCCATCTTCCCGGAACACTGGCCGCGGATCCACACAGGCCCCCGTGACACCGTGAGGTGTCGTGCGGGTCTGCCTCGAAAAACCAGCCACAGATGAACACAGACCCGGCACTCAGCTGTGCTTTTTGTTCGTCACATACCAGTTCCGAATCGTCTGGCACGTTGTAGGTTCAGTCCGACACTAAGTTAGCGCTGAGTGCCGGGGTGATGAACACAGATATTATTATTTTTTACTGATTAACACAGATGTGATGTAAACATAAAGGTCTTTGGATTTAGTACCATGAACAAAAGTATACTGACAGTACTTTCCCCCTCTTGGTGACACGCGGCTTTCATCCTATAGTGGTGACAATGTTAGACGTCATGAGAGTCTTCAAAGCGAACTGGCCAGATCTTTCAGCTGATCTGCCAAGCTGCTCATCTCAGTGATTGAGGCAGTAACCTCTTCGGTGGCGGCCGCCTGTTCTTGACTTTGTTTGACGTTCGTTTCAGAAGCGTCTCGTACTGCTTTTATCTTATCTTCGATGTTCTGCGTGAGCTTTCTGATTTCTTCCGCGGTAGCTTTGGAATGGTCGGACAATTTTCGAATTTCTTCAGCCACCACGCCGAAACCTCGACCGTGCTCTCCGGCCCGCGCCGCCTCGATAGCTGCATTCAATCCCAACATCTTGGTTTGATCCGCAACAGACTTGATAAAATCAAGTATCTCGTGTATTCGTCCTGAAATCGCCTGAACCTCCCTTACCAATTCTGCAAGGTTCGATTCATTGACGTTGATATTGCTTGCCGCCAGAGCTATTTCGTGCATAACCTTGACTATTTCGCCGGTTGTACTGCTCAGTCGTTGCGCCATCTCTTGTAGTTTGTAGGGCAATAGCCGGGGAGAGAATATGCCAAAGGAACCGAGAATTTCTCCGGTTTCATCATCTTTTAACGGAATTCCAACACACCTAACAACCTTGTACTGTTTGGAGGGCATGTCCACAACCGCAAACTCCCCGCGCCGCATAACTATTTTCCCGACATCGTCGTCCTTCATCGGCATCCCCACTTTAATCCACGGAATGTCGAACTTGTCCGACCCCAGGCGGTGGGTGATCTTCTCTTCATCAGTGGCTAAGACCAGTGCCCCCTCCATATGTGATTGCGCCACGATTGGAGCAAACAAATCGAAAGAGCGGTGGATGTCATGAACCTTGCGCAACATGATGCCGTAGGTCCCTGTGGTCCGTCCGTTACCGTCAACAACAGGCCAGACTCTGATTCTTAAAGGGAAACCGTAGACCTTTTTCCTGATGGTGCCGCTTTGCTTCTGTCCAGTCAGAATGCAGGCCCCGACCAAGTCTACAGCGTCAATCCTGTCCCCCACGCGCAAAGGTACTTCGAGGTTTGAACTTTTCACAAAATCGAAGACCTCCAGGTCGCTGGTAAAGACTAGACCTCCTTCGGCAAACATCTCCAGGAAGCAAGGTGCGGCAAGCTGCCAAGCCCGCTTTTCGACGACAGCATCGTTGTTCTGGCCCTCCCAGGAATTATCCATGCCTCTCCCCCCTCTGTCTAATACCGATAAAAACCGCCAAATCCTCCAGCAGTTTAGCTTATTTGCTATATTTATGTAGTTTTTCGATAACATCTTTATTTTTCCTGCACGGACTATTAAAACAGCAAACAGTTTTTAGAAAGTGTAAGCCAGAAGCACTCGTGCTCGTAAAATATCATTGAGGAGGAATAACATACGATGACGAGAAAGCTCACCTGCTTAATGCTCGCCATGGTACTAATAGCCGGTTGCGGCGGGCCGGGGGTCCCCGAACGGACCAATATCCCGGAGACTGCCAGCCAACTCCGGCAAGCGGCGCGGGAATTGATACCGGCCGGTTCTGAGTTACTGCGTCCGGGTTGCACCGAGCCGGGTGTGGAACCGTCCCCGGCGGTACAGGCGGTAGACCTGGACGGCAACGGAGAACGGGAACTGGTGGTCGCCTACCGGGTACCGGGCAAACCGACACAGACCGGTGTGCTTATCGCCACCCCGGAAAAGGAGAAGTACAGGACGGTTTGGCAGCAGGAATTGGGTTATGAGCTGGCGGACCTGCGCTGTCTCGATGTTACTGGTGACGGAGTCCCCGATGTCGTGGTGGGAGGGGCTATAGGTGCTTCCGCCGGAAATTCATTGAAGGTGCTGCACTTTTCGCTGAATGATAAGGGCTTGCCAACGGTAAGGGTGGTATGGGAAAACGGGTATCACCGCATGGACATCGGCGACTTTGACCGGGACGGCCGCCGGGAAATCGCGCTCTGGTCCAAAGATACCGGCTCCGCCTGTGCAGTGGTAGTGTACCGGGCCCATCCCGACCTATCGGGTTTTCATCCGGTGGAAAGTGCCTATGCGGCCTACTTCCCGCGCGTAGTCGCTTACTATGAAGCCGAGGTCAAAAGAACTTCGGAGTCACTCGTTCTCTGGTACTACCTGGCTGATGCCCAGGTGAAGGCTGGACAGGCGGTAAAAGCCCTGCAGTCTGCAGCTAAGGGGCGGCAGATGCAGGGCGAATATCCCCCTTGGGGGAACTTCAACCTGGTGGAAGGCAGGGCTCTTCTGGCTTTAGGGCGTTACGGTGAAGCTCTCAAGAAGTTTGCAGCGGTCACAGCCCAGGAGAAGCAAATCCTCTCACCTCCCCAGAAGGATAGGAACAGCTCTATCGGCAGTATGCTCAACATGCCGCTGGGTGAGTTTGACCTGGCCGACGCTTATGTGGGCCTGGGACAGGCGTACGAGGCCCTGGGACAGTACGTCGAGGCCGAAAAGGCGTACCGTCGGCCCCGGGAGTTCCTGCCTCCGGATAGCGTCCCCGTGGGGGAAAGAGAACTGCGCAGGCTGGCAGCCCGTCCCGCAGTAGATGCCGTCAGCAAGTATCTCGCGGCTCTGCGGCCGGACGATAGGGAGCAGGGAATCAAAAGATTAGAAGAATGGGGACGCAATCGTGGTTTTACGGTGCACGCCGTTGAGCCTGAATGGGGCGGATTCAGCCGGACCCCACGGGCGTTGATCCCGCAGGTGTTGCTGCTGGACGTGGGCAAGAGTTATCCCCCTGATGGCTATGACGCGCACCTTATCTGCTGGTGGCAGTTCAACCGGGCTAGCAAACAGGAGCATTTCTATTGGCAAACGTTCTTTAGTGCGGACGAGATTGAACATGGATTGACCAGAGACTATGGACTGCTAAAGGCCCGGCTTGTTGTTAACAGCGTTGATGGGGCTCCGGAAATGGGGGTATTTTTCGATACCGCGGCCTGGGGAAGCGGATCCCCTATACCCACCTACTATCTCTATCGTCTCGAGGGTCAACAATGGCGGGTGGTATGGAGAGCTCCGGCTGCCGGCAACCTTTGGCGGGGGTTTCACGGCACTACCGAGTTCACCGGACCCGGCCTTGACAGCTTCAACATCTCCGGCGAACTGTGGACCGAAGACGGGAAAGGCAACATCTTTCACGAGGCCAACCCGGGCCCTCACCGCCGGTTCTCGGACACCTGGCAGCGCCAAGGGGATGTCTACCGCCGGACCAGAGCCAGCGTCATGCCATCGTCCTACAACACCCTGGTGGAGTTTATCTGGTGTTTATCCACCGACAACGCTGACCGGGCTACCCGCCTGGTAACGAGCAGCCGCCTGGTAGAGAAGGCCCGCGAAGCGAAGATGACACAATCACCGCTGGGGCAGTCCTGGGGTGTGGACTTTAACGATGACACACAGTTGCTCAAGGGACCTTTAACCATTACCTCCGGCCCCGCCGCTGGCACCACCATTACCTTCAAGAAGGTTGGTGACCAGTGGCTGATAGACTCCATCGACAAACCCGGAGAACATTAGTCCGGTTTTAATGCCAAATAATCAAGTGGGGACTGCAAAGTGCGGCTATCATTGACTGGTCTCTGGCATGTGGGGCAAGCCGGTCAACCGTGCGGAGGTAAGATAATAATTCGACGGTTGTCTCGCGCCCATGATCATTATCATGCTGCTTTCGATGGCGACGCGCGTAAACTTTGATTGACCGGCGCGCTTTAGGTATTCTGTGAGCAGTACGGGTACATGGGGAGGGTTTGAACATGAAAAGATTACTGCTGGTTGCTTTCAGTGTCCTTGCGGTGGTACTAACCTCTACCACCATTTCGGCCTGGGCCGCTGGCGCGGCTGAGGCCAGTTATACGCCTGCCAACATCGCGGTGCTGGTGAACGGTACGGCATTATCCGTTGACCAAGGCCCGGTCCTGTCCCATAAAAGCATTATGGTGCCTCTGCGCGCCGTGGTCGAGCCCCTGGGAGCAACAGTGACCTGGACTGGCACCATTCCCCAAGTCAGAATTCAGCAAGGGGACACGGTGTTCAGCCTGAATATCGGCTCGGATCGAGCTTTCAAAGAACGCGCCGGGATTTTTTTCCTGGAAGAACCGCCGGTTCTGATCAAAGGCCATACCATGGTATCCTTGCGGTTCCTGGCCGAGGGGCTGGGGGCAAAGGTGGATTGGGACGAGACCCGCAAAACCGTTTTTATCTCGACAGGCGATTTCATGGGGCCGGAATATCCGCCCCCGGCAGTCAGCAAGCAGGAAATACCGGCCACTGACAATTACTACAGACTGTATGACCTCGAGGTTGGACCAAATAGTGGCCCTTCGGCCGAGGAAGCTAAAGCTTATGTGTTAAAGCAGGGATTGCTAAAGACCGTGAAGGACGTTCAGTTCACCCCCATTCGCTTTTGTGAATACGGCGACACTGATACCATGGTAGTCGGAAATGATGAATTGGGCCGGGAAAAGGCCGTTTGGTTGACCAAGAACAGGTATGGAGGGACGGTGTCCGTCACCGGGTCTGTAGTGCTGGCAGAGGCGATCTCCAGAGAAAAAGTGTACGACATGCTGCGGGCCAAAGGCATTAAGACTGAAAACATAAAGAAAATGTATCTGGCACCGTATGAAAAAGATAAGATTTACTGGCTGGTCATTGCCGAGCAGGCCGATAAGACCTATCATAGTGCGTTTGACTGCAAAACCGGGACCATGGTTCTTGAAAACGTGGTTCCTCGAACTCCTTAGAGAGCACGGTATCTGCTCCGGATGCAAATGGGGACGGTTCTAGAGTTGCGCCAATTATTGACAAAAGCTAACTTATGGATTCTTTAAGGTCTTGTCGTGCTCACCGATATTTCGCAATAGAATACCGTCTTCTACGTATTGCCAGGTCATCCGGATATTCGCGGTGATACTTGCCTCGAAAATATTAGCTTGCCCCCGAATTTTCTTAGTACGGAGCGAAGGGTGCCAGGGATTTTCAATCAACAGTTCAAGTTTAGTTTTTAAGGTTCGCCTAATTTCTATTGGCAGTTGCTTCGCTTTATCGGCGAAAAGCTCGGAATAGTATATATTCATAATTCAGTGAGCCCCAGGCCATCTAACAATTCTTCTTTGCTTTTTGCTGCTTTTACCCGGCCTTCCCGTATTTGTTGATCTACCTTCTGCTCGTCTGCCTGCCATTCTGACGAATAAAACCACATCTGATTCCGCGGAATAACCGCCACCGGAGTAATGATCAGGCAGCCATCCTTTTCTTCAATTTCCAGCTTGTCACCTGGCTTAAGTTTAAGTTTTTTCACCAACTCACTGGGAATAGTCACCTGAGACTTCCGTTTTAATTCAACGAGCATGTTACCATCTCCATATTCAACGTTTAACTTTCTAACTTTTATTGTATTCCAACTTGTTTTTATTATCTACTGCTTTTTAGAGCGACAAAAGGTTTACCCCTTACACAATCAGGGGATGAGGACTAACTGGTGCAGAGGGCCCGTGCAGCGAAGATGACACAATCACCGCTGGGGCAGTCCTGGGGTGTAGACTTTAACGATACAATTGCTCAAGGGACCTTTAACCATTACCTCCGGCCCCGCCGCCGGCACCACCATTACCTTCAAGAAGGTTGGTGACCAGTGGCTGATCGACTCCATCGACAAACCCGAAGAACATTAGTCCGGTTTTAATGCCAAATAATTAAGTGGGGACTGCAAAGTGCGGCTATGCAAGTGGAGACGGTTCTAGACTTGCGCCAATTATTGACAAGTGTCAAAAAACAGGCATTGAGCAATTTCCGTCATCCAGTGGTGGCTCCAGTACGGTGCCATGGGGGTTTGCCCTGGAGCCTGCTCAAGGGCCTGGACCTACCCGCGGCTATGGGTTCCGCCACGGATCACTCGAAATTATTTCTCCGTTACCCCCAGACCGCCCGTGTTTTCAAAGTAGTAAGAGAATATTACCCGGCCGTCTTCCAGTATGCCCAAAACTGTTGGGCACCCGGCTTTGATGGATAGTAGTGTTTCCGCCTTAAGAGTCTTGAGGTCAACACGCACGATATGGTACACATTGTCGGCGCTATCACCGGTTTCAGCATACTGAACTGACACATAGGCCAGGTATTTGTCGTTATGTGTTACAAGGGGCCAGAACTCGGCGGAGAGCGGAACCCTTTGCGCATCATCGGTCACCCTGACCTTGAACTGTTTCATTTCCATCTGACCGTAATCGAGCCTGGTGATGTAGATGTCAGGTTTGCTGGTGCCAGCACCGACAGTGCGGGCGGAAAGCCCGTAGGCATAAGGGAAATTGCTGTCAAAGGTGTAAATGCCGTTGAAGGCGGGGTCGTCCATGGTTAGTTTCTTGGTCCGACCTGTCCTGAGATCAATGATTACGTACCCACTGATGCTTTCATACCCAGTAACCCTGGCCACTACTTTGCTGTCGTGCTCGACAAAAGCTGGTCCCTGAATATACGGAACGTATTGGAATTTCGTGTTCTCGGGAAGATGTCTGGCCAGCAGCTTTTCGGTACCGGTCTTAACATCATACAACATCAGCCCTTGGCTCTGTGAACTGTAAACAAAGTACCTGCCATCTTTGGAGACGTCAAAACCACCCCACCAATCACTGCCGAATGCTTCTTTGGCGACGTCAGAAGGAATGTCAGTAATCTCTATCACTTTCAACTGTCGATCCAGTTTCAAGACGTTGCCGCGGCTCACGATTAGATAGCCTGATTGGGTGACCTTGACTGCCTCAAACTGCTTCGGTGACGCAAATGAAGCTAGCTCGTTAAAGTTTCGGGCATCGTACACCTTCAGAGTATCTTGATATGCACTGCCCTCCTTTCCATTGTCGGAGCGAGCAAAAACCTTGCCGTCAAAACTTGCCAGCACATGCAGCGGCCATTCCTTATCGGTAGAACTTACGTTTAGCCGGGTGGGGCTCAACTTTTGGTATCGGCCGTCGATGACAATGGATTGTGCACTGGTCGGATAGGTGTGGTGAATGCTCTTGAAATACATAGTGCCGTCGGGACGCTCTTGTAGCACGCAGGTTGTTTCCCTTACGACCC
>CAYONS010000054.1:0-12132 GCA_964405385.1 uncultured Syntrophothermus sp.
TTAAACGCCCCGGATATGGATACAGCCCGTATGTTATTGACAAAGACCCTTGAGGAGTTCAGCAAGAAAGCTCCTCGAGCCATGGAAATCTTAGAAAAAGGCTTTGACGATGCTACAGCGGTTTTAAGGCTACCAGAGAAATACCGCAGGCGGCTGCGTACAACCAACGGCCTGGAAAGATTGAACGAAGAAATCCGCCGTCGAGAAAGAGTTATACGGATATTCCCAAACCGGGAATCGGCCATCAGGTTAATCGGAGCGTTGCTCCTTGAAATAGATAACAAGTGGGCCGGCGGCAGAAGGTATCTAGATATGGGAGAATACCATGAATACCGCTCTCGCCAGCCCAAGCCTATTTCAAACATCCGTTATCTCTAGTCCGAATGGTCACTGCCATGGGCCAGAGGAATTTTACACAAAATATTGGACTTGACCCCCTCCCCAGTGTACGCCAACCTCTCACCCTTTATCAAGCAGGTTCGAGAACAAATGGGAATCTGGTGATTTCTGAGGACCAACAAAAATAAAAAACCGGGAAAAACTTTTTCCCAGTTGGTTGTTCCCAATGCCTCCACCTCATCTCTTTTTACTAAAAAAAAAGCCGCCGCTCTACGATACAGGCATCTATCTGTGGGTAGACCACTAGAGATGTCACTGTATCCAGGATTCCCAACCAGTTGGGCGTAAGTTTCTATTCAAGTTCTGTACCGTAGAGCAGCATGGCGAGGGAGTCAAATGGTACATTCACCGTTTATTATTATAACCGTTTTATAGCAATATGCAATTGTCATGCCAACCTTTTCTGACAAAGCTACGAAAAATTACCGAACCCCTGATTACCCCGGAATTTCAGCGTTTTTCGAACGTTCAGCCTGTTCATATTTCAAAAAAATCTTAAGTGCAACATACTAAATTCGATGCATTCCACCATCACATCGGCCCCCGATCGATGCAAATTCGCCTGCACGCGCATATGCATCACCTGTCTTTAGCCTCCGACAAACCCTCATGCCCCCGAAAGCGACTCCTTTCGGCATGATCTGCAGCCAGTGTTTATGCTCTTGTGCATCATCGGATTCGCATTCGCTGATTTTCGCTGCATCCGAGCATCGCTTTACTAAGCGTTAACAGCTTTGTTGTGATTCCCCAGCCCATACTTGGCTGCTTTTCTTACCACCGTCGACTGGTTTATCCCCAGTTCTTTTGCTATCTTCCGGGTGGTCTTGTATTTGGCAAAGGCTTTTTCTAATAACTGTTTTTCCAAGGCTTCGATGGCATACCGCAGCGGGATGATGTCTGACACCGCTACCTCAGAGGCGGTTCGAGTCATTTTCCCCCCGCCTAGGTACCCCGGCAGATCTTCCCGTGTAATCGTATCGTGCGGAGTTATGACCACCAAACGTTCTATAAGATTTTCCAATTCGCGGACATTTCCTGGCCAGTGGTACTGCATGAGGATATCCACTACTTCCGGCGAAACCCGTTTGCGCAGGTTATATCTCTGGTTGTACTTGTTGAGAAAATGGGTGACAAATGCAGGAATCTCCTCGATGCGTTCGCGCAACGGAGGAACGGTAACCGGCACGACGTTTAGCCGGTAAAACAGGTCTTCTCTGAACAGTTTCTCCTCCACCATACGCGCTAGATCTCGGTTGGTGCCAGCGATAATACGTACATCAACCGGAATCGGCTTAGTACCGCCGACTCGGGTAATCTCCCGGTCCTGCAACACCCGGAGCAGCTTGACCTGCAGATTCAAAGGCAATTCCCCAATTTCATCCAGAAAGAGCGTGCCGCCGCTGGCCAGCTCAAAAGTTCCTGCTTTCCCCTCTTTCTTCGCTCCAGTGAAAGCCCCTTCTTCATAACCAAACAGCTCCGATTCCAATAAATTTTCAGGAATGGCCCCACAGTTAACCTTTATGAACGGTCCCTTTCTCCGGGGGCTGTTGGAATGAATTGTCTCTGCAATCAACTCCTTGCCTACTCCAGATTCCCCCTGTATCAATACCGTTGAATCAACCTGGGCCAGCCGAATGACCAATTCGATGAGATTCTCCATCTTGGCGGAAGCTATGACCATGTGCTGCCATTCCGCGTATTTCATGCGCAGTTGTTGCAGCTGTACCGCGTAGTGGTGGGACAACTCCTGCATGCGCTCCAGCTTATCACGCAATTCCATAAGCTCCGTAATATCCCGGCAGTTGGTCAATACCCGTACGACCTCGCCTCTTTCGTTGAAGATGGGATTCCCGGTCACAAGGATAATCTTCCCCGCACCTGTTTTTTCGAGCAGAGTCACCGGCTCCTTTTTTTCGATAACCTTCAAGGTAACGGAATCAGAAAAATAACCATCTTCTACTAGTTCTTTCATGTGTTTGCCCAGCATTTCCTCCCCTTTTAAGCCCGTGGTCCTCTCCAAAGCCTTGTTCAGTCTTATAACCACACCATTGCCGTCCGTGACGAAAAGCCCGTCATACGATGATTCGAAAATAGCATCCAGTTCCGCGTTCAGTTCCTTCGTGTATTCAAGTTCTCGCGAAATCTCCTCAAGTTCGGTTATATCTTGAAAAACGGCAACCGCCCCTATGATTTCTCCGTCTTTTATGATTGGTGCGTGGTTTGATATCAAAGTCTTATTGTTAATATTGACCCTGACTGCGTGTTTGGCTTCCCCTGTTTTTAGGGTTTCGAGGATCCTCGTGGCCGGGAAGCAAGCTTTGGCGTTCTTCCCCAATACAGCCTCTGCCGATTTCCCTAACAGCCTTTCGGCAGCCCGGTTAAACACCCTGATATCTCCCCGGCGGTCTACGGATAGTATCCCGTTGTGAACAGAATCCAGGATGGTCATAAGCTCACTGCCAACCTTTTGGAGTTGTTCCAAGAAAACCTTGGTCGTATCAGTTCGGGTGAACATGCCCACCACCTTCTTGCCCTCAACAATGGGCAGCCTTCCAAATTTTGCTTTATGCATGCCCACCTCTGTTCCCATTAACCCGTGTAAAGGATCCACCACTTTCGTACCCGATATTTCCTCGGGCCCCTGGTAGAAATCGTCGATATCGTCTTCGGGACCTGCGGTTATGATGTTGTCTTTGGTCATGAGATCTTTTACCCTCGTGTTCGGATCCTTGCCCTCGGCTACTACCCGCATGATGTGGCTCTTGGTAAACAGACCTATTAGTTCGCCCCATTCATTGACAACCGGAGCGCCATCGATGCGCCTTTCCAGAAAAACCGCAGCAACTTCCTTAACCGTCTGGTCAGGACTTAAAGTAAGCGGATTCGGGGTCATAACCTCTTTGAATTTCATAACTCTCCCTCACCCCATACAATCTTGTTCTGCTCTGTCCCATTAACTTATTCTATAACATAAACGAACGCACTTCGAGAGAAACACACGTCTTGCTGGGCCGAACCAAAAAAATGGGTTTACGGCAGGGCTTGACGACCCTGCCGTAATGATTCTAACTAGCGTGAACCTCGTTATCACATGTTCTGGTAATCAGCCTGCAGCCGGCGTTTAACCCTGTTTTACGCGCAACAACCCTAGGCGACAACGGTCTCGGTCCCCCGCTTGTTACTCCTCCTCCATATCTTCATTCTTTCCGCTTCCGCAATCAACTGATCGCGGAAATCGGGATGAGCAATATTTATTATGGCTTCAGCACGTTCCCAGGTGCTTAAGCCCTTCAAATTGGCCATCCCGTATTCAGTGACAATGATGTGAGCTGCGGTACGAGGGTCGGTCACAATGCTTCCAGGGGTTAAAATTGGAACTATCCTCGACTTGAGTTCGCCCTTTTTCCCGTAAGTGGAAGAAAGACATACAAAGCTCTTTCCGCCTCGGGAATCGTAAGCCCCTTGCACAAAGTCCAGTTGCCCGCCCGTTCCGCTGATATGCCTTATCCCAGATGACTCAGAACAAACCTGTCCAAAAAGGTCTATCTCAATGGCGTTGTTTATCGAAACAAAGTTGTCTAATTTTGCCACTTGAGAAGGATGGTTAGTGTAATCTACCGGATAGCTGGCGACCGCGGGATTGTTGTTCACGAATTCGTACAGCTTGTTTGTCCCAGCACCGAAAGCAAACGCCTGGCGGAAGCGGTCAATCGATTTTCTGGCTCCCGTGATCTTGCCCGCGTTGTAGATGTCGACAAACGCATCCACATACATCTCGGTGTGAACTCCGAGATCCTTAAGATCAGATTCCGCGATCAGCATACCAACCGCATTGGGCATGCCCCCGATGCCGAGTTGAAGGCAAGCGCCATCCGAGATCTGGCTGACTATAAGCTCCGCAACCTTCTTATCCACATCTGTTGGCGGAGCCGAAGGAAGTTGAGCCAACGGAGGGTTAGATCCTTCCACGATATAGTCCACCTGAGAAATATGAATATCTGCCTCATACCCGCCCAGACATCTAGGCATGTTCTCGTTAACCTCAACAATTACGATTTTGGCCCTTTCACACACCGCCATCATATGTGAAGCCTGAGGTCCAAAATTGAAAAACCCGTGATTGTCCATGGGCGCTACCTGGAACATGGCAACATCGATATCTTTTATATGGTTGCGGTAGTACCTCGGCAGCTCGCTGTATTTTATAGGAGCGTAGAAGCCGCACCCCATTTCGTAAATCTTCCGCTCCACCCCAGTAAAGTGCCAGCTGACCCAAGTGAAATGTTCTCCCGGATTCTCTATTTTGAATATCTCGGGCATTCGTAAAAGAACCCCACCTCTAACTTTGACATCGGTAAGCTCCTCTGCTCTTGCAGCCAAAGCCTTGTCCAGGTCGTGGGCCGTGCCTACACACCATCCGTAGTCAACCCAGTCACCCGACTTCACAAGTTTCGCTGCCTGCTCCGCCGTAATCAACTTGCTCCTGTACTCATCCATCAACCCCATGTGAAACACCCTCCTCAAAGAAATATTTATAAATGAGCTTTTTTGAACCTGACCAAAAAAAAGCCGCCGCTCTATGATACAGGCCGAAGCAGAAGTCCCTGCCGACTGTATCAACATTACTTCATAAAACCATATAATCTCTGCAACCCTGTACCATAGAGCAGCATGGCGAGGGAGTCTCTCTTCTCTCTATCACAAGGTGCGCCGCCGACACGGTTGGTCTCCGCAACGGTAGATTTGCAACTCTTGTGCCACATACCCCCAAAGACGGGGCAAACAACCTTTAACAGCGCTTCCGGCCCGCAAATCTAGGGCACTTTCGGCCCCAAAATATTGTTCTCTTTGATACTCACGGGGTCAACAGATCCTGGGGAGTTTGCTGTGTATTTGCATCATTCATTCACAACCTATTATGCACTGCCGCATCGCCGCCGCCGTTGCTTGTCAAATATTTTGCATCTTTCCTCCAATTCGTGTTTTTCTTGGGGAATGACCTCGCGGAAGCTCATCGACAACTCACACAAATCAGCTGCGCTAGCGCATCGCTCTCGATGCCTCTATGCAACACCTAAGGCAATAAAAAACACGGGGCTTTTAAGCCCCGTGTTTCCAATATGCCTCTTTTGACTGCCCGGCAAATCCCGATGGGCTGTCTTACACTACCTACATATAGGCCTCTTCAGGCAGGTCAATACTGCTGGTATCGGCAACCTTCACGGCCTTTTCGATGCCGAACACATTAGGCACAACGTTCATGACGTAGAACTTGGCGCTGGCGATCTTGCCCTTGTAGAAGTTGGCATCGTAGTGGTCTTCGCCCAGTTCGGCGAGCTTCTTCGCCGCGAGCAGGCCCTGGTCGAGCATGAGCTGACCGCACTTAATCATAGCGGTAGCGTGCAGAATGCGGGTCGCAAACAGCTGACCGAGTTCTGGCCTGCTCTCGTTCCAGGAATTAAAGGCAGCCAGAATATTCTTGTATGCGGCAAAGGCTTCTTCCAGCATCGCGAACTCAGCGGCAAATTCCGAAGTCTTCTTCTGAGCGATGAACTCGTCTATCTGAGCCAGCCACTTCTTGAAGGGCTCACCCTTCTTCATGCTGAACTTGCGGCGTATGAGGTCCTGGGCCTGAATGAAGTTGGTTCCTTCCCAGATAGCGTAGATCTTGCAGTCCCGAGCCAGTGACGCCGGAGCGTATTCTTCCATGTAGCCATAGCCGCCGTGGCACTGAATGGCTTCAGCGGTCAGTATCCACGCCATATCGGAGGAGTAGGCCTTACACAGCGGGTTCTGAATCATGAACACGTCGTCTGCCCACTCGCGCTCTGCCGGATCCGGAGAGTCGTGAATGAGGTCAACGTGGAAGTACGTGGAGTAAATAAGGGCTCTAATGGCTTCCATACAAGATTTCTGATACATGAGCATCCGTCTGACATCTTCGTGCTCAATTATGCGGACAGCCGGACCCTTGGGATTCTTGAAAGAAGCACTCTGGACACGGATCTTGGTGTAATCAAGAGCAGCATAGTATGCCGAGGTAATCGTACCAAGGGCAAACAATCCGGTATTGAGGCGCTCTTCGTTCATCATCTGGAACATATATTGAAGCCCTTTACCCCGGCCTCCTACCGGCTCTTCTCCCACCAGATAGCCGTAACAGTTATCGTTCTCACCAAAGGCCAGGGTACAGGTAGAAGATCCGTGCAGGCCCATCTTGTGTTCTATGCCGACAGTGGTCACGTCATTCCAGCCGCCCATGTTGCCGTTTTCATCGACCCAGAACTTAGGAACAATGAATAGCGAGATGCCAGCAGTGCCAGGCAGGGCGTCTGGGGTCTTGGCAAGTACCATGTGAATAATATTCTTCGACAGATCGTGGTCACCAGAGGTTATGAAGCACTTCTGCCCCTTGATCTTGTAGATGCCCTTCTTGTCGGTTGGGAACGCGCGGGTTGCCACGGCGTTGAGGTCGGAACCCGCTTGCGGTTCGGTGAGACACATAGTTCCTGCCCACTCACCCGAATACATCTTAGGAAGGAAGAGGTTCTTCAAGAATTCCGAAGCATTGTACTGGATTATCGTGGTTGCCCCCTGAGTCAAACACCAGAACATGACGATAGCCGGAGATGCTGCTGTCTGCATCTCGAGAATGGGAGCATACCAGCTCAGAGGCATCCGGCCTTCAGCCGACCTGTCCCCGAACTGCGGCCCTAAGCCAGCCTCCATCACCGTGTTGTAGACCTTTTTGAAGGAATCAGGGCTGATTACGGCTTGCTCGTTGCCGCCTACGAACTTCATTCCGATTTCGTCCGCATCCTTGTTGGCCGGGCACATCACGTCACGGCATACCTTGTAGTTAACGTCCAGTATCGAATCGAAGTCGTCAACTCCATAGTAGTCCTTGTAGGCATCCATGGCTAAGAGCTTCTCCATGGGAAGCCACTCTTTGATAACGAACTTGATATCCCGGGTCTGCATTAAGAAATTATTATGAGGCACTACAATTCCCCCTTCATTTAGTTAGTAATCATAGCATATCACAGCGTGCGAACCGCCAAGGGAAAAAGCCCCCCTGACCGTTCCCACTGCGTGCAAACACAACCTAAAGGCTCGTTAGCCGCCTGCCCATTCTACAGCATTTCCACGATAACTGTGGTTCCTTGTCCGCCGCCTATGCACAGCGTGGCGAGACCCGTCTTCTTATTGCGTTTCTGCAGCTCGTACAGCAGGGTTACCAATATACGGCAACCGGAGGCTCCGATGGGATGTCCCAGAGCGATAGCTCCGCCGTTAACGTTAACCTTCTCTGGGGTCTTGTCCCATCCCATATCGCGTGCTACCGCCAGGGACTGCACGGCAAAAGCCTCGTTGGCTTCGATAAGGTCTATGTCGTCCAAGGTCATCCCGGCCTTAGCCAGGGCTTTTTTGCTCGCAGGCACCGGTCCTATTCCCATGATCTTGGGATCAACCCCGCCGGAAGCGTAGCTAACTACTCTTGCCATAGGCTTGATTCCCAGGGCATCGGCTTTCTCTTTTGACATAACGATTACCGCAGCAGCCCCGTCATTAATACCGGAAGCATTACCTGCGGTTACTGTTCCGTCTTTCTTAAAAGCCGGCTTCAGCTTGGCCAGAGCCTCTATGGTGGTGCGCCGCGGATGCTCGTCGGTATCGAATACAGTGTCTCCTTTTTTGCCCGGTATTACTACAGGCACTATTTCATCCTTAAACCTGCCGGACTGGATCGCGGCGTGAGCCTTCTCCTGGCTGTTAAAGGCAAATTCGTCTTGTTCCTCTCTGGTAATACCGTACATTTCAGCAAGATTTTCAGCAGTTATCCCCATGTGATAACCGTTGAATATGTCGGTCAGGCCGCCGAATACCATCTCATCTACCAGCACGCCATTGCCCATGCGGTACCCATAACGGGCTTTGGGCACGAGATAAGGAGCATTGGTCATGCTTTCGGTGCCGCCTGCTACTATGATGTCGGCATCTCCAGCCTTGATTATCTGAGCTGCCAGGCTGACTGCTCTCAGGCCTGAGCCGCAGACCTTGTTTATGGTCATCGAGTTAACTGTTTCTGGAATTCCCGCATGAATAGCGCACTGACGGGCTACGTTTTGTCCTTGTCCTGCCTGCAAGACACACCCGAATATGACTTCGTCCACCTGCTCTCCGGTAATACCGGCTCTTTTCATTGCTTCTTTAATAACTATTGTTCCAAGCTGTACCGCCGTCATGTCTTTCAGGGAGCCCCCGAAAGTACCTATCGCTGTGCGGCATGCCCCTACCAAAACGACCTCTCTGCTCATCCTCTTACCTCCTCAAGAATAACTACACGCTTCCTTCTTCCTCGGTATGTTTCTGTGAGTGACCTCGCTCCTGCAAACTGAGGTCTTGCACCCCCCCTTTCACCCACACATCATCGCATCGTCATTGAATAACCAAAACAGCAGGATCCGACCCTTCCAAAATCAAATATAAGTTCTAGTTATCACTTATCTGTCTGGTCGTCTCCTGACCGCGTTACCAGACTTTACTCCGAGCAGTGAGCCCGCAGGCAAACCGTACGAGCTCACTGACCCCCTGCTTGAGCCCGGTTACTCCGTTCTACACACCCTCCCCAACCACCACCGTGGCTCCGGCATTCTCTTTTAACTCCTCCATCCTCACCGGCTTATTTCTGTCTCTTTGGGACTATAAAGATGTTGCCCGACATCGCGAACAAACATTCAAAATTCAAAGGTGAAAGTGGTTACCAGATGTCGCCTGCACCGTACTCCCGAACGATTTCCGCACCACTCGCCGTCCTACCGACAACCATAGACCCACTTAGTTCACCCCGTACCTTCATTACCCATCAATACAGCATTCTTTTTTAGGGAGGTGCGCTCTCCCACTGAATACGGAACCGGGACCCTTCTGCCGCCCACAGGGTACCCCAATCCCGTTTACCACATTGCCATTAACTCTTTCTATATGTGTTGATGCAACTGTATCATCCACATCCTCGTAAGATGCGAACTTTTATTTTTCTCCGATTCACCCTCTTTACCCTATCCCCCGCCATTTACAGTACAAAACAAAGATAGTTAGCAAAACCAATGTTAGTCTATTTATGCGTGAAAACTAATCATTATGATTTCCTCTCTGCCCGCTGTTCCTCCCGACAAACCCGATTCTACTCGGATTCTAGCCTCGAGTTCACCCCCCTCCGTTCATCGCTTCCCCTAGATCCAAAGCAACGAGCCTTAAGGCCCCGATCTTAAAAAGCTTTGGACCTCCATTATTCTTTTATTTGCAAAACTTATGCCGTTGTAGCCATTTTTGCACTTTATGTATAAATATGCACCTTCAGTCTTCACCAGGCAGTAGATCGGCAAGGTTCAATCGAAGTTTTGACATAGCAAAAATGCAGCAGCGCACCGCATGCTATGCGATGCGTTGCTGCATCGTACACATGTTCTTTTCTTGCAACTCCTTTAAAAATGGCGATTTTTTTCTTTGCAGGAGCTTTGATGCTTTGCTGCATCATGTGATGCTCCTGTGCATCATTGATCCGCGGCGGCTATATTGTACTTGGCGGCTTTTCTCACAACCGTTGATTGATTAATTCCCAGTTCTTTGGCAACTCTCCGGGTACTCTTGTACCGAGAAAACGCTTTTTCTAATATCTGTTTTTCCACGGCCTCTATAGCGTACTTCAAAGGGACAACGTCGGTAACCGATACCCTAAAGTCGGATTCAGACGAAGCATCGAACAGATAAGAAGGAAGTTCGTCTCGCGTTATCTCTTCAGACGGAGTCGTTACCACAAGTCTTTCAATGAGATTCTCTAATTCCCTAATATTGCCTGGCCAGTTGTAGTCCATAAATATATCGACTACCTCATCGCTTATTCTCTTATTAAGATTATACTGGCCGTTGAACCTATTAAGGAAGTGCGTTATTAAATCTGGTATTTCCTCTTTTCTTTCCCGCAGGGGTGGAACATATACCGGGACCACGTTTAACCGATAATAGAGATCTTCCCTAAACTTCTTAGCTTTAACCATGGCAGCCAGGTCTCGATTGCTACCGGCAATAATCCGTATATCTACCTTCACCGGGCGAGCTCCGCCTACCCGGGTCACCTCCTTCTCTTGGATGGTCCGCAGCAATTTGACTTGAAGATTCAGCGGCAGTTCGCCGACCTCGTCCAAGAACAGAGTCCCGCCAGACGCCACCTCAAAGAGCCCCGGTTTCCCTTCCTTGCGAGCCCCGGTAAATGCACCGTCTTCGTAGCCAAAAAGCTCGGATTCTAAGAGGTTTTCAGGTATGGCTCCGCAGTTCACTTTAACAAACGGTCCGTTCCTTCGGGGACTGTTCTTGTGAATTGTCTCGGCTATTAACTCCTTGCCAACCCCCGACTCGCCTTGAATCAACACCGTCGAATCAACCCTGGCTAAACGCATAACCAAGTCGACTAACCGCTTCATTTTGTCCGATCTTACCACTAGTCTATCTCCAGAATACACCACTCGCAACTGTTTAGTCTGATGTTCGTAGTGTCTGGATAGCCCCCGAACTTCTCCTAGCTGTCGTTTAAGCATATCCAGTTCCTCAATGTCCCTCACGTTTACTACTATCCGAAATACTTCCCCATTCTCATCAAGTATTGGGTTTCCCGTCATTAATGTTGCTCTCCCGCTGGGGTTATCCTGAATAATAGAAACCGGCTCACCTTTCTTGAGAACCGATAAGGCTGTGGAGTCAAAAAGAGCTTCTACCGGTTTACCCACAACGTCTGTCAACTTGATACCAGTTACACGCTCATAAGCCCGGTTAGCCCGCAACACTTTTCCTTCACGGTCTACTAACAATAAGCCGTCAAATGAAGAATTTATGATGGCGTCCAGCTCTGCAGATTCTTCCGTTACCTTGCGCAGTTCTCTTGAGACTTGTTCTAACTCCGTGATATCTTGGATAAGAGCAACGACACCGACTATCTTGCCCTTTTTCACGACTGGGGTCCGGTTGCACAGAAAACAATGGTCATCGAGCCTTATTTTCTGGCGGCTTTCTGTCTTGCCGATCTTGATAGCCTCGAACAATTTACTGGAAAGAACACCGGCTCGGGCATTCTTTCCAACAACCTCGTCCGCCTTTCTTCCTAGCAATCGCTCGGCCGACCGGTTTATAAGCCTTACCTCTCCTCGATTATCTACAAGAACCAACGGATAGTATACTGAGTTTATCACCAAAAACAATTCCTCGCATGTCCGCCGCGTCTTCTCGATGACGGCCTTAGCGATACTGGCTTGTGTGCAAATGCCGACCAACTTGCCGGCGTGTACAACCGGTAAGCAACCCTGCCCCAACAGACAATCATCAACCGCGTCCTCCGGGTCAACCGGCCTTACCTCGGTCGTTTTGACTAGAGCGGAAATCGGCAGGTTAGGATCTTGAGCCTGTACCAGAGCTCTCAATACGTCGCTCTTGCTAATAAGTCCCACAAACCTTCCTGCTTCATCTGCCACAGGCAGACAGTCTATATTCAACTCTGACAATATGCGGGCAGTTTCACCGGCCGTTTGTTCAGGTCTTATCTCGGGTACGTCTGTGGCCATGATATCTTTTATCTTCATAACAATCTCACCGGCCTGGTTCATAAAACCTAACAATACTTGATGCATTATGCTGCTTCTTGTTAGGCGGCCTCCCCATGACCAGGTTTTCGCTCCTTTC
>CAYONS010000055.1:0-11695 GCA_964405385.1 uncultured Syntrophothermus sp.
TCTAAGATCCTCTCGCCGCGCTCTCCCGCGCGCAAGACTTATATTAGCACGCGGTTTTGGGACTGTCAATAGTCTTCTCTCAACCTTTAAGAAATCTCCGGGGTCACTTCCTCAGAACTGCCCAAACAGGCTTCCGACAGCCGAGCGACCCAGTGTTCCCGGCGCCCCCAGACCAACATACATGCCGGGAACATCTCCGACTATAATGGTCTCCGCCACCGGTACTGTGGTCGCCACTTTGACCTCTTCGTTCGAGAAAGGAACTACCACTTTTAGTTTACTAGATACCTTGAGATAAATCAAATGTCTAGATTGGTTAATTCCAGCACTTTGAAAATCACTTACCACATCTACTTCAACCGAACCTGCCGGTATAACCTTCACCTTCACCCGGGGACCGTAACCTGCCAGAAAGCTTGACCCCACAGCTTGACCAAGTGGGATGGTAAACGATGCTTCTTTCAACTGATCCAGGGCCTCTGCAACGTCAAGGCTGCTTTGGGCAATCAACCGGCTTATTCTCGCTGTATTCGGTTGAACCAACACTACTCTACCTCTATCATCGGTGCGTACTATGACCAGGTCTGTATATTCGACGTCTTTGGTAACTCGTTTGTTGATCGCCTTATTTATGCACTCAACACCCATCAACCGGGCCTTGTTCTTGGCTATGTTGGACAGAGTAGGCTTTATGTTCCTGTCTATCACCGCAAGCGTTAGAACAACAACTGCTATCAGTATTACCGGAATAATCCACCATCTGTTCCTCCTGCCAAACACAAAGAGTCACCTCCCGCACCCTCAATATATGAAAAGAGTTTACAGGAGGTGAATACTTCAGTGACGTCCTCCCCTCAATAAATTGAGGGGCATCCTTAAGCGGATGCACGCAGGGCTTTATCCCTGCGCTTCGGTTCAGCGACGCCGTGCCACCCCAGGAGGAATGACACGACCGCGGGCCGCGCCACACGGCCACTACTCCCCTTCACGGGAGATACCTGGAAAGCTCTTTCGTGGATATTCAGAGCACCGTTTACGTCCGCCTGTGCCTTCCATCCACAGGAACACACATACAAACCCCGGTGTCTCCGGTTGGAAGCCATGACCTTCCCGCAGGCGTGGCAGGTGATGGATGTGTGCCTCTCATCTACGTCATCCCGGACTGTGATTCCCGCCAGGTCACCCTTGTACTTCAGTATGTTGATCAGCCTCCGGTACGGCCACGCATGTAGCCTCTGGTTCAGCTGATCTCCATAATCAATACTCTCGCGGATCCCATTGAGATCCCCAATAGCTATCTCCTTTACGCCCCGCCGCACGCATTCTGCAATAAAATGAGAGGTGGCTACGTGTAGCAGGTGCTCTACCTGCTTCCTTTCTCGGTGCCGTATCTCCTTCCACCTGCGGGAGTTCTGCTGGAGACTGGCCCGGACCTTCTGCCAGTATCGCCTTACGGCTTTGATCAGCCTGCCGGAGTAAATCATTACCGTGCCATCGTCAAAAGCGCAGGCCATGAGAACCGTCTCCCCGAGGTCTACCGCGGCCCTTCCCGCCCCGTTGCTTTCGCGGGCCTTGACTTCCACCACCAGACGGGCCTCTATCTGCCCGGAATACTTGTCGTAGATGATGGAAAGTTCCCGTACTCGCTCGTGCTTTACGTCTGGGCGGTGGGATATCCAAAAGGTGACTTTCCTTACCCCGTCTTCCCGGCCGGTGCCCAGACTCAACGTTACTTTATCTCCTTTAATTTTGAAACCGCTCTGTACATACTTGAGTGGAGAAAGCTGGCCCTTCCGGCGAAAGCCGGGAACCTTGTGCTGTGTGAGACCTTTTTTCTTGAGAGCAAAGAAAGACTTATACGCTTCCCGTACTTCGTCCCGGGTAAGCTGGACTGACATCGAGTAGTACCCTTTGGCCCTGGGTAATTCTCTTAAGATGCGGTTGAGATTCTTTCGAGAAATATCTACCTTTCCGGTTTCTTCGTACTCTTTCCGCAGGTGCCAGAGGAGACCATTGTAGACCTTGGTGGCGCAGAACATGGCATCCTTAAGGACAGCTTTAACCTGCGGGTCTGCATAAACCTTAGCTTTGAGTGTGATCAGAGGCACTCAAACACCCCCTTCCTCTGTTTTTTGAGCTTCGATGTACCGCCTGATGGTGTCGCTGGAAACCTGCCCCGCCGTGCCCACGTAGTAGCTCGGGTTCCACAGATGGCCGCCCCAGAGTTTCTTTCTGAGTTCCGGATACTTTGTGAAGAGCATTCGGGCCGTGGAACCTTTCAGTACCTTGGCGATTACCGCCGGAGCAATTTTGGGAGGGGCAGAGAGAAAAACATGTACATGGTCGGGCATAACCTCTAAGACTAGCAGTTCGTAGCCGTGTTCCCCGCATAGAGCGGTAATTGCCTCTTTCAGGGTTTCGTCCGCCGGAGGAAGTAATACTTTTCGGCGGTATTTCGTTGACCATACAAAGTGATAGTTAATATTGTACACTGCCGTTCCGGTTGATTTCCAGGTTTTCTTCTTCATACCATTATGGTAACATGTCTCGGAACGGCTGTAAATACCGGGGCGAGGGCGTCCGTGTATCCCCCTCAATAAATTGAGGGGGATTACTGCCCCCTCGCGCTCCCCCATTTTTCTAAAGCCGTATCCGGACAAATCTCCTTCTGCCTACTTGAAGTACCTGCCCATCTTCCAATGCCACATTGGCATTCTCGTCCTCGATTCGCTTGCCGTCTATCTTAACCGCGCCTTGGATAACCAAGCGCTTAGCCTCACTGGTAGAGGGACACAACGAGGCTTCAACCAGAAGTTTGCCTATCCAGATAGGGTTCGTACTGGGGGTAAACTCTTCAATATCCTCCGGTATCTCTCTTTGCTGGAACACCATTTTAAACCTTTCCTCAGCTTTCAAAGCCGCTTCCTGGCCGTGATACATAGCAACTATTTCCCGTGCCAGCCTCATCTTAGCATCTCTTGGATTCATGCGCTCCTCTCTCATTGCAGCTTCGATTTCTTTTATCTCTTCCATGGGCACCCTGGTCACCAGCTCAAAGTACCTTATAATCAAGGAATCCGGTATAGACATCGTCTTGCCGTACATTTCGTTCGGATCCTCGTTTATCCCTATGTAGTTCCCAAGGCTTTTGCTCATCTTTTGGATTCCGTCGGTACCTTCCAATATCGGCATCATCAGGGCTATCTGCGGTTCTTGTCCATACTCTTTCTGCAAATCGCGGCCGATCAATAGGTTGAATTTCTGGTCAGTACCGCCTAGTTCCACATCGGCCCGAAGAACCACAGAGTCGTAACCCTGCATCAAAGGATATAGAAACTCGTGGACGCTGATAGGAATTCCTTCCCTGAATCGTCTGGAGAAATCTTCACGCTCCATCATTCTTGCCACAGTGTATTTCCCCGCTAGGTTTATCACATCCGCAAATGTCATCCGAGATAGCCACTCGCTGTTGAAGTAGATAAAAGTCTTACCCTTGTCTAGTATCTTGAATATCTGCATCTCATAGGTTCGCGCGTTTTCCAGCACCTCTTCCTCGCTCAGTTGCTTACGCGTTTCAGACTTTCCACTCGGATCCCCTATTCTTCCCGTGAAATCGCCTATAATCAAGTGTACCTCGTGTCCTAAGTCTTGAAACTGTCGCAGTTTATTCAAAACCACGCTGTGTCCCAAATGAATGTCAGGAGCAGTCGGATCCAGGCCTAACTTAACCCTCAAGGGCCTTCCTTCCCTTATAGAGTTTTCCAATTTTCTCACGAATTCTTCTTCAGGCACAATCTCTGCTGTGCCCCTCTTTAGAACCTTCAACTGTTCTAAGGCTTTCTCCTTAACCTCATCCAAGGCAACTCCTCCTCAAATCATGAGTGTTCAAGACCTTCACCCATGATAGCACAACGATTCACGCCCGAGCAATAAGCCGCAATACTACTGATCAGGACTCTTCTTCAGCTTTGCCATTAAGTGCGATTACCAGCAGAATCTATATATGGATAACAGATGTAGAAGAAGGATTTCGACCAGATTACTATAATTATTCATATACAGCAATGTAAAAGTGGGAGGCGTTATCTTTGCCGACAAATCAGAAAAATTCCCGCAAGAAAAGAGTTCCGTGGGGAGCCATATTCGTAGTTTGCCTCCTGGTTCTTTTGGGTTCCGCGACGGGAATTGTCTTAGGAGCCATCCGCAGTCTTCCCACTTGGGATCCCGATAAACTGCTGGGCTCTGAGACTTCCATAATTTTTGATGACCAAGGCCGCCAAGTCAGCAAGCTACACTCCGCGGAGAATCGTATTTACGTGGCTTTAAAAGACGTACCGCCTCACTTCGTCAATGCAGTCATAGCTACCGAGGATCAAGACTTTTATCACCATCACGGCATTAACTTAAAACGGATTGCCGGAGCTCTGATAGTCAACCTGACCAGACAAACCAAAGCCCAGGGAGCTAGTACTATAACGCAGCAATTGGCCCGAGTATCGTTTTTATACCCTGAAAAAACCTACGAAAGAAAAATAAAAGAAATAATGTTAGCCTTTCAACTCGAATCAAAGTACTCGAAAGACGAGATCTTGGAATTTTACCTTAATAAGGTATATTTTGGCAGCGGTGCTTACGGGGTTCAAGCTGCGGCTCAGACTTATTTTGGGAAGAACGTTCAAGACTTAAACCTAAGCGAATCAACTATGCTGGCCGGCATTATCCAGAGCCCGGGACGCTTATCCCCTTTTGTCAATTATGACTTGGCGAGGAAGCGACAGCAGATCGTGCTCAACAACATGGTTCGGTGCGGCTACATCAGCCAAGAAGAAGCTGATAACGCATTCAACCAGCCCCTTTCATTCAGAAAAAGCCTGTCATCTGAATCGCGATACGGCTACTTTATCGACTCCGTTATTGAGGAAGCCGACGAGATACTGCGCGGCTATTATGAAAATCCGCAATATGCTTTATACAACGAAGGACTCCGCATATACACGACTATGAACTCGGAAGTACAAAGGCACGCCGAAGACGTGTATTCTGACCCCAGCTTCTTTCCGCCCGGCAAGAGCAAGAAGGGTCAGGAAGTTCAATCAGCTATGGTTCTCTTGGATCACCATACCGGCGAGATTAAAGCAATCATCGGCGGGCGTAAGTACGAACAAAAACGCGGTTTTAATAGAGCTATTTCCTCTCTGCGCCACCCCGGATCCGCCTTTAAGCCGGTAGTTGTTTACGGACCCGCACTTGAACAAGGGTACATGCCCTTCTATGTCTTGGACGATTCCCCAGTAACGTATGCAACTCCTGCCGGCAACTGGAGCCCGGAGAATTATGATGGCAAATACCGTGGACTCATCACGATGCGTACCGCTGTCCAGTGGTCGGTAAATGTGTACGCCGTAAAATTAGCCGAAATCGTGGGTATCAAAAACGGCATAGACTTTGCTGAAAATCTAGGAATCTCCAGCCTAGTCACAGCGGGACCGAAAAACGATATGGGGCTGGCCACGGCTTTGGGCGGGCTTACCAAAGGGGTAAGTCCGCTCGAACTCACCGCTGCCTATGGGTGCTTTGCCAACAACGGAGTATATGTGAAGCCTCATACCATTACCAAGATAACGACTGCTGAAGGACACGTCATATACACCCACCGCCCTCAATACAAGCGAGTAATGAAACCCACCACAGCCTGGCTCATGACCAGCATGCTTCAGACAGTTGTACAGTCCGGCACCGGAACCAGAGCCCAGATACCAGGAATACCTTGTGCAGGTAAGACCGGTACCAGCCAGGACCTTCAAAATGCTTGGTTCGTCGGGTACACCCCTAATTACACCTGTGGGGTATGGATGGGCTACGACCAGCTGGAAAGGATGTACAACGTGGCCGGGGGCACGTATCCTGCCCGCATCTGGAAATCGGTAATGACAAAAGCTTTAGAAGGAGAACCCCGGCAGTCTTTCGTAACCCCCAAAGGAATAGTCTCAGTTCAAGTCTGCAACAAGTCCGGTTTACTGCCTTCCCAAATTTGCCCGGACCGCTGTATCATTTCCGACTACGCGACTGAAGACAGTATCCCGGACAAAGCCTGCGACCGTCATGTTTTGTACAACGTATGTCCTGATTCTGGAAAACTGGCTACCGACTTCTGTCCGTTTCCGGTACCAAAGGCTTTCGTCAATGTTTCTCCAGACAGCAGAGACCCGGATAAACCACCAACTGAATACTGCCATATTCACTCGGCTCCTTCACTTACTTCGGAAATAGTGCCGTTATGTAAAGACCCTCGACATGGCAATAAAATGTACAGAGCCAATATTCCCGGTCCCAATGAAACGGGAGGATGCCCTTCTTCACTAGTGGTCGAAGAAGAGGTGCCAGCAGGTGCTGACCTGCCGCCGTGTCCTTTGCCTGATCATCAAGTACACCCGCGGTAGCTGATAGAAGTGAGGGGTGTCAATTTAGAATTGAGAATTAAGAATTTAGAATTAAGAATTAAGAATTTTAGGATTAAGAATTGAGAATTGTTGGGATGAGTATTTGTTAGCTGGGCAAAGAAAGGAGGTGGTAATGTGTTAAGACAATCGGGGTTATTCGTGGTCCTGGCGGGACCATCTTGCGTAGGTAAAGGCCCCCTTCACAGTGCATTGAGGAGATTCTACCCCGAGCTGGAAGGGAAACTGCGAAAACTGACCCTTTATAACAGCCGCGCCCCTCGCCCGGGAGAACAAGAAGGCGTCGATTATTATTTTCGCACTCGCGAGTATATAGAATCCTTGAAGAAAGACGATCGCTTCCTGGTCTTGAACGTGCGCGGCGACCTGCAGGCTCTTGACATTGAAAGCCTTATTTCCACACTGAAAGAAGGAGCCAATGCCTTCTTCGAAGGCAATCCCTTTGTTCCAACCGAGCTCTGGAAATCGCCGCTTCTAGCGAACATACCCAGGTTAAGCGTGTTTCTTTCTCCTTTATCGAAAGAAGAGATTCTTTTTCTCCGCGAGCAAGGAATCAATTTGCGCGATTTTATAACTGATGTCATGCGCCGCAAACTGCTACGCCGCACCGCGAAACAAAAAGGCCTGCTCTCTCTTAAAGATCTAACTAACATAGAAGCGAGGGCCGAAAGTGCCTACTCAGAGCTCAAGCTGGCCTGGCAATTCGACTACGTGATTCCTAATCACGACGGAGAAGACAGCGAAAATTGGGAGCAGTTTTACTATCCCATTGGAGATGCCCGTCGAGCCCTGTTGGCCTTTGCGTCTATACTGAGAGGGGAGCAGCCCCTCGGAGCAGAAAAATGGGAGCCCGAACTCCTGTGACAAGGCAAAAAATCGTATTTGGCAGCAGGAATCGCTAACCCGGACGTAGAAGATTATGTTATTAGAAAGTGTCAACAATCTTTCGAACTTGATCTTGATCGGAGGTGAAAGCATGGCAGTCCTAAAAGAAGCGAACATACCCATCGGGCGAAGCGTCTTCATTCCGAAGAAAGACGGGCTTACATTGGCCGATATAGAAGTAGAAGCGAACGGCCAGTACCAGATAATCGAACGCCCGGAATGCTTCGTTATTAAGAACGCCGAATGCTGCAGAAGTATTTTGGCCACAGTAAAGACCAAAGAGTAGAGCAACTGACCGGCACCAAACTGCAAGCGAGGGTAGAGTTAAGCCCCGGGGCTTTTGTCCCGGGGCTTAACTCTGGTGCCAAAACTGGTCATCAACGCACAATTTCGTCACATAGGGAGGTATGAACCAGGCACAACCCCCGAAAAACCAGGTCCATACTGAACAAAAGCGCCATCCGAGCCGAGCGGCGGCTTCCAGCTTACTCTGCCTTCCTTATGCTTGAAAAATGGCCTGGTTGATCATCCGCTGTAGCTCCTCTCTCTCCCGATACCCGATAAGCCGCTGTCTAGCTTGGCCGTCCACAAAAAGGATAGTTTCGGGAATTGCATAAACCTCATACAATGCGGCCAGATTCAGGTTCTCTTCCGCATTTACTCTAACCACCTTGAGCCGTCCGTGATAATCCTCGGCAACTTTCTCCAAAACCCGATTCATTAATTGGCAAAAACCGCACCAGGGAGCTCGAAAACAAACAAGCACTGGTAAGTCCGAGGTCAGTACCTCTTCCACAAAGTCATCCGTTCCCACGTCTAAAATGGTCGCCATGCCCTTCCCCCCTCGCCACATAACAAGCCTCGCGCTCACTACTTTCTCCTTTCGCCGCCTCTCGTTTGAATAATTTGCCATATCTTGTTCACAGCCTCTTCTGGATCAGCGACCTCTATAACGCCGATATCTTCGCCTGTCCCGTTCGTAGCTTTCCAAGTTCTAAGACCCACCACTGGTTTGCCTGCCTTCCTGGCCAGTGATATCTCCGACAAAGTTCCAAACCCTCCTGCTATGGCTATAACCGCATCAGAAGCACAGGCTATAATTGCATTTCTTGCATCTCCCAGCCCTGTAGGTATCGAGTACGTAAGGTACCTATTGCCCTCGAGCCTTTCCCGCCCGGGGAGAATACCAATGACGACCCCTCTTTCTTCACTCACCCCCCGAGCAACGGCCTCCATCACTCCCCCCATGCCTCCGCAGATGACTACCAACCCCTTACAGGCCAAGTTCTTTCCCACCCTGTAAGCCAAATCAGCAGTCTCCCTATCACAAAATGCAGCCCCAACAACCCCAACATAACCAGTCATGCTGCCCAGTACCCCTTGATAACATGGTAATTACGTTCTTGGCTAAATATTACCAGACAGACGTCTTCCTGTACACTGATGATACCAGTAGCTTGACAGTGAAAATCCCGAAGTTTTTATAATTTGTTATACGAATAAGGGGAGTTGAGGCTGGTGACTGTGTCTCACCATTTTTTGCAGAAGCTTACCGTCTATCGCAATCTCCTGCGGGATCCGGTTGTCGATAAGACCGCAAAACTGTTGAAGTTGCTGCAAGAGGGCAAAGATGAATATCGCGATGAGATCGAAGTCTTGTACAATTCAATGATTCATTTCATTCTGGATAAAGCGGACAATTTCGAATTGGCAGCGGATCCATGGAGCAACTACGTGCTCAACCTGATTGTCGAAGATGAGAACGTTTTTAGCCTCGGATGCGAAAACAAGACACTGGAAATGAGTTCGCCCGTGATAAACCTCGTCAATCAAGATATTGAAATATTGAAACACTTGTACAACCTTAACTGGAGTGAAATATCCGCAGATCTTGGAGCCGACCCGTACTGGTGGAGCCTTTCCTGGCAGCCACAATACCGCCCCCATCCTTTTTATAAGAACCGTGTATCGGAGATGATGAGAATCCATCAGCTTTTCTCTGCACGGTCGCATTCCCGAAGCATCCTTGAAACTCTGGCTCGTTTCTACCGAACGGTGGGTTGCGGGCAAATAGGCAAATTCCCCGGGTTTCACTGGGACAACGGTCTTTGCCCCGTGAGGTATCCTGACCCCATCGAACTCGACGAGCTCTTGGGAATCGAGGAACAAAAAAGACTGTTGATCACGAATACCGAGATTTTTCTCAATGGAAACAAGGCCAATAACGTGTTGCTGTACGGCGAAAAAGGCACGGGGAAGTCTTCGTCTGTCAAGGCCCTGCTTACTCGTTATGCCCCCCGAGGTCTGCGCATGATTGAGCTCAACAAAAGCGACCTGGGGCATCTGGCTGATATAAACAGATCTGTTAGAAATAGAGGGTTCCGTTTCATCATTTTTGTTGACGATCTGTCCTTCGAGGAATTCGAGGTAGAATACAAACACATCAAGGCCGCTATCGAGGGCAGCCTCGAAGCCAAACCTGACAACGTCCTCTTGTACGTAACTTCTAATCGCCGACATCTGGTCAAAGAAACTTGGCGAGACCGGCAATCTCTGGATGGCGAGGTTCATGTCTCCGAGTCTCATCAAGAAAAACTTTCCCTCGCGGATCGCTTCGGCATAACTATCCGTTACCACGTTCCCAACCAAGAACAGTACCTGAACATAGTAGAACACCTTGCCCGGAAAAATGGCCTTGACATCCCTCTCGAAGACTTAAGACGCATGGCTGTTGAATGGGAAATGCGGTATCACGGAAGGTCGGGGCGAACTGCTTACCAGTTCATCACTTATTTGGCGGGGCGAGCTGAGCTTGCCGCCTCAAAGGATGATCCCAGCCAACGCAAGGTACTGCAGATCAAGGGATGAACGGCACCATCCGAACTTGCCTATTTTTGAAATAACTCTTTCTTCTGATTAATAACTGTCTGGGGAGTGTTGAACATGAACGAATCGCGCGTAGTAACCTGCTTTCTCGAATCAGACGGGAAAATCTTGCTTTTGCGTAGAAGCCAGGCAGTAGGCTCTTACCAGCAAAAATGGGCGGGTATAAGCGGTTATATCGAAGAAGGCAATTCCCCTCTCGTGCAGGCCAGGCTGGAAATCGGGGAAGAGCTGGGGATTGATCCAGACCTTCTCGTACTCATTAGAGAGGGCAAACCTATTGAGGTAGTCGACAACCAACTGAATAAGACCTGGATAGTGCACCCCTTTCGTTTTCGCGTTTCCGGCGAGATCTCTTTGAGAATGAACTGGGAACACGCCGAATACCGCTGGGTATTGCCGGAAGATATTCCCGGATACGATACCGTTCCCAAATTGTATGAGGCTTGGGAGTCGGTAAAATGAACTGGGTTATGGTTCAGATTGAAGCTATACGATCTGACCGGGTACGCGGCGCAAGTGAGTTAGCCCTTAAGGCCCTTGAGATATTAGGTCGGGCGGCCCTACAAGACGAGTCAGAGACAACAGAAGAGCTGGCTGAAAATCTAAGACACTATGTGTCGCAATTGCTTCAAGCCAGACCTGCCATGGCCGCCGTTACCAATTGCGTTCGCTGTTTTGAAAAGCATCTTACCGAAGTACTGGCCCATAGCCCCGATATCGGAGAAGCTCGCCGGCGATTGGTCCAGGCAGCCAGGCAGATTGCCGATGCTGCCGTTTGCGCAAGATCATTTTCCATCCTCGAGACGGCCCAACTCGTTTCCGGCAAGGGAACAGTCGCTACCTGCAGCTTCAGTTCTACAGTCGTTGATGCGTTGAGAAAAGCCAAAGAACTCGGAAACGTTTTTCGCGTCATATGTTTAGAATCGGCTATCGGAGAATCGAGATACGGAGAGTTTACCGTATCCCGGTTGACGGACTGCGGCCTCCCTGCTGCCGTCGTTCCCGATTCTCATGTAGAAAAAGCACTTGCGGAAGCAGATATGGTTCTAATCGGCTGTGATTCGGTTTTCAGGGACGGTTCGGTAATAAATGGATACCCCAGCCTGCTTTTGGCCCATAGAGCTGCTCTTCTTCCCAATCCCGTGCCGCTGTACTGCATTGCGGATTGGACCAAGGTTTGCGTAACACCCCTTGGTGAATCACCTGAGCCCGGATTTGATTTAGTACCGTCTAAACTCGTAAGCGGCATTATCACAGAAAAAGGGCTTTTCGCCCCTTCTGATTTTGCTTCCTTCGTTGATACCGTATGCTGTTAAAGCTAATGACCCGTTTTTATGTCCAGGAATACTTTTCATCTTGGTCATATGGATGTCTAAATGCACCAGTGAAAAGATGTAAACATCCGCGGTTTATATCTTCCTATGCCAACCACAAACCTATGTGTTCCCATCTGTCGTCTCCAAAGA
>CAYONS010000056.1:0-11301 GCA_964405385.1 uncultured Syntrophothermus sp.
CTGGCTGCCCCCTGCTGCCGGGAAAATGCCCAGGGTGACTTCAGGGAAACCGAACCGCGCGCTTTCCCCGGCAAATCGGAAGTCGCAGCAGACAGCCAACTCCAGTCCCCCGCCAAGCGCATACCCGCATATTGCAGCAATGGTAGGTAAAGGCATTTCTGCCAGGCGATTAAATACCAAGTGAATCGCCCCCACGTACTGCTTAGCAGCAAGGGGTGTACATTCCTTCATCGCCTTTATGTCACCGCCGGCGGCGAACACCTTTTCCCCGCCCGTAACAATCAAAGCCCGAAGTTCTTTATCAGCAGCTATAGTTTCCAGAGCCTGCCCCATTTCCGCAACTAAGGTGGAATTTAGGGCGTTTAAAGTTGCCGGATTGTTTAGGGTCAATATCCCTACAGTCCCTTCTTTAGCCAGGGTTACCACAGTGTATTCCACAACACAGATTACCTCCCTTCGCCCCAACAGATGAGGAGCTGCCCAGATACCGTCCTTCGCTATAATTATCTTGGTTCCTCGTCATCATTTCTTGTTTTAAAGGCAGCAAACAGGGAATCATTATAGACTAAGCAACCTTCGCCGGTCTTGCTCGTTTCACAAGTATCCGCCTCCAGGCACTCAACCGCAACCGGTTCTACTGAGACGGGGCACATCTTACCGTAATCTATCCGGTAAACAACCCTAACATTGACTTCCCTTCCTACCGCGGGGCAGCATTTCATTAAAACCAGCTCGGCACTGCTCATCTCTTATCCCAGTTCCTTGCCGACCACAGCTACTCCCACAACGCACTGATACGGCTGTCCTCCCAGGTTATGAGCAAGTCCTATTTTCGGGTTCTCAAGCTGCCTCTTTCCGGCCCGCCCGTGGAACTGCAGCCATGATTCATACAGCATGCGAATGCCGCTGGCTCCAATGGGGTGGCCGAACGATTTCAGTCCCCCATCTGGATTAACAGGGAGCTTGCCGTCAAGGTCAAAGAAACCGTCCAAAGCATCTTTCCAGCCCTGCCCTCGGGCGCTGAACTGCAGATCCTCATAAATAATCAGCTCAGTAGGAGTGAAGCAGTCATGGACTTCCGCTAAATCTATCTGTTCCCTAGGATTAGTTATACCGGCTTCGCGGTACGCGGCAACTCCGGCATAATAAGTCTCCCAGGCCGTGGTGAAGTCGTAACTTTGGTGTTTTTCGCTGTGTCCCGGTCCGGCGACGATCTGGATGCCCTTGACGTACATCGGATCTGGCCGGTACTTTTTGGCATCCTCACTGCGGACTATGATGGCACAGGCTGCTCCGTCTGATACCCCTGAACAGTCCATTATTCCTAACGGGCTCGCTATCATCGGAGATTTCAGTATATTCTCAATCGGAACTTCTGCCTGGAACTGCGCCTTAGGGTTCAACGACCCGTTCTTGTGATTTTTCCAAGCAATGCGGGCCATGACCTCCTTCATCTGCTGCATGGAAAGCCCGTACTTATGGGCATAGGCAGGAGCAATAAGCGCAAAGCGCGCAGGTGCCGTTAGGTCAGGCATAGTACGGTCAGAATCCTCGGAAGGGACTTCGAGCCCGCTATAACCGCTGTCCTTGAGTTTCTCGGCGCCTATGGCCATGACTACGTCGTAAGCTCCAGACACCACCGCGTAGCACGCGTTTCGGAAGGCGTCTAGCCCCGTACAGCACATGTTTTCGATGCGGGTGACCGGTTTGTACTGCGATTTCATGCGATTGGAAAAAGCCAACCCCGCCATGCCTGAGGTAAAAGTACCGAACCAGAATGCATCGATATCTTTGAATTCCAGACCGGAATCTGCCAGAGCTTCTTCTATAGCCTCCAGCATGAGATCTTCGAGATTACAATCGAATCTCTCCCCGAATTTGGTGCATCCCATTCCGATTACTGCAGCTTTGTCTTTGATTCCCGCAGCCATGTTCTCCCCCCCTTTACCTTATTTTGGGCGTTGCTTTCCAGAAATAAGTGTGGATACCATCAACAACAAATAGGCGCCGGAAGGACATCTCGACCTCCATACCGACACTCACGGTGTCGGGGTCGCAGTCCACAAGGTAACAGAACATCCTCCCCCCGCCTTCAAAATCCACGACTGCTACTACAGTGGGCGGATCCAGGGATTCGGCCAGATAGTCGACGGTGTAGGTAGTAACCCTGGCAGTCTTGCCGTAGAAACGATAATCCTTCATCTGGTCAACCGCCTGGCACTGGATGCATATGCGGCTCGGGGGAAACTGCGGTGTGCCGCAAGCCATGCACTGGCACCCGTAGAAGGCCAGATTCTTCTTGTAGTTACGATAGTAATCCGGCAGGGAAGAACGTTTTTGCAAAGGTCTTCTTGCCGGTTCTGTCGTTATCAACTCGCGCCAGCGCAAGTATTTTTCGTAATTCATCGTAGTCTTTTTCCGTTCTAAATACCCTCTAACCCCCCGCGGGCCCTTAAAATTCTTAATGTTGTCCGTTACCTGAAAGACAATGGCATCGCTCCCTTCACCGTATGTGACAAATAGTATCTTGTCACCCGGCTGGGATTCCTCCAAGGCGGCTACTAACATTAAAGGAGCACAGGCAACCCCCGTATTACCTATTTTTTCGAACAAACTGTCCTGTATCTGTTCAGGCTTAAACCCAAGCCTGCGGGCTATGTCAAGCTGGTTGCGGGGTATATGCCCGTAGATAACAGCTTTAGCAAAATCCTTGGGAGCAAGACCGGTCTTAGCCATTACCCCGTTGGCCGCTTGAGACAAGAATTTGTTATAGCCCTGGGTCACACAGAACCGTTCCTCCCAACTGCGGACGAATTTGTCATCTTCGGAACGCCAGAGGTCATGGAAATCAACACTGACACTGTAACTGCCCAACACCTCTGCTATCACGTTATCTTTTCCGATAGCAAACGCGCACGCCCCGTCGCCGAAGTTGGCTTCATGGGGTCCTGCCGCTGCCCCCAGCCTGCAGTCACCCATGGTTACCAGCACCCGGCTGCCGTTTTGGGCTGCATCGATAGCTGCCAGCATGGCTGCTGACCCGGCTCGCAGGGAGTCGGTAAAATCCGCCACCCGTACATCGCGGCGCAGGTCCAGCACCCCGGCTATGGTGCTGGATGCCTGCTTCTCCCGGTAAGGCGATGTAGTGGTTGCAAAATACAGCACATCGATGGTCTTTGTATCCATGCTAACAGTACAATCGAGCGCCGCCTGGGCTGCCATGGTTAAACTGTCTTCATCGTAATTTGCTACGGCCTTTTCCCCTTTGGGCACTGACCCTCCAAAGGCGGCCTTAAGGTGTTTACGGTCCAAGCGGTTGTACGGGATATATGCCCCGAAGGCGGTGATTCCCACCATTATTTCAAGACCTCCTTTCGCGTTTAGGCCCCGTATGGACTCCGTCGCTTACTTCTTGGTATAGTCAAAGAAGCCTTTGCCCGTCTTAACCCCATAGTGACCAGCCCTTACCTTCTGCTTTAGAGCCAAAGCCGGGCGGAATTTGGGGTCTCCGAATTCTTTGTAGAAGTGCTCGATTACCATGAGGAGGACATCGATTCCGACCAGATCGCACAAGGCAAGAGGTCCTATGGGCATATTGGCCCCCAGCTTCATGGCAAGATCAATGTCCTCAGCAGAAGCTACCCCCTCTTGAAGGGCATGAGCCGCATCGTTGAGATAAGGAACGAGGAGACGGTTCACTATGAATCCAGGCGCTTCTTTGGCCCGGATTGGGGTCTTGCCGATCATTCTTGAAACTTCCATGGCTAATTCCACTGTTTCCTCCGTCGTCTCTTCCCCCGGTATAACTTCCACCAAGCGCATAACCGGTACCGGATTGAAGAAATGCATCCCTACCACCTTGTCGGGTCGACCGCTTGCCGCTCCGATCTCGGTTATGCTAAGGCCTGATGTGTTAGTAGCCAGCACTGTTGAAGGCGAACAGATTTCTCCAAGCTCACGAAACGCCTGCTTCTTGATGTCTATATTCTCGATAATAGCCTCTATCACTAGTTCGCAGTCCTTCAAGGCAGCTTTGTCGAGGCTGGTTTCAATGTTCCCCAAATATTTTTCCTTGTCTTCCTGGGATATCTTCCCTTTGCTTACATCCTTGTCCCAGTTCTTGTTCATGGTCTGTATACCGCGGTCGATAAATTTCTGATCGATGTCCACCAAAACTACCTTTAAGCCGGCCTGGGCGCCGATCTGAGCGATACCTGCGCCCATGGCTCCGGCTCCGAGAACTCCCAGCTTACTTATGGCCATTTCTATTCCCCCTCGCCACACTGCTCATAACATGCCTTTCTTTTTCAACAGCTCCGTCATAACCGGGTAACTGTCTTCAAACATCTTCATGAATCTCTCAAAGTTGCCGGCCAACACTTCTCTCCCGTTGCCCAGATAGACCATCACCGGGTCCAGAGTCCGCATCACCATTACTTGCTCTTCGGTGGGCGGTTCCGTAACCTCCAGGTTCGGCGATATCTGGAGCTCCCACTGTACCGTGGCCTTGATGTCTTCCAGCTTGACTCCGGGATGGATCTTGTCGAGGTACATTTCCCTCGTTTCTTCGTCGAACCGGAAAACCCCCATGGTCGTGACTACTGCTACCGGCCCGCCCCCCGGCAATCCGGCCTTCTCCCGAGCACCGGGCCCATCCAGATACCCCGGGGAGGTTAGGTAATCCACTTTCTTTACAAACCTCCGCCCCTCCTGCCGCATCATGATAACGGTCCTCTTGGCCGAAGAAGCCAGGTCATTGGCGCCTCCGCTGCCGGCCAGACGGACTTTTGGTTTGTGGTAATCGCCTATGCAGGTAGAATTCAAGTTACCGTATTTGTCGATCTGGGCCCCGCTTATGCACGCCACGTCCACGAACCCTGCCTGCTGGGCGCTCATGACATCGCGCAAAGTTCCAGTCCAGTACGCTCTTTCACAATTGACAGCACAGTCAACGCACAACGGAAGCCTGCGGGGTGAGTATGCGAACGCCCCAAATTCCACCATTATATTAAAATTAGGCGCATGGGTGAATTTCGCCACAGATGCAGCTATCAGGGGCATGCCCACTCCTATGAACGCGACCTCCCCGTCCTTAAACTCGCGGGCCACAGTCGCCGCCATCAGTTCGGGTAGAGTGTAGTCCTTTGCGTACTCGGCCATCGTTACCACCTCACTTCTCCGTACTTCTGGAACCGGTGCTCGCTCAGCATTAAACGATAGAGCCGGTCGTATCCCACCATCTTACAGTATTCGTCCCAGTCCTTAGTGCCGTAGATGTACTTTTCGACCCAGGCGTCAAACCCTTCTTTTGTCTCCCACTGTTTATAGACCTCGAGCCCGTAAGCCAGGTCATGGTGGTAGTAGAAGTTGGACTCACGCCAGTGGGCTCCGAAGGGAGCATGCACTACCGCGTCTACGTAAATGTACGGGATGGTAGTCAGGTTCGGCATTCTCCTGATTTCCCCTTCGGTAACAATCTCTTCAACCGTCACGATGACGTGGCGGGCCGCCCGAGCCAAAACATCGCTGTTCCCGTACAGACCTAGACACTGCACGTTTCCGATCTCGTCGGCCCTCTGGGCATGAATTATGGCCACATCAGGATTGGATGCGGGTACAAGAGCTATCGGTTCGCCGTTGTATGGGTCCTCTATAACCTTGATCTTGGGGTTGTACTTGATGATGTCGGTCCCGAGCATCGACTTCGTTGGCATAAAAGGCAATCCCATAGCCCCCGCCTGCCACCTCAAGGCGGCTCCGAAATTGCTGTACTCCTCCAGCTCTATAGGACGCGGGATACCGTGTTCTACCGCTCTTCTGAAGACCCGGTCTTCTCCTTCTATCCCTCCCCAGTTGTAGGCCATTTCTAGTTTGGAAACGAGACCGGCTCCTATAAGTACAGAGGACATGCCTATCTGGCTGGTGATGACTACTCTGAGGTTCCCGATACGTTGACGGACTATTTCCCATATCAAGGCTGCGGGAGCAGCGCTCACGTTAATTCCCAAGTAGCACCCTTCTTTGATGAACTTGGATACGGCTTCTTTAGCGGTCATGACCTTGTTTACCGGTGGTTTTGCCCGGCCTTTTTCGCCGGTAACAGGCATGAATTTCATCGATCTACCCCTCCTTCATTACCCAACGCACCGTACTTCACCACTTTGTGTCATTCTTGTATTTCTCAGCGTTCTGCTTTCTAAGACAACAGGTTCCGCGCTATTATCAGGCGCTGTATCTGAGAAGTCCCCTCAAATATCTGCAGAATCTTGGCATCCCTCATCATCTTCTCCACAGGGTAATCCCGACAGTAGCCATACCCTCCCAATATCTGTACTGCGTCTGTGCACACTTTCATGGCAATATCCGCTGCATAACACTTACTGATGGCTGACAGCTGCGCCGCCTCCAGAGGATGTTTGTTGTCAAGCTGCCAGGCCGCCTTCTGCTAAAGCAAACGAGCCGCCTCTATCTCCATAGCCATGTCTGCCAGCATAAACTGGATGGCCTGGAAGTCGGCAATAGGTCTGCCAAATGCTACTCGCTGTTTGGCGTAATCTCTGGCAAACTCAAATGCCCCAGATGCGACGCCTACGGATGCCGCGGCAATAAAAGGACGCGATGAGTTAAAGGCCATCATGGCAATCTTGAACCCGTCCCCTTCTTCTCCCACTCTGTACTTCTTGTGCACCTTTACGTTGTCAAGGATGAGCTCGGAAGTGTCAGAACACCTCATCCCCATTTTCTTCTCATGTTTACCGACGGATATTCCTTCCCACTCCCTGTCCAGCAAGAAAAAACACTGTCCCCGATGTTTTTTGCTTTTGTCCAAGGTAGCCAAGACCGCGTATTTGCTGGCATAACGCGCATTTGTTATGAAGCACTTCGTTCCGTTCAAGATGTAATAATCGCCGTCTTTCCTCGCAGTCGTCGATATATTGGCCACGTCTGAGCCGGCACCCGGTTCGGTCACCGCATAGGAGGCCAACTGTCCTTCGTTGCATACCGCGTTGAACCACCACTCCTTTTGTTCCTCAGTGCCGGCATATACTACCGGTTCGGATGCCAGCATGTTGGCTAGAGGCGTGATAGCAATCCCGAGACACCCCTTACAGATTTCCTCAACCACCATACAAAGGGTTACATTGTCAAAGGCTATTCCGTTGTACTTTTCCGGAGCATTCATACACCATATGCCCAACTCGTGCATCTTCTTGACTACCGGCCATGGAAACTCCTCGGTCTCGTCGTAGTGCTGCCTCACCGGAACTATTTCGTTCTCTGTGAACTTCCTGACAGTTCTTTGCAAGGCCAGTTGATCTTCGGTGTAATCGAACCCTAAAGCCAAGATCTCGTCCCCCCCTCCGCCAAAAACCTTAAGAACTACTGTAATAACTGTTTACGACCGGCCACTTCTCACCCCCGCACTCTTTGCTTACCCTTGGTTGAAGCAACAGCCGTGCCAATGTGCCAGCGCTCAAAATACCGGAGTTATCTGCCTTTCGGGATGCCCCTTTTTTTGCGAGATCGGCCTATGCGGCCACAAAGGTCTACGCTGTTGCTTTGGAGAGAGAAGATACAAGATTTGTAATAACTGCCATATCGTCCACATCAATTGGCCACATTGGCCGATCAGCAACAAAAGAAGGGAGTCTTTTCTTGCTGCGGCAAGAAAAGACTCCCTCTTCCCTCTAGTTTTCCTTACTATTTACCTGACTGAGCCTATCTGTTATAATACATAACGAAGCGCCCGTAGCTCAGGGGATAGAGCGCTGGCCTCCGGAGCCAGGTGCACAGGTTCGATTCCTGTCGGGCGCACCATCTGCGCTAGTAAACTGTGGAGGACCACGGGGACGGTTTTTGCGGCGGAAGCAATGCTTCTACTGCAAAGGCCGTCCCCGTGGTTTAGATATTATATGACGCCGTTTCGTTTCAAGGTTTCTATTTCATCGGGCCCATATCCCAGCATTCCCAATATCTCGTTATTGTGCTCACCCAAAAGCGGGAACACCATTCTTAGCTCCCCAGGAGTCTCCGACAGTTTCACCGGGATACCTGTGATCACTATCTCCTGTCCAGATCCCCTGAAATCGGGAACACGAATAACCATCTCCCTGGCCTTAACCTGCGGGTGTTCTGACACTTCTTCCAGGTTCAGAACCGGCGTGAAGCAGATGTCGTCTTCGGCAAAGAATTCCACCCATTCTGCTTTAGTCTTGGTCCGCATCACGTTCCTGAGGTCGGCAAGCATCGTTTCCTGCATTTCGGGATTGTACTGTTCTTTGATGTACTGGGGTCGATCGATTTTACTACAGAACTGAGCCCAGAATTTTTCTTCTATGGCCCCCAAGCTGACATACTGTCCGTCCTTGGTTTCGTAAACGTTGTAACAGGCATAACCTCCCAAAAGCAGCCCTTCGCCGCGGTGCGGCAACTTTTTTTCTCCCGCCCATTCCCCAAACGTGTAAGCGAGGAGACTAACGGAGCCATCCAGCATAGATATGTCGCAAAGCTGTCCTTGTCCCGTTTTCTCCCTCTGCATTAAGGCCATCAAGATGCCTATAACCGCATATAGAGTGCCTCCCGCAATGTCCGCAATCTGAACCCCGCAAAGAGCAGGCAGACTGTCTTTGGTTCCATTGAGTAAAGTGACCCCAGCCAGACTGAGATAGTTTAGATCATGGCCAGCCACGTCACGCCAAGGCCCGGTGAGCCCGTAACCGGTGATGGCACAGTATACGAGTTTCGGGTTTATCTTCTTAAGCTCCTCATAACCCAGGCCCAGCCTCTCCATGACTCCGGGACGGAACTGGTCCACTACGACATCGGATACCGCTACTAGTTTCCTGAATACCTCCTTGCCTTCCTGTTTCCGGAGATCCAAGGTCAGGCTCTTCTTATTGCGATTCACCGTGAAAAAGCGGGCACTTTCGCCTGCTATCAATGGCGGCAGATTTCGACCGAGTTCCCCGGTACCCGGGTCCTCTATCTTGATAATCTCGGCCCCGAAATCCGCCAGTATCTGGGTACAAAAAGGTCCAGGCAGGTACCGGGAAAGATCCAACACCCGAATACCTGCCAAAGGCAAACTGTTATTCACCTGTAATCCCCCCTCGCCCAAAATCACATTCTGTCTGACAATTCTATGTCTCTATGCTAAGGCATAAGCCTCCGCATGTCTAGAGCCAGAGTGCTTGCTTGGATCCTATTCCGTATTTAGCAGCTTTGCGAACAATAGTCGATGCGTCGACTTTCAGAGCTCTTGCCATCTGACGTGTGGTACGAAACTGGACATAGGCTTTTTCTAGTATCTGTTTCTCTACGCTTTCCACCGCTTCCCTGAGAGGAACTATGTCCAATACATGCACCTTGTTCGACCAATCCTTAGCCAGATTGCCGAAATGGGACGGCAGGTCCTGCACTGTAATCGTATCGGTCGGCGTTATAACCACCAGCCGCTCGATCAAGTTTTTTAATTCCCGGACATTCCCGGGCCAATCGTATTCCATGAACAGGTCTATGACTTCCGGAGATATCCTTTTTACCTGCTTATACTTGCGGTTAAATACCTGCAGAAAATGCACTACAAGGGACGGTATCTCTTCTTTTCTCTGGCGCAAAGGTGGTACGTTGATGGGAACCACGTTTAGGCGGTAGTAAAGGTCTTCTCTAAACTCTTTCCTGCGCACCATGTCGATCAAGTTTCGGTTGGTCGCTGCTACTATGCGGATATCTACTTTTAACGGCTTGATCCCGCCTACCCTGACTATCTCCCGGCTTTGGATAACCCGGAGAAGTTTTACCTGGAGATTCAAGGGAAGGTCACCTATCTCGTCCAGGAATAAAGTCCCACAATTTGCCAGCTCAAAATACCCGGCCTTTCCTTCCTTTCTCGCCCCCGTAAAAGCACCGGCGTCATAGCCGAACAATTCCGATTCCAGCAGGCTCTCGGGAATCGCTCCGCAATTTACTTTTATGAAAGGCCCGTCTTTCCTGGAACTGTTCGCGTGTATGGTTTCAGCCAACAGTTCTTTTCCTGTGCCTGATTCCCCAGTTATCAGAACCGTCGAGTCCACTTGAGCCACTCTTATTACCGTTTCCATGAGATCCCTCATGCGAGGCGACCTCACCACCATCTTACCTGAGCCAGTGTACTGCAGGCGCAGGGTGCGCAACTGTTTTTCATAATGTTCGCTCAGTCCTTGAACCTGTTCTAAGCGCTGTTTGAGCATGTTTAGCTCGGTTACGTCTCTGACATTGCACACCACCCGGAATATGTTGCCCTTCTTATCGAAGACCGGCGTACCCGTAGCCAGCGTAGTTTTTCCCGTTTTCGTGTGCTGGATGATAGTCACCGGCTGCTTTTTCTTAAGAACGTGAGCCGTCACCGATTCGGATACAATCTCCTCTTTAACTATGTCATCTACATTCCGGTTCAAAAACTCGCGCCCGTTTATCCCGGTTATCCGCTCGAAGGCTTTGTTGAGCCTTAGGGTTATCCCGTTGCCGTCAGCGATGTAAAGGCCGTCAAAGGAGGACTCGAAAACGGCATTGAGTTCCTCGTTGAGCTCCTTCACGTATTTGAGTTCTTTAGATATCTCCTCTATCTCCGACATATCCTGAAGAACCGCCACGGCCCCGACGATCTTGCCATCCTTTATGATGGGCGTACGGTTGGAAACCAGAGTCCTTCCGTTTAGTTCGACCTTCTGTAGGGTCTCCGGTTTTCCGCTTTTCACAACTTCGCCCAGCCCTGAAGAGGGGATGACCTCTGTGAGCTTCTTGCCCCTGACTTCCTCAGCTTTTAGTCCGAGTACTTCTTCGGCAGCCTTGTTGAAGACTTCAATCCGTTCATCCTCGTCGATCGATATTATTAAGTTATGCGTAGAATTCAAAATGGTTTCAAATTCCGTGCTCAGCCTGTGGTATGAATCGAAAAACACTCTTAGCAGGTTGGTGCGGGTTATCATGCCCACCACCTTGTCTTTGTCAACCACAGGGTATCGTCCTCGATCAGGGTAGATTATGCTTTCCAACTCCTCGTCGGGACGACAGGTCTGCACTTCCCGTGTCATCAGGGCTTCGACCGGAGTGTCCGGATCCATTTCCTGGGCCAAAACGCGCAAGAGGTGGGTCTTGGTAAGCAATCCGATTAGGGTTTGAGTAGCATCGACAACCGGTGCACTGTCAATGCGATTTTCAACAAAAATCCTTGCCGCGTCTCGGGCAGTCATGTTTGGACTCAATGTAATGGGATTCGGGGTCATTATATCAGCGAGTTTCACCGTACAACCACCTGGTTCA
>CAYONS010000057.1:0-10765 GCA_964405385.1 uncultured Syntrophothermus sp.
GGGAGGCACACCGCAACCGGTTCCGGTGTGCCTCCCCTCGTTTCTGCCTGGGGCTTCATTTTATCCGCACGGGAATGCCGCTGACGACCAGGTACACTTCATCGGCTTCCGCCGCCACCATCTGGTTCATCCTGCCGCAGACATCGCGGAACAGACGGCCCAAAGGATTGTCGGGGACCAGACCCATGCCAACCTCATTGGTTACGATAACCGCCGTGCTTTCTATCTCCCGCAAGGCCTTAAGCAGGCTCACGACTTCCTGTTCGATTCTTGTCTCTGCCTGTTCCGCTTCTCGCGGCGTTACTCTATCAAAGTCCTTAATCTCATCCAGGAGGAGGTTGGTCACCATTATGGTTAGGCAGTCAAGCAATATGGCTTCCCGGAACAAACGGGTCTTTCGGATACACTCGGCCAAATTCGAATACCCTTCCAAGGTTCGCCAGTGGTCGGTCCTTCTGGCCCGGTGTTTCTTTATCCGATCCTGCATCTCTTCGTCTATGGCCAGAGCAGTAGCGACGTATAAAACGCCTCCGCCCTGTTCTTTCAGGATGTGCTCGGCCCACCGGCTCTTTCCGCTGCGGGCTCCTCCTGTAACCATAACCAGTCGGTTTTCGGTCTTCGCCTCCTGTTTCTTAGGCAGGGGCAAGGATACCCTGTCAACGCCCTCCAAACCAAAGGAATGCTGCTCTCCCCTGGACACTACCAGCCCCCCTTTAACCACACCAGCCCCAGCCCAAGGCTCAACGTCAAAAGCGATGTTACGTACATGAGCAAAATAGCCCGCAAGATATGTTCCGGCCTCACTTCATCCAGACCCGCTCCGATGACCGGGTGTTCTACAAGCCTCCCCTGATAGTAACAGGGACCGCCTAATCTCACCCTCAGCGCTCCAGCAAAAGCCGCTTCCCCGTACGCGCTGTTTGGACTCTCGTGTTTGCGGCGGTCCTTAGCTACTTGTTTCCAGCTCTGCAAGCAATCGAACCGGCTTACTGCAGCCGCCAGGGGTACCAGTAGCCAGCCTGCCAGGCGGGCAGGAACGAAATTAGCCATGTCATCTAAACGGGCGGAAGCCCATCCAAAGTAAAGATAACGCTCGTTCTTGTAACCCACCATGGAATCCAGGGTGCTCACCGCTTTATAAGCCATCGCCAGAGCCGGCCCCCCCAAGGCCAGGTAAAAGACAGGAGATACAACGGCATCGACGGTATTCTCGGCTATCGTCTCTACCGCCGCCCGAGAAACCCCGCTTTCATCGAGGTTTGCCGTGTCTCTGCCCACCACGTTTGCCACCAGCTTCCTGGCCTTGTGCAGATTTCCTTTCACCAATTCCCGGTAGACCACACGTGTTTCTCCGTCCAGACTCCGGGTTGCCAGCACAGTATAAACAAACCACACGCTTAAACCATGGTAAAGCCAGGGATGGACACGCGCGGCCCAGGATAATAACAGGGCAACCGAGAAATAGGCCAAGCCGATCATTCCTGCGGCCAGAACCACTCCAGCCAACCGCTCGCCGTTTGGCGAAGCGGGGAAAACCCGGCGCAGCACCTTTTCTAAGTATACGATTATTCGCCCCAACAACCTCACGGGATGCGGCATCCAGCGGGGATCCCCGAGGAAGATATCCAGGACATACCCGACAATCAAATGTGCCGCCGCAGTAGAAAACATAATATCCCCGCCCCACAGCCACAGATGTTCACAGCTCCGGCACTCAGCCCAGATTTTCGTTTGACGCCTGTTAGTTCTAGACTTTCTGGCAGGTTGTAGCTCCATTGCGGCACTAAACCAGAGCTGAGAGCCGGGCAAATATTATTTTTCAGGCACTGATTAACACAGAGCCACAGATGGACACAGACCCTCGTGACACCCCTCGTTGTCACCACTAGAGAATGAAAATCGCGAGCGACCAATAGGCGGTATTACTGTCGTTATACTTGTTCATGGTGCTACAATCCAAAGGCCGTAATTCTACATCACATCTGCGTTAATCAGCGTCAGCGTCAAACAATAAAAACAATAATATCTGTGTTAATCAGTGCCCATCTGTGCATATCTGTGGCTGGTTTTCGAGGAAGATGTTATGTAATGCCTGCGGCTGCCGAAAATTAAATCGAAGATTCGATCGATGTCCAAGGTGACCGACAAGATGTCAGCCCAGCGCTGGAATTCTAAATCCTTTGTCAACCGGTAGTCTAGACCGCTGGCGCCTATCTCGGGCAATCCCCGGCTCCGGCGAACGTTGTTAATTATTTCAGCCGCTATAACCGGATCATCGAAAAGCCCGTGAACATAACTCCCCAAGACTCGCCCGTCCGCACTGAAAGTCCCATCCTCGTAGATAGACCCGTCGTTCTTCACGCAGCACAATAAAGGCCGGGCTTCCGGCCCGAAACGGCTGACTCCCATATGGATCTCATATCCCCGGAAGTGCCTGCCGGCAAGCTCCCGGGTCCAGGAACACGCGGTCGGCAGAAAATGGCCCTGAACCTGAGAAGTTATCTTCTGCGTTCTAAACTCGGTAATAATATCCAAAAGGCCAATTCCTTCAACTCTTTCGCGTTGGCTTTCCGTATGATGCGGGTCGCGGATTTCTTTCCCCAGCATCTGGTAGCCGCCGCACACCCCTATAACAAACCCGCCCTCACGGTAATGCCGCTTTATAGCCTCTACAAACCCCGCGTTTTCTAAGTAGGTTAGGTCGCCTATGGTGTTCTTGCTGCCGGGCAGAATGATAATATCGACGTTCTCCAACTGGGAAGGATGATTAGCATACACGACACGGGTATGGGGTAGCCTTGAAAAGACATCAAAATCGGTAAAGTTGGAGATATGAGGCAGGCGGATTACGCCGATGATCGTATCCACGTTATTATCGTCACCTGGGGTCGATGACAGGGGTCTGGCACTGCGGTTGTCCAACAGTTCTACTGCTCCGTCCTCTTCCTCCAGATTAAGCTTTACATAAGGCACGACACCGAGGCAGGGAATCCCCATAAGCCCTTCCAGTTCTTTGATACCGGGTTCGAGGATAGAAACTGATCCCCTGAACTTGTTGATGATCCAGCCCTTAACCCGGCGCCGGTCCTCTTCAGGAAGCAATGAAACCGTCCCGAAAACCGAGGCGAAAACCCCTCCTTTTTCTATGTCCCCCACCAGAAGCACCGGGGCGTCTGCTATGCGGGCCATACCCATGTTGACTATATCACGATGATAGAGATTTATCTCCGCAGGGCTGCCAGCCCCCTCCAAAACAATTATATCGTAGTTGGCCGCCAGCTCTTCATAGGCTCTTCTCACCGTTTCCGTCAATTCCGGCACTACCTGGTAATACTCGTCGGCCCGTAGTTGCCGGTATACTTTTCCCAGCACTATCACCTGGCTGCTCTGGTCTCCTGTGGGCTTTATCAATATGGGGTTCATCAAAACCGATGGCTCGATACCGCAGGCCTCGGCCTGCACCACCTGAGCCCGCCCCATTTCCCCTCCTTCGGAAGTCACATACGAGTTCAGCGACATGTTCTGCGCCTTAAATGGAGCGACTTTGTAGCCGGCGTTTTTCAATATCCGGCACAGGCCGGCAGCAATAATGCTCTTCCCTACGGAAGAGCCCGTTCCCTGAATCATGATGTTTCTAGCCAAAATCGAATTTACCCTCCCCAGTCATCTCTTTATCCAACTCACTTCTAATGAGGAAAAAATAAAACTAGCCTTCTCGCAACAACCCCCCCGACACCTAACGGCGTCACCACTAGATCTGGAACTAACATGCGTCAACGGAAAATCTGGGTTGAGTGCCGGGTCTGTGGCTATTTCCGCAACGGAAATGCTTTCTTCCCTCTCGACCTCGTTACCGATCGGCAAGCCTGCCCCGCGGCGGTATCTCGATGTCCTCGAATTCTATCCCCAAAGCACGCAAACACTTGGGACATATCTGGGTGTACCCCACGCTCAACGCCCGGTCCAAACACTCGACGCATATCGGAGACCAGCACAATTTGCACTCTTCGCACGTTTCCTCGCCCGGGTGATACCTGCACTCCACTATCCTCACCTCACTCGCCAAAATCGCGGGCTTTCTCCTGCCCCAAAATCCCACAACCGCTGCTACCGATTGAGTCTGCAACGAAGATGGGCCAGTGTTACTCACTGTTATAATGATAGCCTGCTTTGGTCCTGCTAACAAGCCAAAACAAGAATCCCGTCCCCAGTGGAAATCTATCCCCCTGCCAGGACAACTGGCTTGCGTCAAGGTTTGTCGTCCTCGGCCCCCCTGTTATCGCCTAATTTCTTGTCTTCATCCAGCTTCTCATAAAAAAGAGAGCTGTACCGCAGTACAGCTCACTCTTGCAGCTCCCTTTGAAGCAAAAACTACAGCAGGGACTCGACGGATTCCACTTTTAGAACGACTTCTTTTTCACCCGGAGTCCCCTTGCCGCTGAACCGGTAACCCTTTTTCCCCACAACTGCCACCGCTTGCATGATTCCGGTTTCAGCCAAATTCTGCCTGGTCTTTACCATTTTGTAGACGCCGAATACCAGGGTGTCATCGCCCTGTATTTCTTTTACTTTTCCTACCACGATAAGATGGGGCTGGCCATCTTTGGAAACCGTGACAATCGGAATAAAGGGCGACTGGGTAATGACTTCTTTAATCTCCGGAGTCAGCAAACTCGTTCACCTCCCTCGCCAAAACCTATTTCAAGAACGACATTAACACCATATACATTATATTACAAAATCCGTTACTGGTACAGAAATTACTGGTCTGCCATTCAATGCCACATAACCGAAAATTCTAGCTTGCGGGCATGCGAGTTTTGTGAAACAATAAACTTGCGTCGATTTAAAGCACATCATGGAAGAAGAGGTGGCGCTGTTTTGTCCTCAACCGAACAGTCTGCCAAGAGAATACTGGTAGTTGAAGACAGTCGAATGGCTTCCCGCTTGTTGACAAGCGTTCTTGAGGCACACGGGTACACTGTTGAGACGGTGTCCTCCGGGGAAGAGGCCGTCGGCCGGGCAGCAGGTGAGCCCGCTTTAGACCTGATACTAATGGACATCGAACTGGCGGGCGTTATGGATGGCGCGGAAACTGCTCTTCGCATCTCGGAAAAGTGCGATATCCCGATAGTATTCCTCACAGCCCATTCATCCAAGGAGACCTTTGAAAGAATCAAATCTTCTGGAGGATACGGCTTCGTCCTGAAAGGAACCGATGTGTACGCACTTCTTTCTACGATTGAGATGGCCTTGAGCCTCTACCAGGCTAATGTTCAGGCACGCTTCTATCGGAGAATATTGGAAGATTCACTCAATGAAATATACGTTTTTGAACCTGGTGATTTTCGCATCCTCATGGCCAACCGGGGTTTACGGGAAAACCTGGGGTACTCAATGTCAGAGCTTTCGCAGATGACGCCAGTCGATTTCCAGCCCGATTACGGTTCTCAATCTTTCGAAGAGCTTCTGCAGCCCCTTCGTTTGGCTTTTGCTGAAAAAATACGGTATCGCGGTCGCCATCTCCGTAAAGACGGGACCAGCTACCCTGTAGAGACTCACATCCAGAGATATCTCTACGGCAAGCGCTGTGTCTACACAGCCATAGCCTTTGACCTGACCGAGCTGAGCCAGATAGAACACAAATTGGTCGGCCGGGAGCGGCTGCTTACCGCAGTCACAGATACGGCTGCCGATGCCATCGTGATGCTGGATGAAAGAGGACGCGTAGCCTTTTGGAACCCTGGAGCCCAGGCCCTATTCGGTTACTCCCGTCAAGAGGCAGAAGGGCAGGATCTTCACCTGCTTCTGGCTGTAAACGAGGAAAGCTACCAGCGATTCCAGGACGGATTCGCTGAGTTCCAGCGTCACGGAACCTGCAAGATGGTGGGCCGGACCCTGGAACTCAAGGCCCGCCACCGCGACGGCCATCTCGTAGACATTGAGCTAACGCTAAGTGCCGTAGGCTCCGAATCAGGGTGGCAGGCAGTCGGTGTGGCAAGAGACATTACTCTGCGCAAGAAGCTGCAAGAAGAGTTGCTCATATTGTCAATCACCGACTCTCTAACCCGCGTCTTCAACCGCCGCTACATTGCCCAGAAACTGGATGAGGAGGTGGCCCGTGCCAAGCGCTACCAGCGGGCTTTATCGGTTATCATGCTAGACATCGATCATTTTAAGAAAGTAAACGATACATACGGCCACGCAATTGGCGACGATGTTCTTCGAGCGCTTGCTGCGAGCGTAAAAGAGCGAATCAGGCAAACGGACGTATTTGGACGCTGGGGAGGAGAAGAGTTCCTGCTCGTTTTACCCGATACCCCCCTGGAAAGCGCTGCCCGTCTTGCCGAGGATTTACGTCTTCAGATAAGCCAGTTACGCATCTTCCCTGTGCCTCAGGTCACGGCCAGCTTTGGGGTTACAAGCTACCGTTCAGGGGACACCGCCGACACGCTTGTGCAAAGAGCCGATGACCTCATGTACGAGGCCAAAGCCGCCGGACGCAACCGCGTCTGTTATCGGTAACAGACCCTCACGACACCTTGCGGTGTCACCACTAGCGAATGAAAACCGATAGTCACCTATGGGCGGTATTACTGCCACTAAACTTGTTCATGGTGCTACAATCCAAAGACCGTAATTTTAAATCAAATCTGCGTTAATCAGCGTCAAAAAATAATATCAGCCCGGCACTCAGCTCTGGTTCAGTGCCGCAGTGGAGCTACAACTTCCTGGAAAGTCTAGACTAACATGCGTTAACCGAAAATCTGGGCTGAGTGCCGGGTCTGTGGCTGCGGGGCAGGATTTTTGAAAAGAGACGGCGAAGCACTCATACATAAAAGGAACTGGTCAGCCTAATCAAAAGCGAGGGAGGGTTTACAGTGGCGGAATACAAAGTGAACAAACAGAAGGTTTTGACAGAGGATCTGTACTGCGACAACTGCGGCGAGTGGGTCTACTGTCCCGACATGAATATGACGACGGTAGGACCGGACGGCAAGGAAGTAGTTACGGTCGGCGAAGGTTGCCTTCATCAAGACGACAAAGGCGACTATATCGAGTGCCCGGGTTGCAATTCCCGCTACTACATCGAAGAATAGCCGGGCAGGCGGAGCGTGACAGGATCTTGAATCCTGTCACGCTTTTTTCCGGAATATCCTTCGCTCAGTCACCGAAAGGCGCGAACCGTTTGCCGAATATCCCGGCCAAAATCGTATTAAGATTAAACATCCCCGAGTGAGCTGAACCTTCCAGCTCGAACTCGTAAGAGCCGGTGTCACTGGTTATCTCCAGCGTGTATCTGAGTTTCAAATTCTCCTCCCTCACGCCGGTTGCAGTTAGGGTTACCTGTGAGATCCGGCTGTTATCAAGGTACACTGCTCCGGGTAATCGGTCCTTTATGGAAGATGAAGCGTCTTTTTCCAGTTCCCTCTCCGTCACGAGAGTATTGCGGGTACTTTCGGCCGCCGGACTCTTTGTTTCACCGTTCTGAAGCCGCATGCCTCCGAGGTTCTCTATCGCCAGATCTTCTGCGGGAACAAGAATCGTCTGGTCCTCAGCAAATATCAACAGGTAGGTTCTTTTCTTAAAGAAACCTACCGCGGTTTTCCCCATCAAGGCCAGCAGCGGTTCGGTCATGGCGGCACCTTCCTTTTCTTGCGGGTCTTGTCCTTAGGTTACCACCTAACCGATGCAATTTTAACAGATGCCTGCGGTTTGTCCATGACAAGTGTGTCAAGGGTCCGTGACACGCCAGGCCGACCGATCCGCAGGTATTTTTATCGGCACGTTTGCAGACTTTCAATCAGCCCCACGAGCCTTTTTTCCGTTTCTTTTCGATTGCGTTCCCTGGCCGGAATGCTTTCGACTATGTTTTCCAGGTACACGTAGAAAGCGCTGGTCATATTGGGCTGGTTGAAGGCGAAAACAATAGGAGGCGGATCGCTCTTGGCCACTATAACCCCGACCTCGCTCTTGGCAACCAGGTGCATATTGGGGGGAACGGCCTGAGGGTTAAAAAAGAAGTGAAAATTCGGATATCTGTCCAACCAGGATAAGATATTTTCCAGATGCTGTCGGTAGTCCTCGGGCGAATATGCGATTGCCTGCCCCTTTAAGAAATTTGGTGGTTCCACCCTGATCTCCTCAACTGCGAAGATCCTCGATGCCGGAAGGTTCAGTACCTCGATGTAAGAGTGCCTCTCAAGCCCCGCAGTTGCTGACGCAACCATAGCTTGATGCCAGCGGCAAAGCTGCTCCTTTTCCGTATCGCCTATCTCCCAATTCTCTATCTGGCGCTCGAACACCTCTTTCGGCATGGTAATGAGGGATAATGCTTTCGAAACCCGGATGCAGTCCGCCGGCTCTTCTGTAAACTCCAAGACCAGGCTGTAAAACTCATGCGGGTTGCGAGAGGTAAGGATGCGCATGAGCGGGCGGCATACCTTGAGAAAACTGTCAAATTCCGTGCTCCAGGCTGCCACTATCTGGGGATCAGTATACAGGCAGTGAGGAGTGGTGTCTTTCGACCCGCCAAATGACGTAGTTACCAAAGCTGCAACCCCTGGTCTCACTACGACAGTTTTCTTGAATGCCTGTTCCCGGTACTTAGGGTAGTAATAGGGCTCCATAGCACCGGTCATGTAGAAGGGCAACCAGCGTTCAACGGCAAGCACCATTTCGCCTAAGTCCCTCTGGACGTTGTGAATAATTCTTATTTTATTGCCTTTGGCGACGATCTGGACCATGAGGTTTGCCCACTGGCGGTAAAAAGAATTGTCAGCCAAAAACCAGTCGGTGCTTTCGTCACTGTACAAAAAAATCCTTCCTAAAGACCTGTGCTCACAAACCAGGGTCAGGAACTTTAGTAAGGCTTTCTGACGGCCTTCTGTGCCGTAATAGACCTCTGCAGCCAGAGGCTGCCCATGAGTCCCTTCCGGATTCATCTGGTTGAAGCCTGTTTCGGAACGGCATGCAGCTTTGAACATGCTCATCCGATTGAGCAACATGTCTACGGCTGCTGAGGACGAAATCTCGGCCCCGGCCAGCCACGAACACAAAGCCCTAACTGCATCTTGGCGGAAGTTTTCGCTGTCTTGCTGCAGATTCAATAGCTCTGATAAGGCAGCGAGTTGATGGGGCTGGCGAGCCTGCTCTGCCAGAAACTCTGCTATTCTTTCAAGGTAAACGCTGTTCTTAGGCGGAACCCGTATCCCTTTTCGCCACTTGCTCACCAAGGAAGCGTCTACGGACAAGGCCCGGGCCAACCGGGTATTGGAGATGCCCTGCTGTTCCATTAAAAGAGAAAGCCTCTCCCCGAAATCCATGCGCATCCCTCTATTGCTTCAAGAATCGCGGTTCTGGTTCCCTGAGCAACACGTCGCCAATCGTTCGCCCAAAAACTTTCTTTGGGTATCTTAAGTTTCCTGCAAGCAGCCACTGCTTGTCAACATTTAACCCAACTGAAGAGGCCCACAAAAGCACGCGATCTCCGTGCGCATTGAAACCCGGTCTGAATATTATTTTCGCGACCGGGTAAAACAAGTTTAGTACGTCCACTTCAATAACCTTACCGCTTATGAAGACTGCGTAAAGAGGTCTGAAACTCGAGGGGTGATCAAATGAGCCTGCTACGTCGCAAGCACATAGATTTTCGAGAACAAAATGATACCGGTTACCAAAGGCTGTCAAAAAGTCTCGGCGTTTTGGACCTTACGGCCCTGGGGATAGGCGCCACAATAGGCACCGGAATATTCGTGTTAACCGGCATCGCCGCCGCCAGCTACGCTGGACCAGCCGTAGCCTTGTCCTTTGTTATCTCAGGTATTGCTGCTGCTCTTGCCGCCCTTGTTTACGCGCAAATGGCGGCAGCCGTACCCGCGGCCGGCAGTGCGTATACGTATGCGTACGTCACGCTGGGTGAGTTCTTCGCGTGGCTCGTCGGCTGGAATCTCCTCTTAGGGTACGGCGTAGCCGCCGGCGCGGTTGCTTCCGGCTGGTCCGCTTACCTGGCCAGCCTTCTAGCCGCTGTACACATCTATCTGCCGACCGCCCTAACGTCCTCCCCGGTTCAAGGAGGAATCCTCAATCTCCCTGCTGCCCTGCTTCCGCTCTTGATAACGTATCTCCTGATACGGGGAGCTCAACAGGGTGCTGTCTTTAACCGAGTTGTAGTCCTGGTCAAACTTCTCGTGATTTTGGTTTTTCTGACTGTCGGCGCCTCCCGCGTTGACCCTTCTAATTGGGTGCCTTTCTTTCCTCTAGGGGTGATGGGCGCGGTAAAGGGAGCCGCCGTTATTTTCTTTGCCTACATAGGGTTTGATGCGGTGGCAACCGCAGCTGAGGAAGTAAAGAACCCACAGCGTAATCTCCCGTTAGGCATAATAGCTTCTCTCGGCATATCCACCGTTCTATACATTCTGGTGGCACTTGTCCTGACAGGCCTTGTCAGCTACAAGTACCTGGACACCGCTGCTCCTATCGCCCAAGCCCTTCTTGCCGTAGGGATCCGCTGGGGATCCTTTCTCGTTTCCATCGGAGCCCTGACCGGACTCGCCAGCGTGCTTTTCGCCACAACTTTTGCCCTCAGCCGCGTGCTGTTCGCTATAGGCCGCGACGGCCTCCTGCCCCAGTGGCTGTCGAATATCCATCCTCGGTATCACAGCCCTTACCGCATAACTATGGCTGTTGGGCTTTTCGTCTCGCTGGTGGGGGCTTTCTTACCCGTGGCCGCAGTAGCTGAAATGGCCAACATCGGCGTACTCAG
>CAYONS010000058.1:0-10202 GCA_964405385.1 uncultured Syntrophothermus sp.
TTTTGTTATCTTTTGTTGACATTTATTAATCAGTTTTTAGCTGCTTCATACCTCCCAACCGCGCCTTCATTTTATCCCCGGCATCCTGTTCTGTCAATGACATAACTGTTAAATCGTGTCGTTCGTGGTATTTTGTGGCATTTAGCGTGCTGCGCCTCTGTCATTATATATTATTATCGGTTCGCACACGATTTATGCAGCCGGGTTGAAGCGCTGGTGAAGAGGTACATACCCGCGGCGTCTATCCGGGTTTCACGATAAAGGGTTCCTGCTACGCCATTCGGAATATTTCCCTGGTATTGCGAGAAGTTAAATAAGCAACTTCTTCGAAACTTTTGCCCCTAATCTGCGCCAGTTTCTTAGCAACTTCGCGCACATGCACGGGCTCGTTGCGCCGGCCCCGGTACGGTTCCGGCGTAAGATAAGGACAATCTGTTTCAATCAGTATCCTGTCGAGCGGTATTTTACTCGCAACCTCCACCGCTTTGCGCGCATTCTTAAAAGTAAGGGGCCCGGCAAAAGAAATGAAAAACCCCAGCTTCATGAGTTCAACAGCCATGGGCCAACTGCCCGAATAGCAGTGCATCACCCCTCCGGTCTCGTGGGCCTTCTCCTCCTTAATTATCTGGAGGACTTCCTGATGGGCTTCCCTATCGTGAACGACTATCGGTTTTCCCAGTTCTTTAGCGATACTTATCTGGACCCGGAAAGCGTGGCGCTGCACATCCCGGGGCGAAAGATCCCGATAAAAATCTAATCCTATCTCCCCGACCGCAACCACCTTGGGGTCCTTGGCTAGATCGAAGAGCCGTCTCTCTCCTTCCCGGTCCAAGGTCTTGGCGTCATGAGGGTGGACGCCCACAACCGCAAAAATCTCGCGATGTTTGTGGGCCAGAGCCAATGTTTCTTCCGACGATTCGATATCGTACCCGACGCAGATAATGGCTTGCAGCCCACCCTTGAAGGCGCGCTCGATTACTTGTTCCCTGTCTTTTTGATAAGCCCTGTCCTGAAGATGAGCGTGGCTGTCGATTAGCAGTGCTTCCTGCAACTATTCCTTCCCCCTGTCGTCGTTACTTGACCCGGCAACCAGAAGGAAGATCGCGGTCTAAAGTTAATATAGACAATCCTTCTTCATTAGAAGCGGCCAGGAGCATCCCCTGAGATTCGACCCCTCTCAGTTTGGCCGGCTGAAGGTTAGCTACCACCACAATCTTCTTACCTATCAGATCTTCGGAAGCATAGTGTTGCGCAATGCCCGCAACTATGGTTCGCTCCTCTTCTCCCAATCTGACCCTCAGGATCATTAGCTTATCTGCCTTTTTCATCTTCTCCGCCGAAACCACCTCGGCTACGCGAAGGTCAATACGCGCGAAGTCTTCTATGGTTATGAGATTTGGAGCATCTTCTTCCTTGGGCTGGGACGGAGCTTGCGCCACCGGGGCCGGGTCATTTTCTCCTCTTTCCAGGCTCTTAATGTCAATTCTGGGGAACAGGGCTTCGCCCTTAGTAACCTTCCGTCCCGGGGGTAGCAATCCCCAAGTCCCGGCATCGCTCCACTCCAGCCGGTCGGGGTCGTTGAATACAGGGATCTGCCGATTTATTCTTCCCGGCAAGGTCGGCATGAACGGTGCCAACAACACACCAGTAATACGGATGGTTTCGGCAAGGTTATAAAGAACGGTATTCAGCCGGTTCTGCCTGGATTCATCCCTCGCCAGCAACCAGGGGGCCGATTCATCAATATACTTGTTGGCCCGGGATATAAGTCTCCATACAGCCCCCAATGCCGATGAAAAATCAAGTCTGTCCAGTTGTCTCTTCACTTCTTCATATACGGAGGCTGCAGTGTCTACAAGCTCCTGATCCAGCCTGTCCCGTTCTCCCGGAGTCGGTATCACCCCCTGGCAGTAACGGTCTATCATGCCGATGGTACGGCTGACCAAGTTCCCTAGATCATTGGCCAGATCCGAGTTAATACGAGACACCAGCATTTCTTCTGAATAATAGCCATCCATCCCGTAGGTTAGTTCCTTTAATAGGTAATATCGGATGGCGTCTACCCCATATTTCTCTACCAAAATCAGAGGGTCAACCACGTTCCCTTTAGATTTCGACATCTTGCCCCCTTCCAGCATAAGCCAGCCGTGGCCGAAAACCTGCTTGGGCAACGGTAGATCAGCAGCCATCAAAATGGTAGGCCAGATGACGGTATGGAAACGCACTATGTCCTTTCCTACCAGATGCACATCCGCCGGCCAGTATTTGCGGAATTTTTCCTCGTCTTCCCCGTACCCTACGGCCGTCAGATAGTTCACCAGGGCGTCGAACCACACGTAGATGACATGCCCGGGAGCAAACGGTATCGGTATCCCCCACTCAAAGGTAGTCCGGGACACGCACAGATCATCTAGCCCTGATTTGATGAAGTTTATCATCTCGTTTCTCCGCGACTCGGGCTGTATGAAATCAGGATTCTCCTCGATGTGTTTCAACAGCCGCTCTTGGTACTTCCCCATAGCAAAAAAATAGCTTTCTTCTTCCGTCAGTTCTACCGGTCGGTTGCAGTCCGGACACTTACCGTCCACTAACTGGCGTTCCGTCCAAAAAGACTCACAAGGAGTACAGTACCAACCCTCGTACTTTGCCTTGTATATGTCGCCTTTCTCCCATACCTTCTGGAATATTTTCTGGACGGCCCTTTCATGCCGCTCCTCCGTAGTGCGTATGAAATCATCGTTACTAATCAGTAAGGTCTCCCAAAGCACCTTAAAACCGGCCACTATTTTATCTACGTAAGCCTTGGGCTCCATACCTTTTCCGCGGGCTGTCCGTTCGATCTTCTGCCCGTGTTCATCAGACCCGGTCAAGAAAAAAACATCATACCCCTGCATACGCTTGTAACGAGCAATACAGTCAGCGGCAACCGTAGTGTAGGCATGTCCTATATGCAGATTGTCACTCGGGTAATAAATCGGCGTAGTTATGTAGAAACTCTTGCCAGTGCCCATCGGCAAAACCTCCTCGTCTCAGAAACAACTAAAAACCCCTCGCTCGTATCGAGAGGCCTTTTCCCTCAGTATGATGTGTCCTGATCATAGAAAAAAAACGGTTACGTGTCAAGAAAACCCAGCCACAGACGCACACTTGCCCGGCCCTCAGATTTTTGTCGAAAAATGTCTTGACTGTTTCTCCCAACTTTGGTACTGTTTATACGTACAGGAGTTGCCGAGATTTATACAGGGGGGAGGGACAAGCATGATGAAATCTACAGGTGTTGTCCGCAAAGTGGACGAGCTGGGCAGGATTGTAATCCCCATAGAGCTAAGGCGAACCATGGGCATCGAGGAGAAGGATGCTTTGGAGATCTATGTGGATAATGACAAAATCATCCTCAAAAAGTATGAGCCCGCCTGTATTTTCTGCGGTAATGCGGAAGAAGTTCAGAACTACAAGGGTAAGAATATTTGCCGCAGTTGCTTGACCGACATCGCAAGACAGGTCGGTTAGTCAGGTACCCGCTGGTCTGTGGCTTTTTCAGCCTCAAGATACAGACTGTAAATATCGCTTTTCTTAATGCCGTATTCACGGGCCTTCAACCTGAAGGCTTCTTTTTTTTCTATGCCCCGATCTATCAGCTCCTGAACCTCCTCAAGGAGCGTTTCCCGGCTAACGCTTTCGCGCCTTTGCCGGCACCCTTCTATGACCAGGGTCAGCTCACCCTTACACGGATTCGCCGCAAAATGCTGCCTCAGCTCGGCGGGAGTACCCTGCACCACCTCTTCGTGCACCTTGGTTAACTCTCTGGCCACCGCCATCTGCCTTTCTCCCCATATTTGTTCCATGTCCTCAAGGGTCCGCAGTAAACGATGGGGAGCCTCATACAGCACAATGGTCCTGGGCTCAGAAGCGAGTCTCATTAGAAAATCACGGCGCTCCTTATCCCGGGCCGGAATAAATCCTTCGAAAACAAAGCGGCTCGTATCCAAGCCCGACACGACCAGGGCAGCCAGCAGGGCCGAGGGTCCGGGCACGACCTCAACTTTTATTCCCTCGGCCCGGGCCCTTCTCACCAAGAGCTCTCCGGGATCGGAAATTCCCGGCGTACCGGCATCGGAAACCAGTGCCACCCTCCCTCCTGATAACATTAAGTCTACTAAATACGCTTCCTTTTCGCGCAGGTTATGCTTGTGATAACTCGTCATAGGAGTTTTAATGCGAAAGCGCTGCAGCAACTTTGCCGTTCGCCTCGTATCTTCGCACGCGATTATATCGACACTCCGCAAAACCTTGATCAAACGGATGCTGGCATCCTCGAGGTTGCCGATGGGCGTTGCGCATACGTAAAGTACCCCACTCAACAGGCTCCACCCCCGTAGTAAAGGTTCATTATCTCCGAGGTATAGATGCCCGTTTCTTCGTACACCACTAAAGGAGCGAGTACGGTTATGCCTGGCTTTGCTCCTTTGGTCCCCTCCGTCAGTACCAGATTGGCAGGACGTTCTCTGTGGGGATGAACCATACGCATCCTCTTCACCGGGACCCGGTGGCTGTGCGATAGCCGAATAACCTCATCAAGGCGGGCTGCCCGCTGGATTAAGGCCAGTTTCCCTCCCAATCTTAAGAGATATGCTGCGGCTGCTATTACCTCTTCAAGGGTAACATCGACCTCGTGACATGCGGTAGCAACTTCAGAGTCTTCTGGCAGCAGTCCTTCGCCTATCCTCCAAAAAGGAGGATTAGCCACGACCAGGTCAAATCCGCCCGCCGGGAATATCTCGCGAACCCGGCGGATATCACCCTTAATGACTTCTATGCTATCCTCCAGCTTGTTGAGTTTGACGCTGCGAACAGCCCGGTCCCATAAATTGTCCTGTATTTCAAGCGCCTTAATACTGCAACTCTTATCCCTCTGAGCCAGTAAAATGGAGATAACCCCGCTTCCTGCTCCGAGTTCGCACACTTGGCTTCCGCGTCCCAGAGTGGCAAAACCAGCTAGAAGAACAGAATCTATAGAAAAACGGTAACCTTTCTTTCCCTGAATTACCCGCAAGTTATCTCTGAGAAGGTCATCAAGAGTCTCATCTTCCCTACAGTTCACTCTTCCCACCACTCTTCGCTAAAAAAACCGCACAAAACAAACATTCTTCCTCCCGTAACCGTCCGTAAGCCATGGGGCACACGTGGTATCCTTCCATGTATAAATCGACAAGATTTGCCCCCTCACCAATAGAATCATCCCTAAGGCGGTCCTCCTCCGACATAGACGGGTTCAGCTTCTGTTCCAGAACTTTGACCCTCTCCCTAAGGTCCGAAAGCTCACCCAATAATTCTTTTAACAGAAGTTTTAGCTCACTTAGCGTCTTCTCCATCAGTCCGAACCGAATTCCCTCCCCCTCCTCCGGCTTCGTACGCCTCTGACTCGAACTTGAGACAGCACATCAACCTTCCGCAGATTCCCGATATTTTAGTAGGGTTGAGAGACAAGTTCTGATCCTTGGCCATTCTGATAGACACAGGTTCAAAGTCCCCCAGAAAAGTAGCACAACACAGCACCCGGCCGCAGGTTCCGATCCCTCCAATCATCTTGGCTTCATCGCGAACCCCGATCTGTCTCAGCTCGATCCTGGTGCGGAAAACGCTGGCCAGATCCCTGACCAGTTCTCGAAAGTCGACCCGGCCTTCCGCCGTAAAATAAAATATTATCTTCCCCCGGTCAAAGGTGTATTCTACATCGATAAGGTTCATGGGCAAGCCGTGCTCTTTAATTTTTGCCTCGCATATGGCGAAGGCTTCGACCTCACGCCTCCGGTTATCTTCAGCCTGCTCCCTGTCTTGCTCTGTAGCTCTGCGAATAACTCTCTTTAAAGGCAGGACCAACTGCCCTTCATCAACTTCACGCTTGCCGATAACCACCTCCCCGTACTCTATTCCCCTCGCAGTCTCTACTATTACCTTGTCACCTACCTTGAGCTCTATGTCCTGTCCGTCAAAGTAATATATCTTTCCGGCCGGTTTAAATCTTACTCCTACCACTACCGGCATCTCGATTCCTCCTTAATCTCCTGCCTTAATTTTAACAAGGCATTCAAATTTACCAGTAAAGGATTAATGTTGCGCCTGAGTAATGTTGAAAGGTTGCCAAACTCCTCCAGCACCCTTCTCAACTGCTCCGGCTTAAAGTGCAATCTCGCAGCCAGATCCGCATTTTCCCGAAATACTAACAGGCCTTCATCCTTAGTTTCCGAATAAACAGTAACATCCCTCAGTATCACCTCGAGCACGCCGAAAAACAGCGAGCGCCTAATCTCGTCTCGTTCCAGTTCTTGAGCTTGTCGCAACAGAACCAGTTTTTTGCCCCGGGCAACTTCCAGCAGGAATTCCCTTCCCTGCCCCAGAAAATCCTCCAAATCCGGAAGTTCAGCAAAGAGATAAGCCCTCTTCAGGCTGCCTCGGGCCAGCAGCGCAGCCATCCTTGCTCTTTCCGGGTCTATGCCCCTTTCCCGGAGCGCTTTCTCCAACAGGTGCGTGGGAATAGGTTCAAACCGCACTTCCTGGCAGCGGGATCTTATCGTGGGCAGAACCTCCATCTCATCGCTTATCAATATTAAGACCGCGTAAGAGGGCGGTTCTTCCAACGTTTTCAGCAGGGCGTTGGCCGCTTCTACAGACAAAAGATGGGCATAAGGTAGGATCGCCACCCGATAAGATGAAAAATACGGCCGGTAAAAAAGCCATTCTTCTAATCGCCTCACCTCAGCAATCCCCACTTTAGAGCCTGCTTTCCCGGCCAGGAAAAGATCAGGGTGGTTGTTTTTTGTCCAGTTAGAGGCACCCGCCTGCCCTTCGTCGGCCAGAAGGGAACAAGCGAAAGCCATCGCCGCCTTGGTTTTGCCGACTCCGGGCGGCCCCACGAATAGGTAAGCGTGAAAAGGCGCATCTTGCTGCAAAACGGTTTGAAGAAAAGACACTGCTCTTTCTTGTCCTAAGATTCTTTGAAGTTCTTCCCGAAAAACCATATCTCGATATTTCCTCGCGTCCTTTTTTCTAGCTCATAAGATCGACCAAAAGCCCCCTAATCTTGTCCACAGCAGCCAATACCTCATCCGCGGCCTTCTTGCGCGACGTTAAGCTTTGTATCAATTCCTCCATCTCTCTATCAACGGTGCGCACCGTCACCAGGCAAGAGCCGACACCTCGCCGGGATATTCCTCTCTCTTCCCGTACGAGATAAGCCCTGTTGGTCGCTTCCCGCAAGAATTCTCTCACCATCTGCCGGTAACGCAAAAGGTCGGATAGATCCAGACTCCTAGCCAACCTTTCGGCCGCAGCATCTATTTCTCCTAGAAGCTCTTCGAGTCTACGACGACTGTAAGCTTCATCTTTTTCCTTCAGTTCTTTTTCGAATTTGCCGCGAATATTACTCGTTGCCTTGGAAGAAGCATTACCCCCGCTCTGGACGGGGCCTGCAGCTTTTCCGCGCCTTCCTTCAATCCTAACCACTTTACCATCCTTTTCCTCAATCTTATTTGAAACGAAAACTCGTTATTCTCCAGCACGGACTAACGGAAAACAATTCGAATCTTTGAGACATTTTAAGACCAAGCTCCAAACCTGTTCCTGGACATCCTCTACAGGCCGACTGGCGTCCACTACTCTTATTCTCGCCGGGTCTGATGCACTCAAGGCTAGATATCCTTCCCTCACGGCCCGTTGAAAGGCAATTCCCTCTATTTCAAGGCGGTCCGGCGGGATGTCCCGTCTTCTTTTCATCCCTTCTTCTGGCGGAATATCGAGAACAATAGTAAGGCAGGGGATTAACCCTCCCGTAGCCAAAGCGTTCAAGCGGTGCAAGAACTCGATGTTAACGCCTCGCCCGTAGCCCTGATAAGCTATGGTAGAATCAATGTACCGGTCAGCAATGACGATCTTCCCCGCCTCCAAGGCCGGCTTGATTACATCTGTAACCAACTGCGCTCTGGCCGCCGCGTAGAGGAAAGATTCGGCCGTAGGACATATATGCTTGCTCTCAACATCGAGCAACAGCTCCCTTATCTTCTCGGACAGAGGAGTACTTCCCGGTTCCCGAACAGCCAGCGCCGAAAACCCCTCATCCACCAGTTTTCGGAACAAAAGCTCGGCTTGTGTAGTCTTTCCTGCTCCATCGATTCCCTCAAGACTTATAAACATATTCTTCTGCATTACTATTTCCTTTCTGTTTTACTAATTCTGGGATTCGGTAGTCTTGTCACTCTTCTACCACATACAGGTAATTGAGCTCCAGGTCTTCCGGTCCCTGGATGCGAGCTCCACTGTTTTTGAGAAAAACCAGGTACTCGCAGGCTTCAAGTGTGATCAGTTCCCCCGGCATCAAGCAGGGTATCCCGGGAGGGTACCCGGCTACCATTTCCCCAGAGACTCTCCCAACCGAATCAAATAATCGCACCCTTCTTTTCGCGGCAAAAAAGGCTTCACGGGGAGTCAATACAACCCGGGGAACAGGGGGAGCCGGTATCGGAGACCGCTCAATCTTGGACGCATGCCGGTAATCGCTGCTGATCGTCCGAAGCGCCCCGTAAAAATGCTCCCAATCATCCTCGTGATGGAACATAGAAAACATGGCCAAGACATAGTCTCTTGCTGCCATCTCCACTTGAATCCGGAATCGAGTCCTGAGCAGTTTTTCCAATTGGTACCCGGTTAGGGGTAGCCCATCTATGACTATAACCACCTTCAGCGGGTCGTAACCCTTAACTCCCGGTACCGATAAAAACTCGTCTCCAAGACAAATGATTCCCGGGATGGACGCAAAGGCCTTGCGATATTTTTCTGCCCAACCCAAGGCTTGTTCCAGTGCATCCCTGCCCCTTTTCTCCATGAATAACCTAGCGAGATCCATGGAGGCGAGCAGAGGATACGAAGGACTCGTGGTAGTCAAATAGCCGAAAGCCTGACTCAATTCCCGCCTCCTGGTAAACCCGGCTCCGATGTGCAGAGCCGCTCCCTGGGTTAAGACCGGCAAGACTTTATGCATGCCGTGCACGGCCGCGGCACACCCTACCGATATTGCAGGCGAGGGCAACCTTGGGTGAAAGTTGAAATGAGCCCCATGGGCCTCATCCACCAACACCATCTTACCATATGTTTTGGATAATTTTGCGATAAGCTCAACATCAGTAACCGTTCCGAAATAGGTTGGAGCAACCACGAAAACGCAGGATGCGTCCGTGTGCTCGCCAAGCAGCCTCTTTATATCCTCAATCCGGGCCCCGGCCTCGATGCCCCAAGGGTCCAATAATTCGGAGCGGTAGTAAACGGGTACCGCCCCCGTTAACACCAAACCCGCAAGGAACGACCTGTGCCCGTTGCGTGGAACAAGAACCGGTTTCTTTTCCTGGCAAGTAGCGAGAAACAACGCGTGGATCCCGGAACTGGCTCCGTTTACCAAGAAGAAACTCTCCTCAGCTCCGAAAGCCGAAGCTAATAGCTTTCTCGCCTCTTCAATAGGACCGCTCGGACGGTGTAAATCATCAAGCCCATTGACTTCTGTAAAATCCAGCTCTCCCGCCCGCTGGAGTTCCTCAACTCCAAAACCGCGGCCTCCTGTATGTCCAGGCATGTGCAGCAAAACGCATACTTCCTGCCGGTACCCGACTAGGGCTTCGTAGATAGGCGCACGCCCGTCCAGCGCAACTGATATCCCGTGCCCAACCACAGCAACGTTCCCTTCCCCGCGTATCCTTCGGTCTAATTAACATATTACTTGACACCGGGCAATATGTAAAAAAATAAGCGCAAACAGCGTTGCGCTACTCCCAAAGCTTTCTTATGCGCTTAATCATCTCTTCATAGTCGGGGGCTCCTATCTGTAATCTCATTATCACCGTTTCACATGCTTTGCAAATGAACATCCCATTTATCAGGTAACCACCTCGCAGACCTTCAACCGGCACCTCTTCACACAGCTTGCATCGGGGCAATAACCGACCCTTCGTTGCCACTCTCCCGACCGTCACGCTCTTAACCTGCATTTTCCCAACATCCTTCGTGCTCGTTTTCTTTAGTGTAACCTTGTCTCACTCTTAGCATACTTCAATTAAGCCGTATCCTACAATATGCACATTTCCGCCAAAACGTCCCTTCTCACAAATCGAAAAACCCAGCCTAAAGCTGGGTTTGGAAATTAGATCCTGGCAGCGACC
>CAYONS010000059.1:0-9814 GCA_964405385.1 uncultured Syntrophothermus sp.
GTACAGTCATCATAGCAAAAGAGCTGCAAAATTAGAAGATGGTGGTCAGGTTTCTTGACAGGCCCAGGGTGAGAAAATATAATTGAAATGTGTATTGGCGAATGCAAGGGAGGAAATCTGTAATATGAAGAGGACGTACCAGCCGAAACGAAGGGTGAGGAAAAGGGTTCACGGATTCAGAGCTAGAATGGCGAGCGCCGGAGGGAGACGGGTAATAGCGAGGAGACGACAGAAAGGAAGGAAGAGACTCACAGCATAGGCCGGGAGCGGCCTTTCATTTGCTTTATGGGGTTTATTCGTTATGTTGAAATGTGACCGGCGCTTGCGAAAGCGCAGGGAATTTGAAGAAGTTTATTCTCGCGGGAAAAGGTACGGGGGACGTTTCCTCATAGTGTACGTAAAGGAAAACGGCTACGGGAAAAATCGCTACGGCATAGTAGCCGGGAAAAAAGTGGGAAAAGCGGTGGTACGCAATAAGACTAAGCGCAGGCTTAGAGAAATCGCGCGGCTGCTAGATATACGGCTGGCTCAAGGGTATGATGTGGTTCTAGTAGCAAGGCCGGGAATAAGCACTGCTGATTTTGTTAAAATACGGGAAGACCTCGAGTCTATCTTGCGGAGGAGCAAGCTTCTTAAGTGAAAAGTATTCTGGTATTTTTGATAAAGATTTACCGGACCATTTCTAAACGGACATTGCCGACTTGCCGTTATGTACCTTCATGCTCGGAATATGCTCTGACAGCCATAGCAAGGTACGGGGCTTTAAAGGGCACTTGGCTGAGCATTAAAAGAATATTAAGATGCCACCCTTTTCATTCCGGAGGGTTTGATCCGGTTCCATAGTGATTTGATGTTAAGAAGGAGGTGAACCTGCTGTCAAACAAGAAAGGACAGAAGGGTTTGACAGGCGGGGATAGACTTGTGGTCTAGTATAGTCCAGGGTTTTGCTGATCTGATACAGGCCTTCTATCATATAACAGTAGCAATAGGCGTCCCGAATTACGGTTTGGCTATAATAATGGTTACCATTGTGATTAAGCTGCTTTTATACCCGCTGACGAACAAACAGATGAAATCAATGCGCAAGATGCAGGAACTCCAGCCCAGGATGAAGGTGCTGCAAGAAAGGTACAAGGATGAGCCGCAGAGGATGCAGAAGGAAGTCTTCGAGTTGTATAAAGAACACGGAGTAAGTCCTCTTAGCGGTTGTCTTCCTCTATTGATCCAAATGCCTATCTTGCTGGCTTTTTACCGTGCGCTCTATCAGTTAAAATACACGGTTCCTGCGCACGCGGCTTTTCTCTGGGTTCCCAGCCTCAGCAAACCCGACCCCTATTACGGGTTTGCTATTTTGGCCTGCTTGACGACCTATATTCAGCAAAAGCTTTCTACCCTGGACCCGAACGACCCGAGTCAGAAGAGTATGCTCTATATAATGCCTCTTTTTATAGCGTGGTTGTGTGCAACCCTTCCGGCGGGATTGGCATTGTACTGGGTGACTTTCAATGTTTTAAGCATTGCCCAGCAGGCGTGGGTCAATTCGCGCAGTAGCGGAGAAAACACGAAAAAGGCGGAAGCGGGGCAAGGGGTGGCTTTTGTTGGAGATGAAAAAGATAATCCGGTGAGCAGCGAAGGAGGAAAGGTCGGAGATGGAGAGCGTAGAAAAAAGGGGAAAAAGCGTGGATGAAGCTGTAAAAGCGGCTTTGGAAGAACTGGGAGCTGACTTTGAGGATGTCATAGTCGAGGTCTTGGAAGAACCGAGCAAAGGAATCTTGGGAGTAATTGGAAAGAAATCTGCTTTGGTCAGGGTCACATTGCGGGAAAAACCGGAACAAAAAGTAAGGGAGACCTTGGTGAGTATTCTCAATTGTATGAAGCTGGAATACGAGATCGAAAGGACGGAATTCAACGACGGCGTCGTAAGGATCAATATTATAGGTAAGGACATGGGGCTGCTGATAGGAAGGAAAGGAGAAACTCTTAATTCTCTCCAGTTTCTCCTGGGGTTAATCGTCAACAAGGACAGGCAAGATAAGATAAGGGTGGCCTTGGATGTTGAGGACTACAGATTGAAAAGAGAAGAGTCGTTGAAAAACCTGGCGTTAAAGCTGTCTGATAAAGTAAAGAAGACGCGAAAAAGCGTGGTAATGAGACCTATGAGTCCGCAGGAGCGGCGGATAGTGCATACAGTGCTGCAGAACGATCCAAACATAGTTACCTTCAGTCAAGGTGAGGAGCCCAACAGGAAAGTGGTTATTTCTCTGAAACGGTAGAGGAGCGTCAACTGATAAGAGTGAAATTGATAAAATTGAGAAGAAAAAGGCCTTATATAAGGCCTTTTTTTGGTACATTAAAAAGAAAGAACGAAAACTTACCTTTGTGGATGGTGCGTATAACGTTAAGAGACAAACGCATCTGAGGTGTTCAGGAGGAAGAAGCCATGCTTAAAGACACGATTGCTGCGATCGCCACGCCTCTGGGCGAGGGAGGCATAGCCATCGTCAGGGTAAGCGGGCCTGAGGCCATTGAGATTGTGGACAAAGTCTTTCAACCTGTTCCGGGAGGCAAGAAACTCAAGGACCGGAAAGGCTACAGTCTGGGGTTAGGATGGATAGTCGATGAGAAGGAAGAATGCATCGACGAAGTACTGGCTTCGGTTATGAGGGCTCCGAGGAGCTATACGGCAGAGGATGTGGTGGAGATAAACTGTCATGGGGGGATATTGCCGGCCGTAAGGTGTCTGGAGGCGGTTCTGCGAAGCGGGGCCAGGTTGGCAGAGCCTGGAGAATTTACAAAGAGGGCTTTTCTTAACGGTAGGATCGACATTTCCCAGGCGGAAGCCATCATCGAGATAATCAGATCTAAAACGGAAAAAGGGATGCAGATGGCGGTAAAGCAGCTGGGAGGAATGCTGCGCCGCCGGGTAGAAAGACTGGAGGATGAGCTCATAGGGCTGAACTCGATGGTGGAAGCCAGTATCGACTTCCCGGAGGAAGTAGGAGACCTGGATGAGAATGAAGCGCGGGCGCGAGGAGAAAAGATTATTCAAGAGCTCGATAGACTGCTTTTGGCTGGGGAAAGGAGCAGGATATATCAAAAAGGGATAAAAATTGTCATCGCCGGCAAACCGAATGTTGGGAAATCAAGCTTGCTCAACGCTTTGCTCAGGAAGAACAAAGCGATTGTCACAGACATACCGGGAACTACCAGGGATATTATCGAAGATTACATCAATATAAAAGGGATTCCGGTTCATATTATGGACACGGCTGGCATCAGGGAAACGCCGGATATCGTGGAGAGGATCGGGGTGGAAAGAAGCGAGGAAGTAATCAGGGAAGCAGATATAATACTGGTGGTGTTGGACGCAGGCGCGGGACTGACTGAAGAGGACGAGCGGGTTGCCGAGATGGTGAGAGGAAAGCGGGTTATAGTTCTGGTTAACAAGGAGGATCTGGAAGAGAAAAGAGTAACTATGGACGAGGTAACGAGCATGTTCCCCGGTCAGGTTGTGGTATGGGGATCCGTGAAGGAGGAAATAGGATTAGATGAGCTGGAGTCGGCTATAGAGGAAGCGGTCCTTGCAGGAAAGATCGAGGCGGGCGACGAAGAAATAATGGTTAATTTAAGGCAAGAAGAATCGTTTCGCCGGGCTAGATATTCAGTAGAGGCTTTCGTGAAGGGTATAGAGGCCGGGGTTTCTCTGGACTGCCTGGCGGTGGATATAGGGCAAGCCTTAGATGCTTTAGGTGAAATTACGGGAAGGAGCCTGAAAGAAGACGTGATAGACAGGATATTCAAGGATTATTGCATAGGGAAATGAGGTGGCAGGCGTGGAATATAATGCAGGCAGTTACGAGGTAATAGTAATAGGGGCGGGTCACGCGGGGTGCGAGGCGGCACTGGCGGCGTCTCGTATGGGATGCAGGACTTTGCTGGTCACTATAAGTATAGACGGAATTGCCTTGATGCCGTGCAACCCGTCAGTCGGTGGTCCGGCAAAGGGGCAGTTGGTCAGGGAGATAGACGCTCTCGGCGGGGAAATGGGCAAGAACATCGATAAGACTAGGTTGCAGATAAGAATGCTGAATACGGCTAAGGGGCCGGCAGTGCGGGCGCTGCGGGCGCAGGCGGATAAGAAGAGGTACCAGCTGGAGATGACAAAAACTCTGCTGGCCCAGCCAAATCTGCATCTTTTGCAGGCGGAAGTTGTCAAGATACTGGCGAAAGACGGTGCAGTTGCCGGAATAGTGACGAAGACCGGTGCCAGGTTTGAGACGAAGGCCTTGGTGGTTACCACCGGCACCTACCTCAAAGGCAGGATAATAGTGGGGGATGTGACCTACGACGGGGGGCCGAATCCGTACCCTCCGGCGACCAAACTGTCTGAGAGCCTTCGAGAACTGGGGTTGGTGCTGGGCCGGTTCAAGACGGGAACGCCCCCCAGGGTCGACAGGAAGTCGATAGATTTCAGCAAGACCATTGAACAGCCTGGGGATCCGGGTGTGCTGAACTTTTCGTACATGAGCCCTAAAGAGGAGAAACCCCAGGTGTCGTGCTGGCTGACGCACAGCACGCCAGAAACCCACAGAATTGTAAGAGAGAACCTGCACCGTTCGCCTCTGTTTACGGGTGTGATTCAGGGTGTGGGACCCAGGTACTGCCCTTCTTTTGAAGATAAGGTGGTGAGGTTTGCTCACAAGGAGCAGCACCAGATCTTCATCGAACCGGAAGGACTGGATACTGATGAGATGTACATCCAGGGGTTGAACACGAGTCTTCCTGAGGATGTACAGCTGGCTGTTTTGCACAGTATTCCGGGGTTGGAGAAGGCGAGGATAGTTAGGACAGGTTACGCCATAGAGTATGATTACGTAGTGCCTTCGCAGTTGAAGCTGACTTTGGAAACTAAAAAGGTTCGTGGGCTTTTTACGGCAGGACAGATAAACGGGACTTCCGGTTATGAGGAGGCAGCGGCTCAGGGTATCATGGCGGGAATTAATGCGGCTCTGTATGCCAAGGAAAGAGAGCCGTTCGTCCTCACCAGAAGTGAGGCGTATATAGGCGTGCTGATTGATGATCTGGTGACGAAGGGCATCGAGGAACCGTACCGGCTGATGACATCGAGAGCCGAGTACAGGTTGCTTTTGAGGCAGGACAATGCGGACATCAGGCTTACGGAGAAGGGGTACAAGATAGGGCTGGTTGACGAAGAGAGATACAGGCGCTTCAGAGAGAAGCTGCGTATGATGGCGGAGTTGAAGGAGTTTTTGATGAAGAATAGGATCGGAGTCAGTCACGAAGGAATTGCTCAGATTTTGAGGGAGAGGGGCAGTTCGCCGCTGCGTGATACCGTAACCCTGTGGGAACTGCTGCGGCGTCCGGAGGTAGGTATTGAGGATCTGGTTTCTTTGGGTCTGGTTAAGAGGGAATATGATGCGGAAGTCAGGGAGGAAGTGGAGATCGAGTGCAAGTACGAGGGCTATATAAGAAAACAAATGGATCTGGTAGAGCGGTTTGAGCGTATGGAAAACAAGCGTATCCCGCCCGATTTGGACTATGATGAGGTTGTCGGATTATCGAACGAAGGACGGCTTAAGCTGAAGACGATCAGACCGGAGTCGATCGGGCAGGCATCGAGGATGAGCGGGGTGTCTCCGGCCGATATTACGGTGTTACTGATTCACCTGGAAAGGAAACGCAGGGCCAATGGAGAAGACAGAAAAGCTGAGGTATTTTCAAGGGCTGCTGGAGAAGACGAATAAGAAGATAAACCTTGTGAGCAGACGCATGTCGCCTGCGGATATCGAGATGCATATTGAAGATTGCCTGGAATTTACCAAGCACTGGGATGCTTCGGGAAGAGTGGTGGCTGATATAGGGAGCGGAGGAGGACTGCCGGGACTGGTGCTGGCCATAGTCTTTCCCGAGGGCATATTTAATCTTATCGAAGCTGATGCGAAGAAAAGTTCTTTTCTGAGCCTGGCAGCGCAGGAATTGGACTTAGCCAACGTCCGGATAGTGACTCGTAGGGTGGAATTGGTGGGAAGAGACGAGGAGTACCGCGGGAAGCACGATTTCGTCACGGTAAGGGCGGTTTCTAGCCTAAGGGTAGTGGTGGAGTACGCGCTCCCGTTGCTAAAGCTGGGTGGGCTTTTGGTGTGCTGGAAAGGCAGGAACTGTGATGTGGAGATTGAAGAAGCTAGGCGGGCTCTGGCGGAAACCGGGGGGAGCTTGGTAGACCGAAAGGGCTATCTCCTTAAGGGGAGCCAGAGATATCTAGTGGCGATTCGCAAGGAAGAAGAGACGCCGGAAATGTATCCGAGAAGAGTGGGCGTTCCGGAGAAAAGGCCTTTGTAGAAGGGAAGACGGGGGTGATCGGGGTGAAGCTTCCGTTGCCTTGGGTTGCGGGGAAAGGGGCAGGGAAGAGAGAGGTTGTAAACGTAGGCATTGATGAGATAAGGAGCAATCCCTATCAGCCGCGGGAAGTGGTTGAGGAGATGGAGCTGCGTGAGTTGGCGCAGTCTATTCAGGAGTATGGGGTAATCCAACCTATTATAGTGCGACGGGTAAAAGAAGGATACCAGTTGGTGGCGGGAGAGCGGCGCTGGAGAGCGTGCCGGATGGCAGGATGGAAGGAAGTCCCGGCCATAGTGTGCGAGATAGGGGAAGAGGAGGCGGCTGCGGTTAGCCTTATTGAGAACCTGCAGCGAAAGGAGCTAAATTTTTTGGAAGAGGCCAGGGCATACGCGAGGCTTATAGGAGAGTTCGGCATTACACAGGAGGAGCTGGCGCGGCGTGTGGGGAAGAGCCAGGCTGCAATAGCCAACAAACTGAGGCTGCTGCGTCTGCCCGAAGAGGTGCAGGAGTTGCTGAAAAGGGGCAGGGTAAGCGAGAGGCATGCTCGGGCTTTGCTGAAGTTGGAGCATGCGGAGCACCAGCTGGAGGTTGCAAGATTGATACTGGAAAAGGAGCTGACGGTTAAGGAAACGGAAGCTCTGATCGACAGAATGCAACAGGATATTTCCCGGGAAATAAACAAAGGGGGAAAAGGGCGAAAAGTGTCCTTGTACGTGAAGGATGCCCGCATCTACGTTAACACCATAAGGGAGACGGTGCACCAGGCCAGGAAAGCAGGGGTCGATATAGTCTTGATGGAAACAGACGTGGAGGATGCCTATGAGCTGGTCATCAGAATTCCGAAGCGGATGGAATGATAACGTGAATCGCCATTGGACCGGGAAGGATAGAGCCAGGGTTGTGCCCGAAAACCGGCCACAGACCCGGCACTCAGGCGTGACTTTCTTTCGACGTACGCCAGCTCCGAACTTTGTACCCCATGGTAGCCATTATGGCACCAACTTATCACTGAGTGCCGGGCAGATATTATTTTTTAGACGCTGATTAACGCAGATTTGATTTAAAATTACGGCCTTTGGATTGTAGCACCATGAACAAGTATACTGACAATAATACCGCCTATTGGTAAGTCGAGGTTTTCGTTCTCTAGTGGTGACACCGATGGGTGTCATGAGGGTCTGTGTTTGATACGGGAGAGAGGTTTGTCTGTGAAAAGCGGCAAGGTGGTTGTGACCGGTAAGAAGGCAGGGGAAACGGGGACTTCGGGTTATAGGAAGAGGAAGGCAGCTACGAGCTATATGAGGGAAGTGGGAGAGAATGGGCAGGGTAATAGCTATAGCTAATCAGAAAGGTGGTGTGGGCAAGACTACGACTGCGGTGAACTTGGCGTCGTGTCTGGCCTTGGTAGGGAAGAGGGTTCTTTTGATCGACATCGATCCTCAGGGCAATGCGACAAGCGGGGTTGGACTCGACAGACGTAGGATGCAGAGCTGTATTTACGACGTGCTTATGGGAGAGAAAGAGGCCAAGGACGTTATAGTCAGGTCCAGGGTGAAGAATCTCGACGTGCTACCGGCAACGATACAGCTGGCTGGTGCCGAGGTGGAACTGGCGGTGGCCGAGTCGCGCGAATTTAGGCTCCGGAAGGGCATTGAGAAGATCAGGACGAACTACGACTACATTTACATAGACTGTCCCCCGTCATTGGGATTGTTGACCGTGAATGCTTTGGCGGCGGCCGATACCGTACTGATACCGATTCAATGCGAGTACTATGCTCTGGAAGGATTGAGCCAGCTGATGCACACTATTACGCTGGTGAAGAAGAGGATAAACCCCGGGCTTAGGCTGGATGGAGTACTTTTGACGATGTTTGATGGGAGGACGAATCTGTCGATCCAGGTCGTGGATGAGGTTAAGAGGCATTTTCGCAGGCAGATGTACAAGACGATTATTCCTCGCAATGTGCGACTGAGCGAGGCCCCGAGTCACGGGAAGCCGATTATACTCTACGATGCACGCTCGAGAGGCGCGGAAGTGTACCAGGATCTGGCGAAGGAGGTTTTAGAACGTGGGTAAAAAGGGGCTTGGTCGGGGGCTCGATGCCTTGATCGCGCCCGGAGGTGAGGGCGGACTTGAGGTCTCGGAATTGAATGTTGAGCTAATCAAGGCGCGGCCGGGCCAGCCGCGAACTCGATTTGATGAAGAGGGTATGCAGGAGTTGGTAAACTCGGTTCGAGAGCACGGAGTGTTGCAGCCTATCTTGGTCAGACCGGTCGGGGAAGATATGTATGAGGTAGTAGCTGGTGAGAGACGGCTGCGGGCCGCGCGGATTGCGGGGTTGGAACGGATTCCTGTAGTGGTCCGCGATATGGGGGATCGGGAGGCCTCGGAGCTCGCGCTCATCGAGAATCTGCAAAGGGAGGATCTAAACCCGGTTGAGGAAGCGGTAGCATTCCGAGAGATGATGGAACGGTTCGGGTACACGCAGGAGAAGTTGGCAGAAAGGATAGGGAAGAGCCGGTCATACGTAGCAAACGCGTTGAGGTTGCTCAATCTGTGTTCTGAGGTCTTGTCCATGGTGGAAAAGGGGGAGCTCACAGCCGGCCATGCGCGCAGCATTTTAGGGGTCGCCAGGGATGAGACAGAACAGATCAAGATGGCCCAACACATCGTCCGCTTCGGGCTTTCGGTTAGGGACATCGAGGTGACTGGGAAAAGGCGTTCCCGTAAGCAGGAGCAAAAGGAGGCGGAGCTGGCAGATATAGAAGAGAAGCTGCAAGAACGTTTGGGCACGAAGACCAACATCGTGAGGAAACGTCGGGGGGGCAAAATAGAGATTTTCTTTTACAGCGAGGAGGAACTCATGCGCATACTGGATATGATTGTACCAGCAGAATGAGGCAGGAGCCGGTCGGGAAAACCAGCCACAGATGAACACGGATGGACACAGATTAACACAGATATTATTTTTAGACGCTGATTAACGCAGATTTAATTGAAAATTACGGCCTTTGGAGTGTAGCACCGTGAACACGCCTAATGACAGTAATACCGCCTATTGGTCACTCGCGGTTTTCAGTCTCTAGTGGCGACACCGGTGGGTGTCATGAGGGTCTGCTCCGCAAACGCATTGCGACAGGAGTGTTAGCCGGGCGTCCGGCAGTGAGGACTGCCGTTGGAGCTAAGAACCTTGTATCTCAGAAGCAAGGTGGTATCTCGACTTTGGTCTGCGATTGTCAACTTAAAAGTGAACCACTCCGCTCATCAAAACTGATCCACTTTTGCTCATTTAAAACTGATCCGCCTTGCTCATACTGGATCACTAGTCATCAGTAAGCCTTTATCGTTGTCTACGTGTCATTCCCACCTCCTGCATCGGAATTACCTTCCAACCCAGATTTTCTTAACCGCTGTCTCAGCCTATACGACTGCCCATTCATATTAAGAATGT
>CAYONS010000060.1:0-9807 GCA_964405385.1 uncultured Syntrophothermus sp.
ATGGGGAGGCCGCCTAACAAGAAGCGGGATAATGTATCAAGTATTGTTAGGTTTTGTGAACCAGGTGAATACCAGATGAGGCCTCGTCTTCCCGTTATTTTGCTCTTGTTAGCGGTTAATTTGTATTTTATCCTCGCTATAGCGTACTATATCGGATTCTTGCCCCGACAGGCGGTGGCGCCTTTGGTCGTGGCCGGGCTGGTGCTGGTTGCGGCAGGAGGCATTCTAAAACTTAAGCGGCGAAAGTAGGAGTACCGCTTCAGACTAGGCTTTCATCGCCTGGACCACAAGCTCTTTTTGGTCTCTCGTTCTTTCCTTGAGCATCTTACTGGCTTTAGGAGAAAGAAGCACTTCTCCAAACCAGCGCAGGGCCTTGTCCGAGTTTCCCAACCGCCGGTTGAGCTCCCCGATGAGGTACATGTGCGTAGGAGAATCCATCCCCAACACGGGAGGATCTTCTTCCTGAAAAGCTTTTTCCAGGTAAAGACACGCCTGCTTGAGGCAGGCGGTCTCATTGTTCTCATCTTCTAAGCACCTGTAAATCCAGGCCAGCCTCAGATATAGCATCCCTATCTCACTGCTTTTCGCTTCGCGCACCATGGCGTTGTACAGGGCGAGCTTAAACCGTTCGATAGCCACTTGGGGAGTGTAAACCGAAGGATAGTCGCGCGGCCGCCATTTGGCACTGATATTTTCGCGGACGAGAGCGGATTCGGCTCCAGAAAGCCGGTTAGGGAATAGGCTCTGCATCCGGGCATGACCACAGTAATTACAAAGCCATATATCATAGAATAGCGGATTAATGTCCTCATAAACCGGCATAGAGTCGGTGTCGCGTTTTATCAGCCGCAGTCGGCTGGTCCGGACGGCTTTTACAACAATTGAGCTGCCGCATAAAGGGCAGACCAATTTCTTATCGTACAGGTAATATTCTTCGGGCTTGCCCTTATCCTGTAATCTGAGTTGCGGTTTCATTCTTTTTTTCATCTCCAAATTAACTTTAGATGATAGGCTGGGCCCGTGCGGCCCGGTGCCGGTAAACCCAAGCAGGCTGAATCGTGGTCACAAAAACATTATAAGCCAAAAGCGAGTTCTCGTGATAAGGAAAATTTTATTTGACGTTGCGGCTATTTTGGAGTAGTATTTAAACTTGGTTGTCTCGGAATGTTTGTTTAACCAGCAGAGAACCGAATATGAATCAAGGTGGAATCAGAAGTAAGATGAGAAATATTGGAATCATCGCTCATATTGACGCGGGCAAGACAACAACGACGGAAAGAATACTCTATTATACTGGCAGGACGCACAGGATGGGGGAGACTCACAACGGCGACAGCGTAATGGATTACCTCCCTTACGAAAAAGAGCGCGGCATAACCATTACCTCCGCTGCCACCAATTGCCTCTGGAAGGGGACCCAGATAAACATCGTAGATACCCCCGGACATGTGGACTTTACTGCGGAAGTCGAACGAAGCCTGCGGGTGTTGGACGGCGCGGTGGCCATTTTTTGTGGGAAAGGCGGGGTTGAGCCCCAGTCTGAGACGGTGTGGCGGCAGGCAGACAAATACCACGTTCCCCGTATCGCCTACGTGAATAAGATGGACGCAGTGGGAGCCGACTACTTCCAGACGGTTGACGAGATGAGAAAGCGCTTGGGGGCCAATCCCGTGATCATCAGCTTACCGGTTTTCGAAAAACATAATCTGGTGGGGATAATTGACCTGGTGGATATGAGATACACCGGCTATGCGGGGCCAGAAAGAGGGAACGAAGGCACCGGAGAAATTCCGGAATTCATGGAAAGCGAAGCCACTGCATGGCGCCAGCGGCTCATAGAAACCCTCGCTGATTACGACGATGAGTTAATGGAACTGTATTTAGAAGGTGCTGCAATCGACAATGACGGACTGAAACGGGTACTTCGTGCCCAGACGATTTGTGGAAACATTGTACCTGTAATGTGTGGCAGTTCGTACAAGAATATCGGTATTCAGTTGCTACTGGACGCCATCGTTGATTACCTGCCGGCCCCCGAGGATCTGGGCGCACTGAAGACCGTGAAAGCCGACAGCAGTGAAACGGTAGAACTGCCACGGTCGGCGGAAGGACCGCTCGCTGCTCTGGTGTTTAAGGTGGTCTCCGACCGGCACGTGGGCCGGCTGGTCTTCGTGCGCGTCTATTCAGGACGGCTGACTGCAGGCAGCTATGTATTCAACGCCAACAAAAAACGCTGCGATCACATAAACCGGGTTTTGAAAATGCACGCCAACCACCGGGAGGAGGTGGAAGTACTCGAGGCAGGGGATATCGGGGCTATCATCGGATTAAAAGACGCGGATACAGGTGACACCTTATGCGCGGAAACAGAACCGGTGTTATTGGAGAGTATCGATTTTCCAGAGCCGGTTATTTCTGTAGCTATCGAGCCCAAGAAGAAGATGGACCAAATGCGGGTGGCCGAGGCCCTGGCCAAGATCGCCGCGGAAGACCCGACTTTCAGAGTCTCAGTCAACCAGGAAACCGGGCAGACCTTGATTTCGGGAATGGGTGAGCTGCACCTGGAGATCATAGCGGAAAGACTGATTCGTGAATTCAAAGTGGAAGCGGCGCTGGGGAAACCTCAGGTTGCTTACAAAGAGACGATTGGCAAATCCGCTATAGGAGAGTGCCGGTATGTCAAGCAGACCGGTGGCCGCGGTCAATACGCCCATGTCAAGCTTAAGGTGGAACCGGCTGAAGGTTTCAGTATAGAGCACAGGCTGGTAGGCGGCGTTATTCCCCGCGAATACCTGCCCGCTGTAGAAGCAGGGATTCGCGAAGCCGTGTTAAAGGGGCCGCTTAAGGGATGCCCCGTGATCAACCTCAAGGTGACTGTTCTTGACGGCTCCTACCATGAGGTGGATTCATCGGAAATGGCCTTCAAAACGGCGGCCAGGTTAGCGGTCAAAGATGCCGTTCGCAAAGCCGAACCCCGGCTGCTGGAACCAATAATGAAACTGGAAATAATCGCACCAGAAGAATTTACCGGAAGGATCATAAACAACATCAACAGCAAGCGGGGACGATTGGAATCGATGGAAAGCGCCCAGAGCACGCAGACCATTCGAGGACTGGTTCCTATGGCTGAGCTTTTCGGGTATTCTACTGCCATTCGCTCCATCAGCCAGGGACGCGCCCGTTTCAGCATGGAGTTCTCGCATTACGAGGTAACCGGCCTGCCCAAGAAAGCGGCAAGCTGAGGTGTCGAGGACGAAAAACAAACGCAAGTATGTACTGGCCCCCGCATCAAACCAACGCGGGGGCTTTTCAGTTGCTTTTTCAGGAACCCTTCCTGATGCCGGCGACTTGCTCGGCACTGAAACGGTACACTTCGTTGCAGAAGTTGCACACTATTTCCAGAAACCCGCGCTCCCTCATAGCCGCATCGATATCCTCCTTGCTTAGGCTGCTAATAATGGATATCACCTTATCCGAATTACACTTGCAGGCGAAAGCCAGGGGACGACGCTCCACAATATGGTAAGGAACGCCTCTCATGACCCTATCTAAGAGATGCTCAAGATTGGGTTCTTCCAGCAAAAGAGAAGTAAGAGGCCCCAGCTCTGTAACCTGTGTTTCTATCATTTTCAGGATATCTTCTGTAGCACCAGGCAACGCCTGTATTATCAACCCACCTGCCGCTTTGACGGTGTAATCCCGTTCTATGTATACACCCAGGGCGACCAGGGAGGGAATCTGCTCGGAATAGGTGAAATAGTACGCCAGATCCTCCGCAATCTCACCGGATACGAGGGGCACTCTGCCCGAAAAGGGAGCCTTGAGCCCAAGGTCTTTTGCCACTTCGATATAACCGTCAAGACCAACAGCTCTTCCGACATCGAGCTTTCCCGGGTGTTTTTCCGGGACTTCGGCTTCAGGGTTGGAAACGTAACCCCTGACCGTGCCTTCGGCTTGAGCAACGGCAAGGATTGTTCCTAAAGGGCCTCCTCCGTTGATCTTAATGGTAACAGTTTCGTCTCCCTTGAGGTCTGTCGCCATCATCACCGCCGCAGTCAAAACTCGTCCCAGGGCCGCGGTTGCGGTGGGTGTGGTTCTGTGGCGCCGACGGGCTTCCTCAACCAGGTCCGTGGTCCTGGCGAGAAAAACCCTGACCGTCTTGTCGTCACTTAGAGCCCGGATTATGTAATCACCTTCCAAGGAAAAACACGCACCTCCAGTTTCACCAGGCATATGGAAATAGGATGGGGACCTGTTTTCTTGGTTAAGAGGATATCAGAAAAGTATATTGCCTGCAAACAGCGGTCTAAAAAGAGACTCTTCTTTTGCTCCCAATGAACAAAGTCTTTTCATTTTCGCACGCGAGAAGGAAAAACCCGTGTCATTATAGAATCGTGCTGATATAGAAACAATCGTCGGGCTTCTTAGGATGTGAAAGTAGGGCAGCTGGAGAGGGAGGGTTGTTTTCGGTGGCAAGAGAGATAGTGCTGAGAGAGAACGAACTAGACGAAAACTTTGTTGCGGAATTGTACAAGTACTACCGGGACTTACCCGGAGGTCCTGAGTACGCCAGGTTCAGGCTTGAAACGTGGAAACAAAAAGGGGATACAACGGTTTATTCCGTCGAAGAGGACGGGGTGTCCGTGGGATGGGTAGTGTACCACCCAGCGACAAGCACGGTGGAAGAGATAATTACAAGAAAGGAAGCCGCAGTTTCAGACGTTGTGCCGAAAATACTCGATGAGATAATACGTCGGGAAAGCTTGATAGCAGCTGAACTGTGGGACGAAGACAAGGGCAAAAAGGATCTTATGATAACATACGGCTTCCGACCGGTGCGCCGTTTTTCCCAAGAAGGTTTCGTTCATACCAGAATGGACCTATCGACGCAAGCTTACTTCAGGCGTTTGCAACAGTACAAGCCTATTCGGGAGTATCCAAACACGGAAAAGGTAGCAGTGGAAAAAGTAGCCGAGACCCAGGAGTTCGAAGAGATAAGATCTGCCTTAGCCAAGCTGCTTGACAAGCTTGGAGGGGTAGAAAGGTTCGTCAAACCCGGACAAACGGTAATTTTAAAGCCCAACATAGTGAGCGAGCACGGGCTGAAAGACGGTGTACCAAAAGGGGGCATCGTAACCGACATCAGGGTTGTGAAAGCCCTGGTCGAACTGCTCCTGCCGGTGGCGGGAAAGGTGATTATCGCTGAAGGCGCCTCTATTAACCGGAGTGCCACCACCAAGCTGTTTGAACACTACGGGTATCCGGAACTGGTGCAAATGGCGCCGGAAAAGATCAGTCTCGTGGATCTGAATTCGGATAAGACCGTCGAAAAACCGGTTCCTGGCGGCAAACGCATGCTCGCAAGGAAAGTGCCGGTAACCTTAGAGGAGGCGGATGTTATCATCAGCCTGCCGGTCATGAAGATCCACTTCGCGGCAGGGGTCTCTCTGGCCATAAAAAATTGGCAAGGAACCATGCCTCCGCTCGAAAAATACATGACCCATTTCTTCGGGCTATGGCAAAACCTGGTTAACATCCATTATTTGGTCAAACCGGACCTCATTATAGTTGACGGTTTATACGGCCAGGAAGATTTTGGCCCCATATCAGGAACGCCGAAAAAAATGGATGTGCTCATTGCCGGAACCAACCCGGTAGCAGTTGATGCCGTGGCCATGAGGGTGATGGGGCTTGATCCCTTCTCATCGCCCCCTGTGCTGTTGGGATACCTGCAGGGCTTGGGGCCAGTAGAGCCGGAAAAAATAGAAGTTATCGGCCCCGCCTTATCAGAAATAACCAGTAAGTTCAGGGAGCCGGAACTCGACATCTCCGGGGGAAAAAGTTTTCTTGTTCACGATGGAAATGCCTGCCGGGGCTGCGTAGCCTACCTGCACTTTGTACTCAGTAAGCTCCGCCGGCCGGATCCGAGAGATTCCAGTCGCTTGCTTATCGACCGCCCGTTTGACAAGAAAGTAAACCTTTTCTTGGGACCGGATACCCCAGTTAAAATCAACCCCAAAGAGACAAACATTTTCATGGGCCTGTGCCAACAGCACCATGCCGATATGGGAATACACATACCAGGGTGTCCCCCTCACACCGAGACTATCATCGACGGCATCTATCGCATGTTCCCGGACGCGGAAAAAGCCAAGTACGCGGACAAGAGCGAGGAAGCGGTATTGGGGGAAATGCTTCAACAGATACTGGCTTCGCTGGAGGGTTGATTCTAAAGTAATCGCCCGGTTTCCCCGGGAAAGAAGAGTGTCTAAGCCCTGCAGGGAAACCGGGCTCCATAGTCTTTAAAACGCGGTCGTCAGGTAAATCTAACGGCCTAACAGCAACTTGCCAGTATAGCCGTGTTTTGGCCGGTATTACGGCTGCAGTTTGGCTTTGACGTTCTTAATCAAGACGTACATCATCTGCCGCATGGTTTCAGCAGGGTAGAGGGCCATCCCGCCGACGATATACTTATCGAAGAGCTCGTTCGCCAGTTCATCATCGTTTGCCCCTTCTTTTAATCTTTTCTCGATGAAAGCGAAACCGTCTTCTGCCGCTTTAATGGCCTGCTCGTAGAAGCGACCGGCTTCCTCGGCAACCGGGATTTCACCGTGGGCAACCCCAACAGCTCGGGTAGCGAAGGCCTTCAGTTTCTCCAAAGTCCGGATATAGGCGTCGTACTCCTGGAAAAACACGGGCGTAACGAAATCCTTGCTGACACGGTAGCCGGCAGCATCCGAGACCATCATAACCTGATCCGGTTCCACGTAAGCTGCGATAGAACAAGGAGTATGTCCTTGAGCTTCCAGAAACCGAATGGTCAGTCCCGGCTCAACCTCAAGCCGGTCGCTCTCGCCGACCACTATATCGACGGTTATCGTTTCCGGAGCAGGCACATCCGGCTTAGCTGGCAAAAGACCCTTCTTAACGTAAAGCTCGGAGGTCCCTTCGTCGATGGCAAAAGAAACCTTATTCGCCTTTTCTTTGGCCAGGATGCTCTTGGCAGGAGCACTTGCCACCAGCTGGGCGTCAGGAAACATCTGTTTTAGGACGGGATATCCTCCGATGTGGTCGAAATGGGAATGCAGAGCAACGATGTACTTTACATCCGGCTTATCTTCAAGTTTTTCCCACTGATCGCGAAAAATCACGGCACCAGCCCTGGTCCCGCACTCAACTAAAGCCGCCGTCTTCTTTCCCACCACAAAAAAGTTGAAGTAACCGTTCCCAAACACCCTCACATTTTCCGTCAATTGCATGCCAAACCCCTCCTTGCAGTAAAATCGACAACAAACTAACCTCGCCACACAGTGCCAAGCCTAGAAATCTTTCATATCAGCAACCAATCTGCTTTTATTTACGATAACATTCTTCACAATTCGGTTAATTTCCTGCTTCACGATTAGGACATACATTAAAACAGAAATGCCGAACGCCTGAAACGCCTAACATGGTCGGTCAAGGTCCTTAAACAACATCTTACTAGTACCAACTATAGCTTATAACTACCCCCAAAAAAATTGCCACAGATGCACGCAGACCATATCATCTCATATAATAAATCGTTCGCCAAAAGAAGCCAGTTGATCGGAAGTGCCGAGAATGACGAGATGGTCCCCAACATCGATGGTCTCTTTCCCCGAAGGATTAAGTATGACTTCACCGTTTGCTTTCTTAATAGTAACCACATTGCACCCCGTGGACTCCCGTATCGTAGATTCCAAGAGTCGCTTTCCGGCCAAAGGCGATCTTTCGCTGACGTAAAACTCTCGCACTCTGAGTTTCGTTTCCTTTATGGAGTCGTAGACGTTTCGGTGTACGGAGGTTGGTGCCCGTCTGGAGTAAAGGGAGCGCAGATAAGTATCCACCTTATCCTGGGGCATTTCAAGATGCAGGATTACCAAACGAGCCGTTTCCAAACCGGCTTCGACCTCCGGTTGGACTACCTCCTGAGCGCCGGCTCCAAGCAGCACCTCGGCTTCGTAATGGCTGTGGGCTCGGGCAAATATGGTTAACGCAGGATTCAACTTTAAAAGGTTATGAACCACTTGGAGGTTGCTGGCCAGGTCGGGTAGGGCTGCTATGGCCAAAACAGCAGTGTCGGGACGAGTATGTATTATGACAGGTTCGCTGCTGGCATCTCCGTAGAGGCAGGGTATGCCTTTTTCAGTTAGGTCTTCTATGGCTCTGTAGTCGTAATCGACGCACACAAAGGGCAGTTGCAGCCTCTCCAGGGCATTGGCAATGCTTCGGCCGACGCGCCCATAACCAAAGAGGATGATATGCCCCTGCAAAGCAGTAGGGTCTATAGAGCTGTCACCGATATCAGGTTCAGGCAAGACGAGGGCAAAGCAGCGCTTGGTTCGCAACCAGTTGTACCAGCGCAGGGCCCTTGTTATAAGGTAAGGGGTGGCGAGCATCGTTATAATAGAAGAAGCCAGAACCAAGTTGTAAAGGTAATCAGGAATGATACCTCCCGCCAGAGCCAATTTAGCCAGAACAAAAGAAAACTCACCGGTTTGGACCATCCCCACAGCCACATAGAATGCAACCCTGCTGTGGTATTTAAAAAACCTTACTATGGCAAAAAACACTAAGAACTTGAGCGGCAAGATGACAAGAAGCAATCCGGCCAGAGAAGAAAGATTATTCATCATACAGACAGGATTTACCAGCATCCCCACAGAAACAAAAAACAATATCACAAAAGCATTGCGCAGTGAATGCACTTTCCCTAATATTTCGTGGGTGAATTCCGATTCACTGATGACCAATCCGGCAAGAAAAGCGCCAAGGGACAGCGACAGTCCGAAAAGATAACCGAGAACAGCCACTCCCAATCCGAAGGTAAGAGCAACCAGAAGGAAGGTATCTCTGTCATTGGTAGCTGCCGCCCGTTTCATAATAAGAGGAAATACTCTCTGCGCTGTAAATACGACTGCTATAACGAAAAGTATCGATTTGGCAAGCGTGAATCCCAGGGAGGGCAGGGTAGAGATGGACAACTTATCGAACCAAGGAATCAGAGATACCATCACTACAACAGCAAGGTCCTGAATGATGAGAATGCCCAGCATTATATTGCCGTGGAGAGTATTGAGTTCTCCCTGAGACTCGAGGACCCGCATGACCAGCATAGTACTGCTTATGGCCACAGTGCATCCAAGCAGCAAGGCCTGGGGAGTAGTAAAACCCATCAAGTACCCGGCTGCCGTTCCCAGAAGGAGCAGCAACAATATCTGACTTATACCGCCCCAGACGGCAACCGTCTTTACGTTCTGTAGACGGGCAAAAGAAAACTCTATTCCCAGAGTAAACATAAGGAGAATAACCCCGATTTCGGCAAAAGCTTCTATAACCTTCGTCTCAGAGACGAGTCCCAGAACGAAAGGACCGATCACTATTCCCGCCAATATGTACCCTATGATTGGAGACTGCCGGAAACGGTCGGCAAGAAGACCTCCCGCCAAAGCAGCAGAAAATACCACCAGAGAGTCTATTATCAACGAATACTCCATGAGAAGGCCTCCCGCAACGAGATTCGCGAAATTCGATGGGAAAGATTACAGTTTAACCCTATCCCAGAAAAGGGGAGCTGTCAACGAGACCGGTTGAGGGAAGAAAAATTGCGAGTTAACATAATGCTCATTATCGGAAGCACGAGCAGCGCTAAAAGTAGCCACAGATGCACACAGATGAGCCTTGATGAGTGCTGATGAACACAGGCCCCTATGACACCCCTAGGCGTTACCACAAGAGAACGAAAAATGAAATCTGTGTACATCTGTGGCCGGTTTTCGGCGCAGA
>CAYONS010000061.1:0-9490 GCA_964405385.1 uncultured Syntrophothermus sp.
TCATTCTCTTTTTGTTTTTTCGCTGTTTCTCCATTTTCTCTAGCATACTGGCGCATATTTATTAATCTGTTTTTAGCTAGTTCATACCTCCCATCTTTCGAACCTTTTCAAATATGTTTTTGACCTCCTGCCTCCCTTTCACTGCACTGGGCAAGAAGTGCACCTTTCCTCTCGTGAACATGGGCAGCCCCATATCCATGTCTTTGAACAACTGACCGGTCCTAAGGTTGAACCGAAGTGTCAGCTCCACTTCGTGAACCCTTCCGTATTTCTCTACCAGATTCAAGAAGGCCTGGTTGAAGGCTGCTACTTTCTTGTCGGTAACCACTCCCCGAGCCAAGGCTTCCCGCCGCATAGCATCCATAAGGGAAGCTATGTCTACCCCCCGAGGGCACCGGGCGGTGCAGGTCTCGCAGGTCGCGCATATCCAGATGCTTTCCGCTTTCAAGGCCTCCTCTACCATTTCCAGCTGAAGCAGCCTCAGTATCTGCCGCGGAGTATAATCCATGGCGAAGGCAACTGGGCAGCCGGCTGCGCATTTGCCGCACTGGTAGCAAAGACTGACCTCGGTACCGCTTTCCCGCTCGATATGCCTTATGAATTCCTTCTTGGCGGGATCGGGAGCCAAAAAGACCCTTTCCATCTCCTTCTCTCCCTTCTATGATGGACTCAGCCCCGAATAGAGCATATAGCCTGGTGCTTGTTCGATAATTCACATATTCTCGATATATCGCAGGTTTTCATATAAAGTATCTTAATTTATGCCCCCCGTATTTGCAAGCTGTATACAGAAGGGGCTCTTGTCTTGGGCTGCGCCCATAACTCGACCGTTGTTAGTGGCATATCATACAAAGAACCGCCGTGAGTTCACGAACAGCGAACTCACGGACGGTTCCCCCGCAATCTTTTCTACGTTTTTTGTCTTTACCACGCTGTGCCTGGAAAGCCCGGCCGTTTTTTCGGATCAAAAGGGATTACATCCTTACAAACTCCTTCCACCGTCCGGATGCCTGACGACGACGGCAAAGGCTGCAGAGGCCGTCGTCGCTGGTTTCCCATCCCAGCCTGGTCTTGACATAAGCCAGCTCCTCCCTGGTACCAACAACTTGCCCGCATTCTCGGCAGCGCACCAGTTCAAAATCCCAGTGCCAGATGGTACGCTTGTCCGCCGTTTCCCTGACCTCGATTGCGCCCGTGGGGCAGATCCGGGCACAAGCCGCGCACCCTATGCAGTCGGGTGAAGGCTCGTCGTACGGAGTCCCGATGCGTTTGCTCGTGCCCCTTAACACAGCAGATATAGCGGCGGTTCCCAGCTCTTCGCAGGCCTTTACGCAGAGCCGGCACAAAATACAGCGCTCGCCGTCGTTGACACCGAAGGCAGTCCGGCTGCATTGGTACTCATCGAAGAGCCTCTGCATCAGCTCGCTGTCTGGGGCCTGGCTGTACATGAGCATAACCAGGTTCTGCCTAATCTTCTGGAGCAGCGGAGTTTGGGTGCTGACCTCGATACCCTCATCATTTTTGCCTATGGGATAAGTACAGGAGGCAACCAACCTCACCTCAGCACCTTTTCTCACTTCAACCAGACACATCCGGCAGTGCCCCTGCCCGCCAAAAGCTTCGTGGTAGCAAAGGGTCGGGATGACGATCCCCGCCTTCCGAGCAGCCTCGAGCAAAATCTCTCCCGGCTGAACCTCAAGCTCCCTTCCGTCAATCTTGATTATCACGCTCCCGCCCCCTCACTTGATCTTAACTGCATTGAACTTGCAGTTGTTTATGCACTCACCGCATCTTATGCATTTTGCGGAATCAATGGCGTGCGCTTCCTTTATTTCCCCGTAAATCGCGTCGGCCGGGCAATTCTTCTTGCAGAGTCCGCAGCCGGTACACAGGGAAGCGTCAATGTAGAACTCGGTCATGGAACGGCACACCCCTGCCGGGCACCGCTTGTCCACTATATGAGCCATATATTCATCGCGGAAATACCTCAGGGTAGAAAGCACCGGGTTGGGCGCGGTCTTGCCCAGGCCGCACAGGGAAGCGAGCTGTAGGGTCTCGCCCAGGCTGGCCAGAATTTCCAGGTCTTCCACCCTGCCTTCAGCATTGCAGATCCTGGTCAGTATCTCCAGCATCCTCCTGATCCCTTCCCGGCAAGGCACACACTTCCCGCAAGATTCACCTGCCAAAAAATTCAGGTAATACCTGGCTACCTCCACCATGCAGGTCCGGTCGTCCATGACAATCATGCCGCCGGATCCCATCATGGAGCCGACGCTGGTCAGTGAGTCGAAGTCCACCGGAAGGTCGATGAGGCTGGCGGGGATGCACCCTCCCGACGGCCCCCCGGTTTGCACCGCTTTGAACTGGCGCCCGTTGGGTATACCCCCGCCAATGTCGAAGATTATCTCGCGCAAGGTCGTTCCCATGGGCACCTCAACCAAGCCGGTGTTGTAAACCTTGCCTACCAAGGAAAAAACCTTCGTCCCTTTGCTCGTCGCCGTTCCTACCCGGGCCCACTCATCGGCTCCCCGGTTGATTATTACGGGCACGTTTGCCCAGGTCTCCACGTTGTTGATGACCGTTGGCTGGCCCCACAAGCCCTTCTCCGTAGGGTAAACGTACTTGTCCCGGGGTTCGCCCACGTTCCCCTCGATGGAAGCGAGAAGCGCCGTTTCTTCGCCGCAGACGAAAGCTCCACCGCCCCGAACTATCTCGATGTCAAATGAAAACCCGCTGCCCAGGATGTTGTCTCCCAGATAACCGCTCCTGCGCGCGTCCTCGATGGCCCTGGTCAGGTTAATCACAGCCAGGTCGTATTCGTCCCGCACGTAGATGAAGCCGCTCGTTGCTCCTACGGCATACGCCCCTATGATCATGCCCTCAATAACACTATGGGGATCCCCTTCCATGATGCTGCGGTCCATAAAAGCCCCGGGATCGCCCTCGTCCCCGTTACAAACCACGTAGCGCGGCTGGCGAGGCTGGGATGCGCAGGCCTTCCACTTGAGCCCCGTCGGAAAACCGGCCCCTCCTCGCCCGCGAAGGCCCGAGCGGTGAACTTCGTCGATAACTTGGTCAGGGCCCATACTGCACAGCACCTTGCGCAATGCCTGATACCCGTCCCTGGCGATGTAGTCCTGAATGTTTCCGGGATCTATCTCTCCGATGTTGCGCAGCGCCACCTTGAGTTGTTTGCTGTAAAAACCAATCTCGCGGTGAGATTTGAAGTACTCTTTGGTCCTGGGATCCCGGTAAAGCAGCTTCTTTACAAGTTCCCCTTTCTTCAGTGTCTTTTCCACTATAGCGGGAACGTCACTTGCCTTGACGTTGCAGTAAGTTATATCATCGGGCAATATTTTCACCAGGGGACCTTTTTCGCACCAGCCGTTGCAGCCTGTAGCCTTGGCGTAGGTGCGGACTTGAAATTCGCCCCCTTTGGTTTCCAACACTTCCTGCAACGCACGGAAAACGTCCATGCTGCCGTTGGCCAGGCACCCGGTCCCGCAGCAGACTAAGACTGTTCTGGTATTCGATTCAGGCTTCGGTTGTTGGTTCATCGCCAAGCCCCCCATACTGCTTTATGATCTCCCTCATTGCCGCCGGGGTTACTTTGGGGTGCACTTTTTGATTGGCCACCAGGACCGGAGCCAGGGCGCATGCCCCTAAGCAGTTGACGGTTTCCAGCGAGAATTGCCCGTCCGGTGTGGTTTCTCCTGGGCTTATGCCAATTGATTTATGGATTTCGTCCAAAACGACCTGTGACCCCCTGATGTGACATGCGGTTCCGTCACACATCCTGAAATGGACCCGCCCCCTGGGCACCAGGCTGAAAGCCTTGTAAAAGGTAGCCATGCTGTAAACCCGGCTTACCGGTGTACCGACATAAGCCGCAATCATTTCCAAGGCCTCTTTGGGCAGGTAATTAAACTTTTTTTGGACATCCTGCATAATAGGAAGAATATGCCTTTTTTCGGCCGGGTACTTGTCGATTATCGGCTGCACTTCACGACGCATCCCTTCACGCCTCTGATCTCCCATGTATGCTTTATCCCCCCAGTCCCGCAAAAATATTGCCATCTAGCCCCCGGCCAGCCGGGGGAAGATGGCAATAGTATCGTTTTCGCCGACGGCGGCTTTCAGCCCGCCTAGATGCTCTACTGCGCGCCCGTTTATCATTACCATTACATCAGGGCTCAACTTGTCTCCAGCAAATACGCTTTCTCTAAACCGAGGCCCGTACCTCTCTGCGAGTTCTTGAAGAACCCCTTCCAAGTCGGTTGCCTCTTTGACCTCAGTTTCACTGCATCCCGTAACTTTGCGCAATGTAGCAAAAAACAATACCTTCATAGACATCACTGCTTCTTCCTAAGACAATCCGAGCTGCTCCAGCTTGGCAGGGGTGGGTATCCCATTTTCATCCCAGCCCCGGAGTTCATAATACTCTTTGAGCATGGGTTCGAGCTTTACCACCTGCCCTGCATGCGGGCCTCCCTTCATTGGCTCCTCTAACAGCCGCCTGGGCAAAACATCGTCTTTTCCTGTGAACCCGGCCTTCAAGTTGAACAGCCGCTCCAGGTTCCAGATGCGCTCTCCTGCCAACATGAGCGACTCTTCCGTATATTCGACACCCGTAGCCGCCCGCAGTTCTTCTGCCAGTTCCGGAATACCAATGGCAAAAGTGGCAAACAGGCAGGTGCCAGAAGAATCGCATACTGCCGTGATATCCTGGAATGCCTTGGTCCATGCCGCCTTGCCCTCAGTAGTATCCGGGTCTAGCTTCTCGGGAATGCCCAACACCTCTACGGAAGTCATGTAGCCGCGCACGTGACAGCCGCCTCGGTTGGAGGTGGCGTAGTTTAGCCCGATGCCCTGCAAGGCCCGGGGATCGTAGGCAGGCAGTTCCTGTTTTTTCACCGTCATCGACAGCTCAGGATGGCCAAACGACTCAGCCAGCCGGAAAGATCCCTCAGCCAGTTTATCGCCGAATCCCTGCCTCAACGCCGTCTTTTGGGCCAGATCCACCACCGCATCCGCGTTGCCCCACGTCAGATCCCAGCCTGCTGTTCCGGCATCGAGGTAGCCTTTCTCGTAAAGCTCCATGGCGCACGCCATGGTGCCGCCGAAACTTATCGGGTCCATGCCCATCTCATTGCACAGGAAGTTAACCTTGGCAATAGCTTCGAAATTGTCGTTGCCGAGGTTAGACCCCAGAGCCCAGGTAGCCTCGTATTCCGGCCCTTCACCAAACCCTTTGAACTTGCCGGCCGGTATCTTGGTTACCCGCCCACAACCCATGTTACATCCGAAACAGCCTTTGTTGCGGACAAGGTATTTTTCCGCGTGCAATTCTCCGGATATCTTCTCCGCGTAATCACAGGTGGCAGCCTGGCTGAAGTTCTGAACCGGCAGCCCGCCGTGCTGGTTGAGAATATTTATCAAAACATTAGTCCCGTAAAGAGCCAGTCCCTTTCCCGTCACCGGATGCTGGGCCAGCATCTGTCTGGCTCTATCCATTGCCCGTTTAAACCCGTCAGGATCTGCCACTTTGATGCCCTTGGTCCCACGCACGGCAACGGCTTTCAGGTTTTTTGACCCCATCACCGCTCCCACGCCTGACCGGCCCGCTGCCCGGGAATATTCGTTGATTACGCACGCGAACTTCACCAGGTTCTCTCCGGCAGGACCGATGCAAGCCACTTTAGCCTCTTCGTCCGTTTCTTCTTTTATAAGGTCGGTGGCCTCGGACACGGTCTTGCCCCAGAGTTTGTCAGCCCGGCGTAACTCAACGTTCTCGTTCTCTATCCATAAATACACGGGATAAGGGGACTTGCCTTCAAAGATGATGCCGTCGTACCCGGCAAACTTGAGCTCCGGTCCCCAGAATCCTCCGGAATTTGAAGCGGCAATGGCGCCGGTAAGCGGAGCCTTGCAGATGACATTGTACCTGCCGGCCGCAGCTGCTGCCGTGCCTGTCAAGGGACCGGTCATGAAAATGAGTTTGTTCTCTGGAGCGAAGGCATCAACAGACGGGTCAACTTCCCGCACGAAATACCTGGTACCCAATCCCCGCGCCCCGATAAAGTCCTGGGCATCCTTTTTCAACAAAGCTTCCTTGCGAATGGTTCCGTCAGTCAAATTAACCCGCAGGATCTGTCCAGTCCAACCGTACATAACTAGACCACCTCCCGGAACAGTTCCCTAAACTTCCCAGCCGCCAGCCTCTTCTTAGCAGCATTTGCCGCCGTGTCGGGCACGTAGTTTATGGCTCCGGAAGGACAGTATTTAGCGCACTGAGGATCCCCGCCGCAAAGATCGCATTTCAGTATCCGGTCAAGCTCTACATCAAAAGTAGTGTTGCCAAACGGGCACGCGTTTGTGCACATCTTGCAGCGAATGCAGCGGCTGTGGTCGACCATAACCGCTCCGGTCGCGAAATCACGGTACACAGCGCCTACCGGACATACCTGCATACAAGCAGCATTACTGCACTGCAGGCACATCATGGGAACTGAGAATCCGTCTTTATCCCAGCTCACAACTGTAACCCGTGCTCGAGCTGGATTAAACTCCTTTTCGTGGAAGAAGGAACATACCAATTCGCAAGTCCGGCACCCGGTGCACTTCTCAGGAGCAATAGTCAGTATCTTCTTCATACCGTCCTGATTTCAATACGAGATTGAAATCAGTCTTCACCTCCTTAACTCAGGCGTGTTCCCCTCACTTCTGTACCTACAAAATCTAGCACTCAATACCCGTCAGGTTTCCACCTCCCCTTCTTGCCTACCCCCTGTCCGAGTAACCTGAGCGAGCCGCCATTCCCTGGTAATCCCGGAACCAGGGTGAGGCCTCTTCCCCTAGCAACGAGCCATCAACTATTAACATTTTAACACTAAAACTTGGAAAGCGGCCGACTAAATCCCGCAAAAAAACCGCGGCACCAGATGCCGTTTCCGACCAACTGGTGCCGGGTATACTCAGTTCTCTATATGATTATCATCGGACGGTAATATTAGATGGGAAACTCGTGAACACTCGCCTCTCCCAAGGTTGTCAGTCTACCGCCTGGCTTTTCCGTCTTTCACCTTCGTCGCGTCCTAATTCTTGCTCTGAAGGTACTCGTGAATGGCCCGGGCCGCTTTTTTTCCTGCACCCATGGCCAGGATCACGGTTGCCGCGCCCGTGACCACGTCACCCCCGGCAAACACCCCGGGCATCGAGGTTCTGCCGGTGTCATCCTCGGCTATGATGTTGCCCCGGCGGTTAGTCTTGAGCCCGGGGGTTGTCTGAGGGATGAGAGGGTTGGGGCCCTGCCCGATAGCCATGACTACCGTGTCTACCTCGAGTTCGAACACAGCTCCAGCAATGGGCACCGGGCTTCTCCTGCCCGATTCATCAGGTTCGCCCAGTTCGTATCGCTGGCAGATAATAGAAGTAACCCGACCTTCTTCGTTGCCCTTAATCTCGATGGGGCTGGCCAGGAGTTCGAATTTTACACCTTCCTCGCGTGCGTGTTCTATTTCCTCTCTCCTTGCCGGCATTTCCTGAAATGTGCGGCGGTATACTATATATGTCTCGGCGCCCAGACGCAGGGCGGTGCGCGCCGCGTCCATAGCCACATTGCCTCCGCCTATCACCGCCACCCTCTTGCCCACTCTTATGGGGGTCAGGTACCGAGGAAACATGTACGCTTTCATCAGATTGTTCCTGGTAAGAAACTCGTTGGCCGAGTACACCCCGTTCAAGTTTTCTCCGGGAATATCCATGAAGTAGGGAAGTCCTGCACCGGTGGCCACAAATACGGCTTCGTAACCCTCCTGCATCAACTCTCCGATACTGTTTAGTTTGCCCACAACGTAATTAGTCTTAATGGCAACACCCAGACGGGTAATGTTTTCGATCTCGCGGGCTACGATGGCCTTGGGCAGTCTGAATTCCGGAATCCCGTAAACCAGAACCCCTCCCGGCACGTGCAGAGCCTCAAACACGGTAACCTCGTAGCCCATCAGGGCTAAATCGGCCGCCGCGGTCAGGCCAGCCGGCCCCGACCCGATAACCGCTACCTTCTTCCCTAATGACGGAACTCTCTGGGTCAGGTCGGTTTGCCCTTGAGCCATCTCCCAGTCCGCCACAAAACGTTCCAGCCTGCCTATGGCTACCGGCTCGTGTTTCTTGCCCAGTGTGCACTTGCTTTCGCACTGGTTTTCCTGGGGACACACCCGGCCGCAGATAGCGGGCAGGTTGTTCTTTTCTTTTATCTTGCGGATAGCTCCGGCAAAATCCCTCTCTGCTATCAACTTAATGAAGGCAGGTATGTCTATCTCCACCGGGCAGCCTTCAACGCAGGGACTGTTCTTGCACTGGATGCAGCGGTTGGCTTCGGCCACCGCTGTTTCCTCGGAATAACCCAAAGCCACCTCGTTGAAATTATGCCTGCGTACTTCCGGGGCCTGCTCAGGCATAGGGTGCTTTTTGGGGATTATCTTCTTGCGCTCGTTTGACATCTGCATCCCCCTCTTTCCAGAGCGATCCTTTCTTCTTCCACGAACATCTTGGCCCTCTTAAGAACCAGTTCCCAATTTACCTGGTGCCCGTCAAATTCCGGCCCGTCTACGCAGGCAAACCTGGTTCTCCCGCCTACCTCAACCCGGCAGGCCCCGCACATGCCCGTACCGTCAACCATGATAGGATTAAGGCTGACTATTGTGGGTATCGATTCAGGAGTAACCCGGCACACCTCGCGCATCATGACCGCCGGGCCTATAGCTATTACCCGGTCTACCTTTTCCCGATTCAAGACTTCACCCAACACATCCGTAACAAACCCTTTTATTCCGTAGCTGCCGTCATCGGTCGCCACCAGAAGCTCTGTGCTCGCTTTTCGCATTTCGCTTTCCCATATCAACATCTCGCGCGAGCGAGCTCCGATTATCGATATCACTCGATTGCCTGCTTCTTTTAAGGCCCGGGCTATAGGAAATACAGGGGCGACGCCTACCCCGCCTCCTATGCATACCACCGTTCCAAAATTCTCAATTTCCGACGGACAGCCCAAAGGACCAACAAAATCTTGAATGAAGTCTCCCGCCTCCAGCTGCCCCAGAAGCTCGGTAGTCTTACCCACCTCTTGAAATATGATGGTAATGGTACCCCTCTTTCTGTCGTAGTCTGCGATGGTCAAAGGAATGCGCTCACCCTCTTCGTCTATGCGCAGGATTATAAACTGCCCCGGCCGCGCTTTCCTAGCAATATCAGACGCCTCGACCTCGAACAGCTTGATGCGAGGAGCAAGCTCTTTCTTGGTAACAATTCTAAACATAGGTTTCCCTCCCCGTCGACTGTCAGGCCTTTACTCGCTTGCAGGCCCTCAAACGCAATTATAGTACCGCCTTTTGCCGCCTGCAACAATGTGGACAGTATACTTCCTAACGCCACGAGGGGAGGCACACCGCAACCGGTTCCGGTGTGCCTCCCCTCGTTTCTGCCTGGGGCT
>CAYONS010000062.1:0-8781 GCA_964405385.1 uncultured Syntrophothermus sp.
GAAACCTTAACGATTCAGTTGTCGGTAGCATCTACACTTCCATTAATACCACATCTTCCCGCTACCCGCAACCCTTTTCCCGCCTACCCCCACAAACCCCCTTTTCATTCTTAATTCTTAATTCTTAATTCTTAATTCTCAATTCTTAATCCCCACCATCTCCCCAATAGCCTGCAACAGCTCATCCTTTCCTTCTCCGGTGACGCTTGAAAAAGAAAGAGGCGGCTTTGACAGGCCTAGTTCCCGCTGGATGGCCGCCGTTTGCGTTTTCCGCCTCCCGCGGGCTATCTTGTCGGCTTTGGTGGCCACCACGAAAAAGGGAACGGCGTAGCGGCGCAGCCACTCGCTCATTAGCCTGTCCGTTTCCGTAGGTTCATGTCGAATGTCCACCACCTGAATTACCCCTTTCAACTGGGGCCGGCTTTTGAGGTATCTTTCGATGAGAACGCCCCACCTCTTGCGTTCCTGTTGCGAAACTTTAGCATACCCGTACCCCGGGAGGTCCACCAAAAACCAGGCATCGTCGAAAAGATAATAGTTTATGGTCCTGGTCTTCCCCGGGGTAGAGCTGGTCAAGGCCAGCTTCTTTCGGCCCGCGATGCAGTTGATCAAAGAAGATTTGCCCACATTGGACCGCCCCGCCAGAGCTATCTCCGGCAGTCCCAATGCGGGCAAAGATTCTAAGTCGGCATAACATCCCTTGAATTCCGCTCTCTTTATCCTCATGTTCCCAGCTGGAAGACCTGCTCTGCTGCCGCTTCTCTGATCTCTCTAAAACTCTCTTTCCTCTTGGCCTCTTCTTCCTTGACCAGAGCCTTTTCTAAGACCTGATCCATGTGGTCCACCAGGACAAACTCCATCTTCTTCTTGACGTTGGCAGGCACTTCTTCGAGGTCCTTCTTGTTTTCAGAGGGTAAAATCACCGTGGTGATTCCGGCCCTGTGGGCAGCTAGCACCTTCTCCTTTATCCCCCCTACAGGCAGGACCCGCCCCCGCAGGGTTATCTCCCCCGTCATGGCCACATCGCTTCTGACCGGCCGTTTGGAAAAAGCCGAAGCCAGGGCCGTAGCCAGCGCTATGCCTGCCGAAGGCCCGTCTTTGGGAATGGCCCCTTCCGGCACGTGCAGGTGGACATCCCACTTCTCGTGAAAATCGGGCTGGGTGATTCCCAGTTCTTCCGCTTTGCTCCTGACGTAAGAGAGGCTCGCCTGTGCTGATTCTTTCATAATGTCCCCCAAGTGACCCGTCAAGGTCAGCTTTCCCGTTCCGGGAAGCAGGGCCACCTCTACGGACAGAGTGTCCCCGCCGGTTTCCGTCCAGGCCATACCCGTAGCAACCCCTACCTGGTCTTCCTTCTCGGCCGTGCCGTAGCGGTATTTTTCCGCTCCCAGGAAAGTCGGTATCGAGCTGCTGGTAACCCTCACCGACTTATTCCTGTCCGCCACCACTTCTCTGGCTACCTTGCGGCAAACGGTCGCTATCTCTCGTTCCAGGTTACGGACCCCGGCTTCCCGCGTGTATTGCCTGATTATCTTGCGGATGGCACCCTCAGAAAAACTGATGTTCTTTTTCTTGAGTCCGTGTTCTTTTATCTGCTTCGGGACCAGGTAGTCCAGGGCGATCCTGGTCTTCTCTTCTTCCGTGTACCCCGAGATATAAATGACTTCCATCCGGTCGAGCAGCGGACGCGGTATGCTGTAGGGCGAATTGGCCGTGGTTATAAACATCACCTTGGACAGGTCAAACGGCACTTCCAGGTAGTGATCGCTGAACATGTAGTTCTGCTCGGGATCGAGGACCTCCAGTAAAGCAGAAGCGGGATCCCCCCTAAAATCAGAACTCATCTTGTCTACTTCATCCAGCAGGAAAACCGGATTCTTGGTTCCCGCCTGTTTCATCCCCTGAATTATGCGCCCGGGCAAGGCGCCGACATAGGTACGCCTGTGTCCCCTGATCTCCGCTTCGTCCCTTATGCCTCCCAAGGACATGCGCACGAACTTCCGGCCTAAAGCCCGGGCAATGGATTTGCCCAGTGAAGTCTTTCCGACTCCGGGAGGGCCGATAAAGCAGAGAATGGGCCCCTTCATCTTTCGCGCCAGCTTTCTTATGGCCAGATACTCCAGAATCCGCTCCTTGGGCTTGGTCAGACCGTAGTGGTCCTCGTCCAGTATCTTCTGCGCTACTTCCAGGTCCAAGCGGTCCTTGGTCTCCACGGACCAGGGCATGGAAAGTAGCCAGTCTAAGTAGTTGCGGACCACTACCGCTTCCGCCACCATAGGAGGCATCTTTTCCAGCCGTTCTACTTCTTTTAAGGCTTTCTCCTCCACCTCTGGAGGCAGTTTGGCCTGGGCAATCTTTTCCCGGAACTCCTCGCCTTCGGCTATCCTCTCATCTTTTTCTCCCAGCTCTTTCTGGATGGCCTTCATCTGCTCGCGCAGGTAATATTCTTTCTGGGTTTTTTCCATCTGCTTCCTGACCCGGATGTTTATCTTTCTTTCGAGCTCCAGGACTTCCATCTCTTTGGCCAGTATTTCGCACAGTATCTCCAGCCGTTTCTTGATGTCGAGTGATTCCAGTATGGCCTGCTTTTCGTGTATCCGCAGAGACAGATGGGATGCGATGACATCCGCCAGCCTGCCCGGTTCCTCGATGGCCACTACCGACACCACGGTCTCCGGCGGTATCTTCTTGCTCATCTTGACGTACTGCTCGAACTGATAAATAAGAGTCCTCATCAAAGCCTCTATCTCAGGAGCTTTCCTGTCAGGGTACTCTCTGAACTCCTTGATGCCCACCTTGATAAACGGTTCAAACGAAATGTATCCCTGAATCTCGGCTCTGTTCAATCCCTCTACCAGCACCCGCATGGTACCGCCGGGCATCTTCAGTATCTGCTTGATCTCCGCTATCGTACCTATCTGGTAGATGTCTTCCTCCCGGGGATCATCCGTTTGGGCTTCCTTCTGCGTGGCCAAGAATATCTTCTTGTCCTCGAGCATGGCCTCCTCAATGGCATTGATGGATTTCTCCCGGCCCACATCCAAATGTATGACCATATGAGGGAACACCAGAACCCCTCTCAGCGGCAGCAGCGGGATCTCGCGATAGTAGTACTCCTTCCCCTCGTACACCCAAATCACACCTCCTATTACGGCCCAACCGCAAGTATATTCTACTATATGACAAAAACGAATGTAAGGGGGCACAAACACCCCGCGGCCTGAGAATACCGGTTTCCCAAGAATTTCAGCTGTCTTATTGTATCAGAAACCTATCCGGCGGTCATGCCTAAAATTATGGGTAAATTGCCCCGAAACCGCCACAGACCCGGCACTCAGCTCCGCTTTTTGGTGCGCGTATACCAATTTCGAACGGTCTGCCACATTGTAGCTTCAGTATGGCGCCAAGTTATGACTGAGTGCCGGGCAGATATTATTTTTTTGACGCTGATTAACGCAAAACCACAACTGTACGATTGTGAACCGGGTTCCTTGGCGTCAGCAGTTCGCTAGTATGTGGTGATCACTTAGCGGAGGGTTACTGAGATCTTCCTCGTGAATAACTGCTTCCTTAATAACCTCAGCTATATTACTCACGGGAAACACACGGACATCGTCCCATCGTTCAAACACTTCCAGCCAGTTTTCTTGAGGAATAAAAACCTGTTTAACACCTGCGCGGCGAGCCGCCTCAATCTTGGGAATTACCCCTCCCACCGGTCTGACGTTTCCCACAACCGACAATTCTCCGGTCATGGCCACCGAAGACCGGACCGGCCACCTTTTCAGAGCCGAGAAGACCGCCACTGCCATCGCCACTCCCGCTGAGGGACCGTCTACAGCCGTCCCCCCGGGAAAATTGATGTGAATGTCGTAATCCCCGGTATTGAGCCCGTACAGCCACCGGAGAACAGTCATCACATTTTCCACCGCACCCTTGGCCATGCTTTTGCGTCGAAATGCGTGCCCGGAATCGCCGAACTCCTCTTCTTCTATCACCCCTGTAACCTTCCAGCGCCCCCGGCCCGGTCTTGCTTTGATGGCGCACACCTCGACCTCGATCAACCGTCCTTGATTCGCTCCGGTGACGGCCAGAGCGTTCACCACCCCTATTCGCGGTTCAGGGCTCGGCCTGACTTCAAAGCGGGGGTTGAACCTGCCGTGGTTCACCACCCTGGCAATGATTTCCTGATCAATCCGTAAGCCCCCTTTCACCGTCGCGATGCCTGCTGCCAACTGGATCATGTTCACGGCTTCTCGGCCGTTGGTCGCGTAACGAGCGATTTCAGCTAAGGCGTCTTCATAGATGTCCATCCCGATTTTTCGAGCCGCCCTGCTCGCTATGAGCTGAATCTCTTCTTTTTCCAAGGGACGAAAGAATATTTCGATACAGCGGGAACGAAGCGCCGAAGGGAGCTCTTCCGGAGACCTGGTGGTAGCCCCTACCAGACGGAAATCGGCAGGTAGCCCGTTTTGGAAAATATCATGAATGTACGCCGGGATATTCTTGTCCTCCCGGCTGTAGTACGCGCTCTCCAGGTAGACTTTTCTCTCTTCCAGCACCTTTAGCAGCTTGTTGAGTTGGGCCGGGTGCAGTTCCCCAATCTCGTCTATAAAAAGGATCCCGCCGTGAGCCTTGGTGACCGCGCCCGGTTTGGGCTGCGGAATGCCGGCCAGTCCTAGGGCCCCTGCTCCCTGATAGATGGGGTCGTGAACCGAGCCTATTAAGGGGTCTGCGATGTTACGCTCATCGAACCGGGTTATGGTGGCGTCTATCTCTACAAAGCAGGCATTCGACCCGAAAGGGGAGACCGGATCCGCCTTCGCGTATTCCAGAACCAGCCTCGCCGCCGCCGTCTTTCCGACTCCAGGAGGGCCGTAGATGATAACGTGCTGGGGATTAGGTCCGCAAAGAGCGGCTTTCAGAGCCTCTATCCCTTCTTCCTGACCCACGATATCTTCGAAGCGAGTAGGCCGGGTCTTGCTGGACAGCGGCTCAGTCAGTGATATTTTCCGCAGTTTTCGCAGTTTTTCTTGTTCTTTGTCCGAATCCCGGACGACGGCTGCTTTTACCCCCTTCTCTCTGCGCAACAGGTGCCAGAAGTACATCCCGATTATGATGCCGAAAAACACCTGAATCAGGTAGAGAAATCCCCCTAATTCACTCAACCGGTATCACCCTGTTTTCCGCCCTCACAAGCTGTGTTATTACATATTATCTCCACCGCCCGGGCTTTCATCAGGTCGTGACCGGAGTAAAAAAAGGCAGCTCTCGCTGCCTTTATCAGTTTACCCTTCTTTTCGGTTCCACGGTAACTAGAAGCGGTTTTTCCTTTTTCTGCACCACGTCCTTGGTCACCACACACTTGGTGACATCAGCCCGCGAGGGGATTTCATACATCACGTCCAGCATGATGTCCTCCACTATCGCCCGCAGGCCTCTCGCCCCGGTGTTTCTCCTCATGGCCTCTTCGGCTATCGCCTTCAGAGCATCGTCTGTAAATTCGAGGCTAACCCCGTCCATGTCGAAGAGCTTCTGGTACTGACGCACCAGGGCGTTCTTCGGCTCGGTCAAAATCCTGACCAGTGCCGCTTCGTCTAGAGCATCTAATGTCACGATGATGGGAACCCTGCCTACAAATTCGGGAATAAGACCGAACTTCAACAGGTCCTGGGGCAGTATCTGTTCTAGTATCTCGCCTATTTTCTTTTCTTTCTTAGTCTTGATATCGGCTCCAAACCCCATTGCCTTCTGCCCGACACGGTTTTGGATGATCTTGTCTATCCCCTCAAAAGCCCCGCCGCAGATAAACAAAATATTGCTGGTATCAATCTGGATAAACTCCTGGTGAGGGTGCTTGCGCCCCCCTTGAGGCGGAACGCTGGCAATAGTGCCTTCCAGAATCTTTAACAGGGCCTGCTGCACCCCTTCTCCGGACACATCGCGAGTGATTGAGGGATTATCGGTCTTACGGGCTATCTTGTCTATCTCGTCGATGTATACAATCCCTTTCTCTGCTTTCTCGATGTCGTAGTCAGCCGCTTGAATTAGTTTTAGCAGAATATTCTCCACGTCCTCGCCCACATAACCTGCTTCCGTAAGTGAGGTCGCATCGGCGATGGCAAAGGGAACATTCAATATCTTGGCCAAGGTTTGTGCTAACAGTGTCTTACCGCTGCCGGTCGGCCCCAGCATCAGGATGTTGCTCTTCTGCAGCTCCACGTCGTCCAGCTTGGTGCCCAGGTTGATTCTCTTGTAGTGGTTGTAGACCGCAACCGCCAGTATCTTCTTGGCCTTCTCCTGTCCGATGACGTACTGGTCCAGTATCTCTTTTATTTCTTGGGGCTTAGGGATGTCCCCCATTTCAAACCCAAAATCATCGGCCAACTCTTCTTCTATTATTTCATTGCAAAGTTCTATGCACTCATCGCAGATGTAGACCCCTGGGCCGGCCACCAGCTTTCTCACCTGATCCTGAGTCTTACCGCAGAAAGAGCATTTCAGCTGCCCTCTTTCGTCGCCGCCAAACCTTTGCATGACCTCACCCCGCTTCCGCTACTATACATTCTACTTTTTCCCCTTACGCTTGGATTCATAGAAAATGTCATCGATGATCCCGTAGGCTTTGGCCTCCTCCGCAGTCATAAAGAAGTCTCGCTCGACATCTCGCTCTATAACCTCGAGCTTCTGCCCGGTTTTCTCTGCCAGTATCCTGTTCAAGCGCTTCTTCAAATTGACGATGCGCCGGGCATGGATCTCAATATCGGTCGCCTGTCCCTGCGTCCCCCCGATAGGTTGGTGTATCATAATCTCGCTGTTGGGCAGGGCAAACCTCTTTCCTTTGGCCCCGGCCGCCAACAGAAAAGCCCCCATGCTGGCAGCCATCCCCACGCAGATGGTCGAAACATCCGGTTTTAGATACTGCATAGTATCGAAGATGGCCATCCCTGCAGATATGGATCCGCCCGGACTGTTGATATAGAAATGAATATCCTTATCCGGGTCTTCGGCCTCCAGGAACAGGAACTGCGCTATGATCAGATTTGCTACTTGGTCATCTATGGGGCTGCCTAAAAAAACTATCCGGTCTTTCAGCAACCGGGAGTAGATGTCGTAAGCCCGTTCTCCTCGGCTGGTCTGTTCTACCACAATCGGTACGAGGTAGGACATTCTCTCACCTCACAATGTCAAACGTTTTATCAAAGTCCCCAGTCTCCAGCGTTCTACATCAAGATTGCTCAACCTCTGCCTGTGTCTCCTGTGCTTCCGGCAGAGCCTCTTTTATCACGGCGTTTTCTACCAAAAAGTTAGCGGCTTTATCCAACATTATACTGTACTCAATTCGTTTACGAGATTCAAACAAACGATCTTTCACTAGCTCGGCGTCAACTCCGAAATCGCCGGCGACCTTCTGCACCTGGTTATCGAAATCTTCTTCCGTCGGAATAAGCCCTTTTTCCTCGGCTATCTTCTCCAGAACCAGGTTCATCTTAATAGACTTCTCCGCCTGTTCGGCATACTCTTCTTTGATAGCCTCAACCGACATACCGGTTACACTGACATAGTCCTCCAGGCTCATGCCCTGCTGGGCCAGCCGCTCGCGGAATACCTCCAACATGGATTCTGCCTGCTGTTCCTTCATGACCGAAGGAATGTCTACTTCGGCAGACTCAACCGCCTTAGCCACCACCTGATCCCGAATCAACTGCCGGTTCCTCTCTTCGGCTATCATGGTTAGGTTCTTCCGGATGTCTTCCCGCAACTCTTCCAGCGTTTCGAACTCGCTTATCTCTTGGGCGAATTCATCGTTCAAAGGGCTTAATTCACGGCGTTTTATTTCATGCACCCTGACCTTGAACACAGCTTCTTTCCCGGCAAGTTCCTGGCTGTGATAATCCTCAGGGAACTGCACCTTGATCTCTTTTTCTTCGCCCGCCTTCACCCCGATCAACTGTTCTTCAAATCCGGGTATAAAGGTTCTTGATCCCAATTCTAAGGAATAACCCTCGCCCTTTCCTCCAGGGAAAGGCTCCCCATCTATAAATCCTTCAAAGTCAATGGTCAGCACGTCGCCCTGGAGAGCGGAATCATCGCTCGCAACCTCCACCAGCCGGGCATACCGCTCGCGCATAGCCTCCAGGCGTCTGTCTACATCCTCGTCGGTGACCTTAACCGGAGGCACAGTCACTTCTATTCCTTCTACCTGCCCAAGTATTACTTCCGGCTTGACCGTAACCCTGGCCTTGAAAACGAATGGCTTGCCATCTTCGAGCTGCACTATTTCAATCTGGGGCTCGGCTACGGGGTCAAGACCGTTCTCCTTGACGGCTTCTTCGTAGGCAGCAGGGAGCAACTCGCCTATAACTTCTTCATAGAGAATTTCCTTACCGAAATAGGCTTCTAAGACCGGCCTGGGAACCCGCCCTTTTCTGAACCCGGGTATCGAAACCTGTTTAACGATACGCCGGTAAGCCTGGTTCAAGGCCTCGCTTACTCTGTCACTTGGAACCTCTATTTCCAAAGCCACTTCATTCTTCTCTATTCTTTCCAGCTTAGATCCCATTTATGCTCCTCCTGTCTTGATGAATGGTTTCTAACGTGCAAATCCCATCGATGCTTTCGAAGCCGCCTGTGCCAGGAAACGATTGCCTCAGTCAAGCCCCCCTTTTTATACCGCACACTGATTACTTCTACACCCTGCAGACGATGTCCTGCCTTCTGGCTCATTTTCACACAAAAACACAACACCTCGGCACTGGCCGAGGCTGTCTTTCGATGGAG
>CAYONS010000063.1:0-8685 GCA_964405385.1 uncultured Syntrophothermus sp.
GAAAGGAGCGAAAACCTGGTCATGGGGAGGCCGCCTAACAAGAAGCAGCATAATGTACAAGTATTGTTAGGTTTTTTGAACCAGGGGTGGCCGTGCAGTTGGATATCCTTTACCGTCCGTCGTATTCGTTGGCGGTGATAAGACTCAATCCGGGAGAAGGCGTACAGGCGGAACCGGGAGCCATGGTATCCATGAGCCCGAGCATCAGTTTAAAGACAGAAATGAAAGGTGGGTTCATGGGGGCTCTCAAACGCAAGGTTCTGGGAGGAGAAAGCTTCTTCGTCAGTAATTACGTGGCTGAAGGAGGGAGCGGGGAAGTAACCCTGGCTCCGGCGGTGCCGGGTGATGTCATCGGTTTGGAGCTCAACAACGAAACGTATTTCGTGCAATCGGGTTCGTATCTGGCAGGAGATATGAGACTGGAGATAGACACCAAGTTCGGAGGCGCCAAATCCTTTTTTGCGGGGGAAGGCTTGTTTCTGCTGAAGGTTTCAGGGAGCGGGCTTCTGGTCCTGACCAGTTACGGGGCCATTATGGAGAAGAAGCTGGGTCCCGGGGAAAAGTTCATCGTTGACACCAGTCACATCGTGGCCTTTCAGTCGACAGTAAAATACTCGGTCAAGAAGGCGGCCAGCGGGATATTCAGTACCATTACCAGCGGCGAAGGGCTTGTGAGCGAGTACGAGGGGCCGGGAACCATATTCCTCCAGACCCGGAGCACCCGGGCTTTCTTAGAGTGGCTGATACCGCTTCTTCCGGCCAAGGAAGGATAAAAAATAAATGGCAGGGGAGACAGGACTCGAACCCACAACCCGCGGTTTTGGAGACCGCTGCTCTACCAATTGAGCTACTCCCCTGCGCAAAATTAGTATTTTTTACACACCGAGACCGAGCTCATCGTGCTTTGAAGAGCAACAGTCTCTTCTTATCCTCGCCAACTATTTTACCTAAGGTGATGTTTTTAAGCAAGGGCGAAACCCAAGAAAGTTATGCCGATACAAACTTTGTTTTTGTTCGGGCCTGTAAACGCCGAGCTTTTTTGTTTATGAACCGTACCTGCAAAAAAATTGGAATAAGCCGGTTTCCATCTGCTATTATATTGTAAGAAGTGCCGGAGGATCAGAGGATTATAGGCAGAGGGTGTTGCTTATTGTGAAGAAACCGACCGTTGATTTGCACCTGCACACGACCGCTTCGGACGGAGCTACGCCGCCGGTTGATCTCGTTTACCAGGCGGCTGCTTGCGGACTCAAGACCATAAGTTTCTGTGATCACGAAAGCATTGAAGGATATAAACAGGCCCTGCAGGCAGCGGAAGAACTCGGCATAGAACTCATCCCGGGCGTTGAACTACTTACCATGCACGAAGGCAGAGAGATACATCTTCTGGGGTATTGCGTAGACCCGGATTCTCCTGTTCTCAATTCGTGGCTGAAAGAGTTGAGAGAAGACCGAAATATCATAGCGGAGCAGATGGTCGAAAAGTTTAACAAACACGGTTACGCCATCAAGTTTGAAAGGGTAAAAGAGATCGCCACTGACAACGTGGCTATCGGTAAGAATCATTTTCTTTTCGCTCTCATCGAAGCCGGGTACATTAATACCAAGGATGAGATTATCCACATCTTGCGCAACTATCTGGTGCAGCACGGCCTGGCCCATGTAGATTTCACCAAGAACCCTTACTATGAAGCAGTCGAGATCATCCTTGAGTGTGGAGGGGTGCCGGTTCTTGCCCATCCTGGGCTAATCAGGGACGACCATTTCGTTTTAGAACTGCTGCGACACCCGAAGATAGGCCTGGAGGTGTACTACTATTACTTGGGGCCCGATGCCGACAAGCTCCGGCAAAAATACTACACTTTGGCCTTGGAGAGGAACCTTTTGATGACGGGAGGCAGCGACTATCACGGGCGTTTTTCTCCGGATGTGAAGCTGGGACAGGTCTACGTGCCGGAAAGCGCGGTGGTGCAACTTCGTTCACGGGCAGCTTTTCAAGAGAAAGGGGTTCTGAAGAGTGGCTAAGAGAGTGCTGGTTCTGTATGGAGGGAAATCCAAAGAAAGAGAGGTCTCGCTCAGAAGCGGTAGAGCGGTAGCGGATGCTTTGATAGCCAAAGGATTTGATGTGACGGAATTGGACCTTAACGAAAAGTCGGTCACTGATATCACAGCTTTTGGGCCCGAGGTAGTGTTCATTGCCCTTCACGGCAAATACGGAGAAGATGGCACGGTACAGGGGCTTTTGGACATCCTTGAGATACCCTACATCGGTTCTGGGGTTCTTACCAGTGCTGTCTGTATAAATAAAGCAACGACCAAGAAGATATTGGCTTACGAACAGATACCGACTTCACCCTTCTTGGTTATAGACACGGAACGGGGCCATTTGAAGACTCCCGGGCAGATTGCCGATGAGGTAATGGCGAAACTCGGACTGCCCCTTGTGGTAAAGCCTGCCACCCAGGGATCGAGCATCGGAACCACCATCGTCAAGAAAAAAGAAGCCCTAATACAGGCTTTGGAAACCGCTCTTTCTTATGATTCGGAGTTGGTTGTGGAAAGATTCATCGACGGGACTGAGGTCACGGCTTCGGTTCTCGGGAACGAGGATGCCCGGGTCCTGCCCCTTATCGAAATAGTTGCCGAAAACGAATTCTACGATTATGAGGCCAAGTACACGCCGGGCATGAGTCACCACATAATCCCGGCCCGGATAAGCGAGCGAGCCAAAAAAAGAGTTGAAGAGATAGCTTTGAAGACTTACCATGCTTTCAAATGCCGGGGATTTTCTCGAATAGACTTCATAGTCGACAGGAACGATAACCCGTACGTGTTGGAGATAAATACCATCCCGGGTATGACCTCTCTCAGTCTTTTTCCCGATGCGGCCAGAGCAGCCGGAATGAGTTTCGAGGATCTATGTGCCCGTCTGGTTGAGTTGGCTCTGGAAAACAGGAAATAAGTTTTTTCCCTAAAGGCAGGATTATGGCGAAAAAGGTAGAAATTAAACATATCAGCTCAGCTCAACCGATAGGGATGAGAGGCTTTGACGAATTTTTTGCCGGCAGGGATAATTCTGGACCAGTTGGAAGACATCATCCAATACGCCTGCCGTCTCGAACAGGCGTTGGCACAGCAGGAGGGCCTGGGCGAGATGCGGGATCTGTCACAGAAGATCGCGACAGCGGCTGGCGAGATATTAGAATTTCTCAGGAGGTTCCCTTGCCAGCCCTTGGTTTATACGGGCAGCGGGACTACAGAGGAGGTAATTGCCAGGCTCGAGTGGCTATTGGCTTTGTACGCGATGGAAGAGGGAACGCTTGCCGCAACGAACCGTGCGTCGCGAAAGAATAAAAAACCTAGGAAGAAAAGAGCAGCATCCAGTTCGTGAGACGGGCTATTTCTGCCATCACATCCATAGGTCTGAAAGAGGGCAGACGCTCATCGTACGTCTTGGTGTCGCCACTGGGGAATGAAAACTGCAAGCTACGGAGCTCCCATGTTACTGTCAAGGTCACCGTACCGGTTCACGGCGACAAACTCTGTGCACCGTCATGTTTGTCATGTTTCCGATACATCTGCGTTAATCAGCGTCTAAATCTAAATATACAAATTTATTTAGTGGCTGTTTTCGGCTCAAGAGGGGAGAGGCTAGCCTTAGGCTGCGGCTTAAGGCTAGTTTTGTTGTAGCCACGACAGCGCGAGAATCCAAGAGGGTATATACTGATATCTAGGTTGTGTCAGACAGAGCTCAAGCTGTTCAGGAGGTAAGCGGTCATCGTGCTGAAGAAGGTTGATTTAACAAGAATTTTGTCCAGGATTGACGGAAGGGGCTACAAAGCATACCAGGATATCAGGGGCACCTACGACATGGGGAGTTATATTCTGCACATAGACCACGTCCAGGGAGACCCGTTTGCTGCTCCTTCACGGGTTCGAGTTCGCGTTCCTTTGGGCGAGGCGGGGTTTCCGGGGTACTTGATGGACGGTAAAGAAAGAAGGATCGCCCTTGCCGACATTTTGGCCCGCCGCGCCGAAAACCTTATTGATCGCTTGGTCAAAGGCCGCAGGGGTACCGGGAAAAGCGGGATGGTTCAAATCGATGCCGGTAAACAGGAAGTGCTGGAGCGAACGGCGGTCAAAGTCGACGCTGACTATCTGGAGGCCAGGATTTCGGTAGGGTTGCCGGCCGCAGGACGCACTGTCCTCGGACGTGAGGCCGCGGACATGCTGGTAGAGGAATTGGGGGAAGTAGTTGCGGGCACCCTGTTCATGAGGGCCTGGAAAGAAGAAGAGCTGCGCCGCCATGTATGGCTTTTTGAGGATCAGAACTGGATAAGGGGACAGCTTAAACGCCTGGGGTTGGTAGCTTTCATCGGCAACGGATCGATACTTCCCCGAAAGAGCGGGGTGAGTAACAGGCCGATGAGCGGACCGGGTGTCGTCAGGTTCATCGCGCCTCCCAGCCTGGAGGTAACCATACAGTCCAAACATCACGGACCCATCACCGGCATGGGTGTGCCCGAAGGGGTAACTCTCATAGTCGGAGGAGGATACCACGGCAAGAGCACCTTGTTGCGGGCCTTGGAAAGAGGGGTTTACAACCATATCTGGGGAGATGGCAGGGAATGGGTAATAACCAACCATACGGCCGTCAAAATTCGGGCCGAAGACGGGCGCTACGTGCACGGAGTTAACATAACTCCCTTTATAAGCAACCTGCCTTCCGGGGACAGCACCGACGTTTTTACCACGGAAAATGCGAGTGGCAGCACTTCACAGGCCGCCAATATAATGGAGGCTCTGGAAATGGGAGCGGAAGTTTTGTTGCTCGATGAAGACACCAGTGCCACTAATTTCATGATCAGGGACGCGCGTATGCAGCGCCTGGTATCCAAGGATAAAGAGCCCATCACGCCGTACGTGGACCGGGTCAGACAGCTGTACCAGGAAAAAGGGGTGTCGACGGTGATAGTCATGGGCGGAGCCGGCGACTATTTCGACGTTTGCGACACCGTGATAATGATGGATAGATATCGTCCTTATGACGTAACTGATAAAGCAAAACTGGTCGCCCGAGAACTTCCGACGAAAAGAGAGCCCGAGACGAGCGGGCCCCCGGCACATTACCTGCCGCGCGTTCCCCATAAGGAGAGCTTTAATCCGTTTCGCGGGCGGAAGGTAAGAGCTGAAGCCAAGGGCCTGCATACGGTGGTTTTTGGAGAGGATTCCATCGACCTCAGCCTGGTGGAGCAGATTGTGGATCCCAGCCAAACGCGGGCCATTGCCGACATCATCCTTTACTGCACGCGGTACGTTGACGAAAATCGCTCCTTACGGCAGGTTCTCGAGATGGTGTATAAGGACATCGAGGAAAAAGGACTTGATGTCGTTTCGCCGTTTTTCGGCCAGCATCCTGGAGACCTGGCTTTTCCAAGGATGCTGGAAGCGGCAGCGGCTATAAACAGGATGCGGACCCTCAAGATTAAAACCTGAGCCCAAAGACAGTATCGCGTAGGTTTTTGCTATAATAAGTAGGGGTTTGACCGTGCAAAAAGTTTGTTAAGGGGAAAGAGACATGGAAGACAGACTGCGAGAGATTGCCGCCAAGGTAGAAAAAGGAGAAAGGCTCACCCGCGAGGAAGGTATCTACCTGTTTTCAGTGAATGACATCCTGGCTCTGGGGGAAATGGCGCGAAGCGTGAAGTGGAAAAAAACGGGACGAGATGTGTTTTTCAATGTCAACCGCCATATAAATCTCACCAACGTTTGCGTTTCTCAGTGCGAGTTCTGCGCTTTCGGCAGACACTCTGACTCTTCCGGAGCCTATACCATGACCGTGGAGGAAGCCCTGCAGTTGGCGAGGCAAGCCATACCTATGAACATAACCGAACTGCACGTGGTAAGCGGACTGCATCCCGAGCTGCCATTTGATTATTACGTCGAGGTAATAAGCGAACTCCATAGAGAATTTCCCGACGTACACCTTCAGGCCTTCACTGCCGTGGAGATCCAATATTTTTCTAAAATATCTGGATTATCGGTGAGAGAAGTCTTAGAAACCCTTAAGGCGGCAGGACTGGGGTCTCTTCCCGGGGGAGGCGCCGAGATACTGAAGGACGATATACGGGCCGTTGTCTGCCCGAAAAAAGCCTCATCCCGGGAATGGCTTGAGGTGCACCGTACTGCTCACCAATTGGGCCTACGGACTAATGCCACTATGTTGTACGGTCATATAGAAAGTATAGAAGACCGGGTGGATCATCTTTTGCTTCTGCGTGAGTTGCAGGACGAAACGGGGGGATTTCAGGCTTTTATACCTCTGCCTTTTCACCCTGAAAATACCCGGCTCAGCCATCTTGAACGCACCACAGCCGTGGAAGACCTGAAGGTCATAGCTATATCGCGTCTGATGCTGGACAATATAGACCACATCAAGGCCTTCTGGATAATGCTGGGGTTGCCCTTGGCCCAGATATCCCTGGAGTTCGGGGCCGATGACTTGGACGGAACCGTGGTGGAGGAGAGGATCACCCATGCGGCGGGAGCCAAGACCGAACTGGGAATAGCGAAATCGGAATTGATACGGCTGATAAAAGGAGCCGGTTACAATCCTGTGGAAAGAGATACCCTCTACAACGTGATAGCCAGGTACTGAAGCTTTCAGGTTAAGCGCAATTTACAACAGTATTTACGGAAAAGAGGTACGTTCGAGTGCGAGCGAGAATCGGACATATCAGGTTTCTTAATTGTTTTCCTATACTCTATGGGTTGAGGCTATCGGGTTTTTTGCCTGAAGATCGTCTGGTGCAGGGAACCCCCTCCCAGTTGAACCGGATGCTTGTGAGTAACGAATTGGATCTAGCTCCTATATCTTCTATTCAGTACGCCCGCCATGCCGGAGAGCTGTTGTTGGTGCCCGGTATTTCCATAAGCTGTAACGGCAGGGTGATGAGCATCCTGCTTTTTTCCAAGGTTCCCATCGAAGAATTAAGCGGGAAAAGGATAGCCCTTACCAGTGCTTCGGCCACATCGCACGTTCTGCTCCGCATTCTGCTCGAACGCAAGTACAGGGTCGAGGCCGAATACCTGGTAATGGACCCGGACTTGAAGGGGATGCTCGAGAAGGCGGATGCGGCCTTGTTAATCGGAGACGACGCCATGTTGTGCAGCCAGGCTGTAGAAAACAGACTGCTGGTCTATGACCTGGGGTATGAATGGAAGGATTATACCGGCGGCCCCATGGTCTGCGCGGTATGGGCGGTCAGGAGAGATTTTGCCCGTGACAATTTTGCCGAAGCGGCCGATATACAGAGGGCCCTGGTGGGTTCGGTGCAGACAAGCTTAGACCGGATCCCGGAAGTTGCCAGGGCTGCGGTCAACGGAAACGGTTTGTCCGCCGAATATTTGGAGGAGTACTTCTCCACTCTGAAGTTCGGTTTAACGGACGAGCTCAAGGAAGGCCTGCGCAGGTATTACCAGGAGGCTTATGAAATAGGGGCTTTGAGGGATATTCCTTCCCTGGAGTTTTTGGAGGTTTGACGTTGAAAGCGGATGAGATTTTGCGCGAAATACTCGACGGCCGGCGGATGCGGCCTGAGGAATTTTTGTTTCTCTTTTACGAGGAGGATCTTTTGCGCCTTGCCCGGGCAGCTTCGCAGGTTAGGGATAAGCTGTTCCCGGATAATCTCGTGACTTTCATCATCGACCGTAATATAAACTATACCAATATTTGTTCTTGCGGGTGCAGGTTCTGTGCTTTTTACCGTTCCCCAGGGGCAGATGATGGCTACGTCATAACAGATGAAGAATTGTTCGTCAAGATAAAGGAAGCCCTGGAACTGGGGGCAAGCCAGGTGATGATTCAGGGAGGGCTTCATCCTGAACTGGATGTATCCTTTTTTGAAAGGATGTTCAGGAGTATAAAGGATAATTTTGACATTACGGTGCACTCGCTTTCCGCGCCTGAGATAGCCCATATCGCTAAGGTTTCAGGACTCAGCACCCGGGAGACTTTGGAAAGACTGGTCGCGGCAGGACTGGATTCGCTGCCCGGGGGCGGGGCGGAAATTCTGCACGATGAGGTCAGGTCTTTCATCAGTCCTAAAAAAATCAAGAGCGACGAGTGGCTCCGTATAATGGAAGAAGCCCATGGGCTTGGCCTCAAGACCACGGCTACAATGATGATGGGCAGCGTAGATAAGCCGGAGCACCGTCTGGCCCACCTTGAAGCTGTGCGTTCGCTCCAGGACCGCACCGGGGGTTTTCGGGCATTCATCCTGTGGTCCTATCAGCCGGGCAACAATGAACTGATGGGTTCTAAAGTCACCAGTGCCGAGTACCTGCGCACTCTGGCCTTGAGTCGCCTGTATCTCGACAATATACCACATATTCAAGGTTCATGGGTGACTCAGGGGGAACATGTGGGCCAGTTGTCGGTTTTTTTTGGGGCCGATGATCTGGGGAGCATCATGATCGAGGAGAATGTGGTGAGAAGCACGGGACTATCCTACAAGATGAGCATGGAGAGAATGATAGAGATTATCAGAAAAACAGGAAAAACCCCGGCCTTAAGGGATACAGCGTACAACGTTCTGCAGGTCTACGGTGAGCGACAGGGGAGGTAGGACCGGTGAAAAGCGTCCCTGCGTGTGATTATGCGGTGATCGGCGGCTCCGGCACTTT
>CAYONS010000064.1:0-8630 GCA_964405385.1 uncultured Syntrophothermus sp.
ATTATAGCTGCCGTTCAGGAAAGTGCAGCTGCGCATAATATAACCAGGATTACGAAGATTAAGATTGTGGTGGGCAAACTGACCATGGCTTTACCTGAAAGCCTCAGTTTTGCTTTTGATGTGCTGGTTGCGGATGATGATTTGTGGAAAGATGCGAAACTGGAAATAGAAGAAAAGGACGTGGAGTGTAGATGCAGGGCCTGTGGTAGATGTTTTGGCGGTTTGCCCTTGGGTGTTTTCAGTTGCCCGGAGTGTGGAGCGGCTAGCGTGGAAATCATACACGGGCGGGAACTACTCGTAGATTATTTCGAAGGAGAATCGCTAGATGGGGAAAAGGATCGAGCTCAAGACCGGTGTTCTGCAAGCTAATGACATGATGGCCACCGCGAACCGCAAACTATTTGCCCAACGGTCGGTGCTGGCAGTTAATATAATGAGCTCGCCTGGGGCAGGCAAGACCACGATACTGGAAAAGACTATTTTGGAGCTAAAACCCAGGATGGGCATGGCGGTTATCGAAGGAGACCTGTACACGGATTGGGATGCCCGGCGCATTGAAAGCACGGGGGTGCCGGTTTACCAGATAAACACCCGTGGTGGATGCCACCTCGATGCCCGGATGGTTAGAGACGCTTTCGAGCGATTGAAGCTGCGAGAGATAGATACCCTATTTATAGAAAACGTGGGCAACCTGGTTTGCCCGGCCGAGTTCGACCTGGGTGAGGACTTCCGGGTGGTAGTCTGTACTACGACCGAAGGCAATGACAAGCCCTGGAAGTATCCTTTGATGTTCCAACAAGCCAGGGCCATTCTTTTAAACAAGATGGACCTCTTATCCCAGACTGACTTTAATGTGAGGGAGTTCGAAAAAGCGTTGTCCAGCATAAATTCTGAAGCCAAGATATTTTTCGTCTCGGGACGAACCGGCCAGGGCATAAACGAGTGGTGCCGCTGGTTAGAAGAGGAAGTTCACAAGAAGAAGATTGCTTGTAGCTAGCCAATCCCAATCTTTTTCTTCCCGCTTGCCGCTGGCGTTGGCCCGGGGCAAGCGGCTTTCTAAAACAGTTGGCCCTGACATTAGGAAGGGATACGCATAAATCGGTGCCGAGATTAAGAGGTCGAGGGCATCCGGGTTTGGTGTAACATTTGGGTGCGGTGCAAGATGTGTTTGCAAAAACCGGTGTTGCTAAACGGGGCAAACGGTGCCGTCCTGAGGTCAGAAATGGAACTTGCGGCTGAACGGTCGTGAGAAAAAGGGGGGCACATGTGATTGCAGAGACGGGGCAAAGGAGGTGCAGGAAAAGAGTCATAAGAAATGACGTGAGGGCCAGCAGGCCTGCTTAAAATGTGTCGTTGTTGAGCTCTCAAGGATCAGGTTAGTCAGGAAGACTAGTTGTTGGGAGGGACTAGCATAATGCCTACTAAGCTCAGTCGTCGCGAGTTTATCCGCCTGTGTGCCGGTTCGGCGGCGGCCATATCGATGTCGCCGTTTTTGGCACCGTTCATGGCTGAGGCGGCGGAAGCGGGAGCCCCGCCGGTGATATGGATCCAAGGAGCGGGATGTACAGGTTGTTCAATTTCGCTTCTCAACACGGTTCACCCTTCTATCCAGGAAGTGTTATTGAAAGTCATCAGCCTCCGTTATCATCCCAATGTTATGGCTGCTGCCGGTGACTTGGCTATTAGAGAAGCGATGTACAAGGTGGCCGAGGAAAACCCCGGGAAATTCTTCCTGGTGGTCGAAGGGGCTGTACCAACCGGGGCCGATGGTTTGTACTGCACTGTGGGTGAGGAAAACGGGGAACCTATTACTTTCATGAAGTTGCTTAACGATATCGGCAGCAAAGCCAAGGCTATACTGTCTTTCGGGACATGCTCGGCCTACGGCGGCATTCCCGCGACTCCGCCTAATCCCACAGACTGCAAGCCGGTTTCGGAAGTGATCAAAAACGTACCGATAGTGAACGTTCCTGGCTGTCCTCCTCACCCGGATTGGATGGTTGGAACCATTGCGCATATCATACTTTACGGCGACTATCCTGAACTGGACGAATTCGGACGTCCCAAGATGTTTTTCTCCAAGATCATCCACGATAACTGCCAGAGAAGACAGTACTTCGATAACGCGATTTTTGCCAAGAATTTCGGGGATCCAGGGTGCATGTTGGAACTGGGGTGCAAAGGCCCGATCGCGTACTGTGACGCGACTACCCGGTTATGGAACGGAGGGGTCAACTGGTGCGTTAAGTGCGGCGGGGTCTGCATAGGCTGTACAGAACCGCAGTTCCCAGGGTGGCCGATTTACGAGCGGATGCCGGAAATGCCGGTAGGGCCGGCTATAACTGCCACAGTGGATCAGCTCGGACTGATATTGGGAGGAGCAGCCATACTCGGTATTGGCGGGCACCTGGCCGGCAACATTTTGACCGGGCGAATCGGTGGCAAGAAAGATGCGAAAGAAGGTGAGGAATAATGGCGCAAAAGGTTGTAGTTGATCCCGTAACCCGCATAGAAGGGCATCTGAAGATAGAGGTCGAGATCGACGGCGGTAAAGTTGTGGACGCCCGCACCAGCGGAACCATGTTTCGGGGAATGGAATTGATCATGCAGGGGAGAGATCCGCGCGACTCATCCCAGATAATGCAGAGAATATGCGGGGTGTGCCCGGTGTGCCATGGTACGGCTGCAAGCCTGGCTTTGGATGACGCCTTCGGTATCGAAGCACCCGATAACGGGCGGATTATCAGGAACTTAATTCTGGGGTCGAATTACATCCAGTCGCATATTCTTCATTTTTTCCATCTTGCGGCCTTAGACTATGTGAAAGGGCCGGACGTGCCCCCGTTCGTGCCTCGGTACCAGGCCGATTACCGTCTCCCGGATGCGGTGAACAAGCAGGCAGTCGATAATTACATCAAAGCATTGGACATGAGGCGCAAAGCCCAGGAGATGTTGGCGATATGGGGAGGTAAAATGCCTCACCAGCAGGGCATCGTGGTTGGTGGAGCGACCGAACAGCCGGATACGCAAAAGATAGTGGAATTCAAATGGAGGTTGGCTGAACTCATCGATTTTATCGACAACGTTTATGTACCGACGGTTAAGGCCGTGGCCGAGGCTTATTCCGACTGGTTTGACATTGGGCGCGGCTGCATGAACCTCCTGGCTTACGGGGGAATGCCTTTGGAACAAGGCAAGGACCACGTGAAGAAGAAGAAATTTTTCCCTTCCGGTACGTATATACGCGGGGAATACCGGCCTTTCGATCCGTCCCTAGTGGCTGAGGAAGTGAAGTACTCTTGGTACAAGGACGATACGGGCGGCAAGAAACCGACAGAAGCGGTGGTGACTCCGGACCCGAAGAAGGAAGGAGCGTATTCTTGGCTCAAAGCCCCGCGCTACAACGGGATAGTGATGGAGGTCGGACCGCTGGCCCGGATGTGGATAAAGAAAGTCAAAGAGGTTACGGACTTAGGAGAAAAGGCCTTCTCGGTAATGGGACGGCATTTTGCCAGGGCCATCGAGTGTTCCCTGGTGGCTCACGCCATGGATGAATGGGTATTGCAGCTGCAGCCGGGTAAACCGGTTGCCACACCCTATGAAATACCGGGCGAAGCTTATGGCATGGGGTTGACCGAAGGACCGCGAGGTGCTCTAGGGCACTGGCACCACATCAAGCATCAGAGGACCGCGGTGTACAACGCAGTGGTTCCTACCACCTGGAACGCGTCACCTCGAGATGGGCTGAACCAACCCGGAGCCATGGAGCAGGCCCTGATTGGAACTCCGGTGGCGGATCCGAACAATCCAGTGGAGTTGGTACGCGTAGTGAGGAGCTTCGATCCCTGCTTCGGGTGCGCGATTCATCTGATGACTCCCCACAAGAAGACCCTGGCTGAATTCGTTATTGACTGAGGGGGATGATGAGATGAAGGAAATGGAACTCAGACATCCCATCTGGATCCGAATTTTTCACTGGATGAACATGATAGCCATTACTCTTCTGATACTCACGGGCTATTATATCCATGCACCGTTGCATTTTCGCGTTTTCAGCAGCATGGATCAGGCCAGAATGCTGCATTTTGCCATGGCTTATGTCCTGTGCGTAGGGGTGGTCGGACGCGTGTACTACGCCATAGTCACGGGTGATTGGAAGAACATCCTTTTCAACCCGAAAAAAGACATCAAGAACTTTCCCAGCATGCTTAAGTACTATCTATTTCTATCAGACAGTCACCCTTACTACGGCAAGTACAATCCAGGGCAGAAGATGATGTATACTGGGTGGCTTTTTATGGCATTGATTCAGATCGTTACCGGGTTTATTCTCTATAAGCCCGATTTATTCCCGTCTTTGGGTGCCCTTTTGGGTGGCCTGGTAGCAGTTCGGGTTATTCACTATATAGTCACCTGGTTGTTTGCCCTGTCGGTGCTCGTACACGTGTATCTCGACGTGTCCGAGGGGATACCGGTGCTGATGTCCATGTTTACCGGCAAAATGCCTAAAGGTTTCCATCACGCCGAGAAAGGACACTGAGCCTGTTGGGCTCCCAAGAGCATAAGCTATTAACCGAGGGGGAAGATGTTTGAACAGGGTTCTCGTAGTAGGCATCGGAAACCTGTTGTTGAAAGATGAAGGAGTTGGAGTCCACGCAGTGCAAGAGTTGAGGGAGAGTGGGCTTCCGCCAGGGGTAGAAGCAGTAGATATAGGAACCAACAGCTATGACTTGGTCGATTGTTTGTGCGAATCGGATAAACTTATCGTTATCGATGCCATGGAGGGAGGAGGGGAGCCCGGAACCATCTACCGGGTTTCCTTTGAAAACCTGGAGCTGAAACGAAAGGGGGAGCTGTTGTCTTCACATCAACTGCAGTTTCACGAAGCGGTCGAGATGGCGAAGATGATGGGATGTTGTCCTGAGATCACGGTTATCGGGATTGAACCTAAAACTATCGACTGGGGAACAGACCTTTCACCTGAGGTTCAAAGACGTTTGCCCAGGGTGGTAGAATTAGTTTTGCAGGAAATTGAAAGGCTATTTTCAGATTGAGGCTCTGGCATCTTGCCGGGGCTTCGTTTGTCAACGATGGCAAAGCCAACGGCAGCGGGCAGGGAAGGATATGGAGGAAGAGGTGAGGAGTTTTCGCATTCGAATCACAGGGATAGTACAGGGGGTGGGATTCCGGCCCCACGTGTACCGTTTGGCCTGCGAACACGGTATAAGAGGGTGGGTCTTGAATTCGTCCAACGGGGTATTGATTGAAGCTGAGGGGTATGCCGAGTCTCTGCACGATTTTACCCGCAGATTGGTCGAAGAGCCGCCTCCTTTGGCGGTTATCAAAACCTGCGATGTGAAGGAAATAACACCACGAGGTTTTACCGACTTTACCATTAGGCACAGCCAAAACGAATCGGAAAAGGGGGTCATGATCTCTCCCGACATCGCCGTTTGTCAGGACTGTAAGCGGGAGGTGACGGACCCGAAGGACCGAAGGTACCGGTATCCTTTTACGAACTGCACTAACTGCGGTCCTCGTTTTACCATTATCAAAGACGTACCTTACGACCGGGATAAGACCACGATGGCTCCGTTTCCCATGTGTGAAGACTGTCGCCGGGAATACGAAGACCCGGGACACCGGCGTTTTCACGCCCAGCCCAACGCTTGCCCGGTGTGCGGACCCCGACTTTATGTTCTCGACTCCGAGGGGAGAGAAGTGCATAGGGACCCCATCGAGCTGTTAAAAGCGGGGTATATACTAGCGGTCAAGGGGCTGGGAGGATTCCACCTGGCCGCGGATGCTAAGAATTGCGATGCGATTAGGAGCCTAAGGGAGCGCAAGAAACGAGAGGCTAAACCTTTCGCAGTAATGGCGAGGGATGTAGAAGCAGCCCGCTTGTACTGCCACATAAACCCCGTCGAAGAGCAATGGCTAACCTCGCCTTCGGCTCCCATTGTCATACTGGAGAGAAACTGGGACGGGCTTTTGCCTGATGACCTGATTCATCCCGGTATAGACACCATAGGCGTCATGCTTCCGTATACTCCCCTTCACTACCTGCTTTTCGATGATGAACTGGAACTCTTGATCATGACCAGTGCGAACGTCACGGACGAACCTCTGATTACCGATAACAATGAAGCCTTGTTCAAACTGCGCGGGATAGCCGATTACTTTGTCGTGCATAACCGGGACATTTACAACCCGTGTGACGACTCGGTGATGAGAGTCACGCCCGTAGGGAATCCCCAGTTCTTGCGCCGGGCCCGGGGGTTTGTGCCGCGGGGAATCAAGCTGCCCGGAAATACCCGTACGGTCTTGGCTCTCGGCGGTGAGTTGAAGAATACGTTTTGCATGACCAGGGGTGACGAGGCTTTTTTGAGCCAGCACTGGGGTGACCTGAATAACTACTCCAACTGGGTAAAATTCTTGGAGGGAATACCGCGATTCAAAAAGATGCTGGCGGTTGAACCGGAGGTCATCGCCCATGACCTTCACCCGGACTATCAAACGACGATTTGGGCCGAGAAGCAGTTAGGGATTGACAGGGTAGCGGTGCAGCATCACCATGCCCATCTGGCTGCGGCCATGGCCGAAAACGGCTTGGAGGGCGAGGTCCTTGGGGTTATCTGTGACGGTGCCGGTTGGGGAACTGACGGTGCAGTCTGGGGTTTCGAATTTCTGAAAGGCGACCGCCGTGGTTTCACGCGCCTCGGCCATTTGCGCTACGTTCCTCTTCCCGGCGGGGACGCGACGGCTAAACGTCCGTACCGGATGGCTTTGGTTTACCTACTGGAGGCTTTGGGCGACCGGGGCTACGAGGTGGCGAGACGGTACTTGCCTGTCATGACAGGGGAAGAGATAGAGATTTTGGGTCATCAGGTGCGAAAAAGAGGTAATGTCATGAAAACCTCGTCTTGCGGGCGTCTGTTCGATGCGGTTTCGGCTTTTCTGGGGGTTTGCTACGTAAACCGGTACGAAGGACAGGCTGCGGTGGAATTGGAAGCTGTTGCCGATACCAAAGCAACAGGGTGTTATCCGTATTTTCTTGAGAGACAGGACGGGGTTTGGCAGCTAGATGTTCTTCCAATGTGGGCAGAAATGATGAAAGACCGGGAGAACGAGAAAGATTCCAGGGAGATGGCCATGAAATTCCACTTGACCTTGGTTGCTGCGATGACCGATGCTTTGAATAGGATGAGAGATGATATCGGCCTGGAGCGGGTGGTGTTGAGCGGCGGGGTTTTTCACAATCAGATATTATTGGAAAAGGTGAGGGAACAGTTGAAGAAACAAGGTTTTAAAGTTTACCAACATACCCAGGTTCCACCCGGGGATGGGGGCATATCCCTGGGGCAGGCCTACGTTGCGAGCGAGGTGAAACGATAGTGTGTTTAGGCGTTCCAGGAAGGGTAGAAGAAATACTGGAGAACGATAGGGCGAGGGTCGATGTGAGCGGGAACTCGCTGGAAATCAGCATCAGGCTTACCCCCGAGGTGAAGGTGGGTCAGTATGTGCTTATTCACGCGGGGTTTGCCATGCAGATAGTAGACGAAGCCTGGGCTAAGGAAACCCTGGGCATACTGGAGGAGCTTCGGCAATATGCGCGACTGTAAGGAATACGCTGAACGTTTGTTAGCAGACATAATAAGAGAGAAACGTGAAGTCTCATTGATGGAGGTATGCGGTACCCATACCGTAGCCATTGCCAGGAGCGGCTTGAGAAGCCTGTTCCCTTCCAACTTGAAGCTGCTTTCCGGGCCCGGGTGCCCGGTGTGCGTCACTGCTCAAGCCGATATCGATGTTGTTATTGAGCTGGCCCGGCAACCTGGGGTTATCCTCACTACTTTCGGAGACATGATGAGAGTTCCGGGGTCGGAAAGTTCTTTGCAGAAGGAGAAGGCGCAGGGACGAGACGTCAGGGTAGTATATTCTCCTTTGGAGGCCCTTAACGTAGCCCGTCAAAACCCGGAACGAGAAATAGTCTTCTTGGGTATAGGTTTTGAAACCACGGCTCCGGCCGTAGCCCTTACTATTGAGCAGGCGTACGTAGACAACATCACCAACTTTTGCGTTTGGTCGTTACACAAGCTGGTGGGCCCGGCTTTAGATGCGCTTTTTTCAAATCCTCAAGTGAAGATAGACGGCCTCATCTGTCCCGGGCACGTCTCAGCCGTCACCGGGACCGCACCTTATGAGCCCGTAGTTTCCAAATACGGCAAGCCCTGCGTTATCACCGGGTTTGAGACCTTAGATCTACTGGAAGGAATATGGTTGCTCTTGCGTCAACTGAGCCGGGGAGTGGCGGAAATCGAGATCCAGTACCGGCGGGTAGTGAGGCCGGAAGGCAACCCGGTGGCCCAAGCCGCCATCAACCGGGTTTTCGTGCCGGCAAACGCTCGCTGGCGTGGCCTGGGGACGATAGCTGCCAGCGGTCTCGAGATCAGGGACGAATACGGGGCATGGGACGCCCGGCGCAAGTTCGACATCCCTGAGGCGGAAGACCAGGTCATCAAAGGATGCAGGTGCGGGGACGTTTTGCGCGGCGTTGTGACGCCCTATGAGTGTCCGTTGTTCGGCCAGGCCTGCACCCCGGTCAAGCCGGTGGGTCCTTGCATGGTTTC
>CAYONS010000065.1:0-8550 GCA_964405385.1 uncultured Syntrophothermus sp.
GTTTTTAGCTGCTCCATACCTCCTAACTCGCTCGTCACTCCCTAATCTGGCCACTGCCATACACTATAAACTTGGTGCTCGTCAATTCCTCCAGTCCCATCGGCCCGCGGGCATGCAGCTTCTGGGTACTGATCCCCATCTCGGCTCCGAATCCAAATTGGAATCCATCGGTAAATCTGGTCGAGGCGTTCACGAAAACGCAGGCGGCATCCACCGCAGCCAAGAAACGCCTGGCACTGTCATAATCCCTGGTGACAATCGCTTCCGTATGCATGGTTCCGTAGCGGTTGATGTGATCTATTGCTTCTTCTAGGCTTTTGACTACCCGGATGGCGAGGATAAGGTCGAGATACTCGGTCTCCCAATCCTCTTCCGTGGCCGGCTTTATCCCGTCGACGATGGCTCTGGTCTTTTCGCAGCCACGCAACTCAACGTTCCTCGCCGCAAGCTCGGCACAGGCTTTGGGAAGAAACTCCCGGGCGATGTTCTCGTGCACGAGCAGGGTCTCGGTCGCATTGCACACGGACGGACGCTGGGTCTTGGCGTTAATGATTATGCGCGTAGCCATTTCGATGTCAGCAGATTCGTCGACATAAGTGTGGCAGTTGCCCATGCCCGTCATTATAACCGGAACCGTGGCATTGGCCTGAACCGCCTCTTTAAGCCCTTTGCCGCCTCGCGGGATCAATACGTCTACGAACTGGTTCATCCGCATTAGAGCGACGGCATCCTCACGGCTGACACTGTCGACAAACTGAATCGCTCCCTCGGGAATCCCGCATCCTTTGGCCGCCTCAGCAATAACGCCGGCGATGGCGCGGTTCGAGTTAATGGCCTCTTCACCGCCCCTCAGCAGAATGGCATTCCCCGTCTTGAGACACAGGCTGGCGGCATCGGCCGTCACGTTAGGACGAGACTCATAAATTATGCCGATGACCCCTAACGGCACCCTCATCCTTCCTATTTCCAGGCCATTGGGCCTTCTCCACATCTTCACTACTTCTCCAATGGGGTCCGGCAGCAAAGCCACACTTTCCACGCCGGCCGCCATGTCCTCTATCCGGGACTCGGTCAAAAGCAAGCGGTCAAGAAGCGCGGCGGTCAATCCCTGTTCGCGACCGTTCTCCATATCCACGGCATTAGCCGCCAATATTTCGCCTTTGGCTTCCCTTAAGGCCCTGGCCATGGCTAGCAACGCCTCGTTTTTCAGAGTGGTCGAAGCCGTAGCCAGAAAACGTGCCGCTTCCTTCGCTTTTCTTCCCATGGCAACGAGATCAGGTTTCATGCGGACATGAACACTCCTTTCTAATATTTATGGCAGGCCATGTTTCCTCAGTTTGTTTTTCTCATTTTAACACTTAAATCCCGAAGCCAGAAGTCGCAACAAGAAAGCTGCCGAGAAAACCGCTACCTCGGCAGCCCTTCCAAAGCTGTCATTTTATTACACCTCGGGCTATACTTATACCACCTGGGCGATGCTCGTCTGGCAGTACTTTTCCCTTAGCTTGGGCTTTTCTATCTTGCCGGTGGGGTTGCGCGGAATCTTGTCGAAAAAGACCATCCGCGGCCTCTTGTATCTGGGCAAGGCCTGACAGAAAGCCAGTATGTCCTCTTGTGTTGTTTCTCTACCTGGTTTTACTTCGATTACAGCCACCGGAATCTCGCCCAACCTCCGGTCCGGCATCCCGATAACCGCTGCGTCTTTTATGTCGTCGTGGGTGCGCAGAAAATCTTCGATTTCCACGGGGTAGATATTCTCTCCTCCAGAAATGACCACGTCCTTCTTGCGGTCGACCAGGTAGATGAAACCGTCCTTGTCCTGGCGGGCCATATCTCCCGTATACAGCCAGCCGTCTTTAAGGGTCTTTGCCGTAGCCTCCGGATCCTTGTAATAACCCCTCATAACCCCAGGGCCTTTAACTATCAATTCCCCGACTTTTCCACGAGGAACCGGATTCCCTTCGTCATCCACTATCTTGACCTCCCAATTGAAACCGGGTATGCCTATCGCGCCGACTTTGTGTATGTTCTCGATGCCCAAGTGCACACATCCAGGCCCTGTGGATTCGCTCAGTCCGTAATTGGTGTCGTACTGCTGGTTGGGGAAGTACTTGCGCCACCGGTATATGAGGCTGGGAGGCACCGGCTGGGCCCCTATGTGCATCAACCGCCACTGATCCAGTTTGTAATCCCTGAGGTCAACCTCCTGGCTTTCCACGGCATCAAGTATGTCCTGAGCCCAAGGGACCAATAGCCACACAATGGTCGCCTGCTCTTCCGACACCGCTTCTAATATCCATCGAGGCTCTACCCCGCGCAGGATAACCCCCTTGCCCCCGACTATCAGACTGCCGAACCAGTGCATCTTCGCCCCGGTGTGGTACAGGGGCGGTATGCACAAGAAAGTGTCTTCCTTAGTCTGCATATGATGCTTGTTTTCAGTAATGCAGGCTGAAACCAGGTTGCCATGAGGGTGAATTATGGCCTTGGGGATTCCCGTCGTCCCTGAAGAAAAATACAACGCCGCATCATCGCTGTCATCTATGGTTATACCGGGGTCATGGTCCGGAGCGCTGCTTATCAGTTCCCAGTAGCTAGATGCATATTCGGGAGTTTCTTGCCCCACGAAAATGAGCTTTTCCAGTCCAGGTATCTCGTTCCGGACAGCCTCTATGCGGTCCGTAAACTCCGGGCCAAATATGAGCACCTTGGCGTCAACGGTCTCCAGGCTACGCTTGATCTCAGCGGCCGTGTACCGGAAATTCAGTGGGACAGCCAAAGCCCCCGTCTTCAATACCCCGAAGTAAACAGGGAGCCACTCAAGACAGTTCATCATCAAAATGGCTACCTTATCGCCCTTGCGTATACCTTCTTCCAGAAGAACATGGGCCAGTTTATTGGCCATGCTTTCAAATTCAAGCCACGTTATCTCGCGACGTATTCCGGCTGCGGGATCGCGTTCTATCAAGCTTATATCATCCGGCCACGCCCGAGCGTTCCGGGACAACATTTCGGTAATCGGCACTGTTTCTCACCCTTCCTGCTGTTCTTGTGGTCCTGAAAAATAAAAAATTCAACCTTTCGCGCGAAAAGTTGAATTCCCGTTTCCGAAGTATCTCCTACCTCCCTCTCCATCCTGCGGTTGTCGTTTTGCCATAACCTTCCGCTTCTCGCGGAGGAATCTTCAGATCCGCGTACTTCTTTCCTTCCTGATGAAATCTAGTTGTATTATACACCCTTCAAATGTTTGTGAACAGATATTTTTCATAAGATTGTGTTGAAACTGTGTTGGCAGAACCCATTTCACAGCAATCCTGGGTTGCCGGCAGTATAAAACCGGATACCTTCCTGTCGAACGGATTTGCCGTTTATTTGGACCATAAGGCTTTCAGGTCAATGGACAGCCCGGCAAAATCAGGATGCTCTACCACCTCGTCGTCCATGCCGGCAGCCACCCGGGCGTATAGACCATCGCGCAAAGCGAAGCATTCCAGGGTCCTTTCCTCAGGATCCACCAGCCAGTAATGCTGCACCCCGGCCCGCTGGTAAATCTGCATTTTTTTCAGCCGGTCTTTACGATGGGTGGAGGGGGATATTATTTCCACTACGAGCTTAGGTGCCCCGTCAATGTGAGTGTCCTTTACTATCGATTGCTGGTCACTGGCTACATAGAGAATATCCGGCTGCACCACATTGTAGTCTATAGGAGTGACGTCCAACGGCGCATCAAATACTTCCCCTCCAGCGTCAATTTCACCAAAATAATCTTCCAGAATCCTTTCCAATCGCCGGGAAACTCGCTGGTGTATAACACTGGGCGATGGTTCTTTTATCAAAACACCGTCCAGAATTTCAAAACGATATCCGGGCTCTTCCGGGATTTCCAAGTAATCCTGGTAAGTGAGCTTTTTGTCAGGTTTGGCTTCATAGGGAAAAGCATCTTCTCCTATGGTATCACCCCGGAGCGCTTTGATCACCTCGTCCAGCTTGTAGCGGTATTGCCTTTTCCCCAGCTCAATATAAGGGATTTTGCTTTCCCGGGTATACCTCCAGATAGTCTCCACTGAAAGATCCAGAGCTTCCGCCAGAGCCTGGGCGGTAATCAATTCTTTTTCTTGCGCCATAACCTCACTCCTTCATACCCCAATTATAGCCGACCAGTCAACTAAAATCAACTAAAATCAACTATTGCCAACCGGACGCGTGTAACTGCGACCGACCGCAGTGTAATTCGGTGTTCCGTGATAAAATCAAGGGCAGGAGGAACTGGCAGTAATATCCATGACTTTCGTAAGCTGGGTGGGCATTAATGCTTAAATCGGCTACCGGGCGAGGTTTAGGCTGATGAAGCTGCAGTTTTCCACCCGTACCGCACTGCTTCAGTGTTAGAGTCTTTCCTGTACCGGGGTTGCCAGTCATTCTACTGAAAACGACACAATAATCACCCTTACTGGAAAATCGCCATTACAATTTAGAGAAACCGCAGACCAAAAGAATAATTGCTTATTTGTCTGGTTAGGTCAGGCTTACTGCAAGAATCAATGCCTCAATAATTATTACCAGACGATCTTGGCCCGTTCCCGCATAAAGGCGATCTCCCGGTTTACGTCTTCTTGAATTTCCGCGGTGCGCTGTTTTGCGTCAGGTCCCTGGAGCAGGCGCTTAAAGCGGCCCTGTTTGAACAGGTATTCATCCACCGGTTCCGGGGCCTTTTTGCCGCTGACAATTGCCGCAGTGGGGTTGTTAAAGGTGATTTTCCCGTTTTGCGCTTCCCAGAGAAGCCAAGCACCGCAGCGTACCGCCATGCGGCTCATCTGCACCGTTTCCGGCATGTCAAACTGCCAGCCCAAGTAGCAAGGCGCCAAGATTTCGATGTATTTCATCCCCCGGATGCTTTTGGCTTTGACCACTTTATCGTACAGGTCACCCGGGTAAGCCACTGTAGCGGTAGCCACATAGGGGATATGATGCTCCAACATCAGCAGGGCTATGTTTTTCTTGGGCTGCGGCTTGCCCGCGGGGGTGGTGGTAGTATAACTGCCCCGGGGGGTGGCACCGCTGCGCTGCACCCCCGTATTGCTGTAGGCTTCATTGTTGTAGCAGAAGAAAATCATGTTATCGTTGCGCTCGGCAGCAGCCGAAAGAGCCTGCAGACCTATATCATAAGTGCCCCCATCCCCCACCCAGCAAAACACGGTGGGAAGTTCCCCTTTCAAGCGGCCTTTTTCCTGCATTATTTCCAAAGCATGACTGATGCCCGCCGCCGAGGACCCGCCCGTGGCGAAGCAGACATTGATGCAAGGCCAGTTGTAGCCCAGTTTCGGGGTCATTCCCATGCTGGCAACCGAGCAGGAAGGGGTCAGCACCATAATAGCATTAGGGCCCAGGGCCTTGCCCACGATGCGAAGGGCCATGGTGGCCGGGCAACCGCCGCAGGCTCCGTTGCCGCTCAAGACCTGTTCATTGTCCGGTAAATTCTTAATACTGGTAGCCATGTCTTATCTATTCCTTTCTTTGGCTTATGGGTTTTCTTCCATCATCTCGAGAATCTGCGCGGCCATGAAGCGGTGGGAAAGATCCAGACCGCCGATGCCCACCACCCTGTTTTTCACCGTCACATCGTTGCGGCGGCCAAAGAGTACGCTCTTTAGCTCCGCGGCCAAAATTCCGCCCGGATGACCAAAGTTGTAGTTGCGGTCCAGGACCATCACCCGGGCATGGGGCGGCAGGGCAGCAATGATGTCCTCAGCGGGGAAAGGCACCACCAGGCGCGGCCGCAGCAAACCTGCTTTGATGCCCTGTTCCCTCAGGGTATCTACGGTGAGCCTTAGTTCCGCTGCCATGCTGTTGATGGCAAAGGCAACTACTTCCGCATCTTCCAGCCGGTAGGTTTCAATGGTATCCCCGTCCCACATGCCTGTAATCTCCCGGTATTCCCGAGCAGCCTCTTTCGCCAGGGAGACAGCCGCCAGGATATCCTCCGACAGCATCTGACGGAAAGGAGCGTATTCCGGCGCCATGGTCACATTGCTGAAAGAAGAGGGATAAGCCGGGTCCAGCCGCCATTCTGGGTCATAAGGAGGAAGGAAACGGTCGATGTCCTCCTGGGGCGGCAGAGTCAGAGGCATCAGGCAATGGGATATGGAAAATCCGTCATAATTGACCATTACCGGGATGTTAATCTGTTCGGCCACCCGGTAGGCCTGCAGGATGGTGTTGAACACCTCCTGGTTGGATGAGCAGTGGAATTGAATCCAGCCGGTATCCCTCTGGGCAAAGGAGTCCTGGTGATCCGCCCACAAGGTCCAGGGGGCAAAAATACCCCGGTTGACGTTGACCATTACGATTGGCAAACGCCCTCCTGCCGCCATATGTAAAACTTCATGCATGTATAACAGGCCATTGGCTGAAGTGGCAGTAAAAACCCGGGCTCCCGCCGCGGAGGCAGCTACCGCTGCTGCCATGGCACTGTGCTCCCCTTCCACCGGGATAAAGCGGGCGTGAAGTTCACCGCTTTCCACCATGGCAGCTATAGCTTCCATGATGCTGGTCTGGGGTGTGATGGGATAGCCAGGCACTACATCCACCCGGGCGTACTTGACAGCCAGGGCAGCGGCCTGGTTGCCCGTTTCCATAACTACCTGGGCTGCTTTCATACGGTCTATTCCTCCTTCTGCATGGTGATGGCTCCAGTGGGACATTCCAGGGCACAGACGCCGCAGCCCTTACAGTAGCGGTAATCAATAGTTATCTCATAGCGGTCAATGACTGCTTCCGGGCAGTAAACCCAGCAAAACTGGCATTTGCTGCATACCTGCAGGTTGACTACCGGTCGGTGGGTTCGCCAGGAACCCGTGTTACCGCCGGCCCCCTTCATGGGCCAGGAAATGGGCCGGTAAGCTTTAGTTGCCGATTTCATTTATATCCATCTCCTTCGCCGATTCAACGAATGAAAACTATTAGTTGATCTGGGTTACCAGTTGATAAGCTCTTTGGGCTGCCTGCAAATTTGTTTCCCCTTTTTTGCCAGGCCAGTTTTTCAGAATGGTTTGCCTCATAATGTTTTCCGGTATGTTCAGTACCCGGCACACAGCTCCGAACATGGGAACATTGATAAAAAGACCGTCAGCCGATACCAGCCCCGTTTCCCGAGCGATGGCATCGGCATCCACCTGCCAGGTAGTGTGGCCTTTTACGGTTACCGGATGGGGAGCATTGACGATTACGGTACCGGGCACTTTAATGCCTTCCTTGAGTGCCTCCTCAATGAGTTTTGCGCTCATGATTACTACACAGTCAGGCAGGTCACATTGACTGTGGGCATAAATGGTGGTGGGAGAAATGCGCACAGCGGCACGCACCGGCGCTCCCCGCCGCTCAACACCGAAAAAAGGCAAAGCCTGACCCTGTTCACCGTTTTCCAGCGCAGCATGCGCCAGCATATGTGCCAGAGTGACCGCGCCCTGCCCGCCATATCCGTTGATCCGAAGCTCTATCATTCGTATTCCTCCATCATCTCAGGGTGGTGTGACTTCTTTATTCTATAATTATGGCAACTAGGGAATTATTGGCACGGCGATAAGTAACCTGAGCACTCCGTTGCCACGTTACCCGCTTGCTACGCGCCATGTTGGTCTGATCAGCTACACGAAAAGGTCTTTTCTACAAATAACGAAATATTCCTGCTAAGAATAGCACTGGGCGCATAAAATTTTGGCAGGCAGACGAAGGGAGGAGTGAACCAGGAAGAAATCAGGCGAGTGGTGGCGGCACTGACAAAAGAAGACCTTGAGAAACTGGATCAAGCATTAGCCGAAGCAGAAAAGAGAACGAGGGGTGCAAGGAAGAAGCGGGTAGCAAAAGTAAAGCAGTATATCAATAACAACTGGGAAGGTATCTGCTATTCCAAGGCAGGTGTTCGGCTGGGGGCGATAGAGGGGCAGGCATTCCATCACATAGCGATGAGGATGAAAAGACACGGAAGACGGTGAAGTGGGAAAGGAGCTGACTGCGCCCGCTTGCCTACTGAATCTTGACACGGACGAACTAGTACATTTGCTTGACAACGTGCCGCGCTATGTCTAAAATTACTTTTGGATAAACGCATATTTCAACCGTTGTGTCGGAGTGGTGGAACTGGCAGACACGTACGTTTGAGGGGCGTATGGGCGACCGTGCGGGTTCAAGTCCCGCCTCCGACACCATTTTTACTTCGCGTGCATACAGGCTCGCGATTTTCTTTTTTTAATGAGGTGATTGACTATTAAAACCACTTTATATGTCAATCGGGATCTTTTGAACGAAGCTATGAGGTTGGCAGGGCTGAAGGAGATGACGGAAACCGTCAACCTGGCTCTTGCGGAATTTGTCCGCCGCAAGCGCTTGGAAAAACTAGCGGCCAGCCCGGGCAGTGCCGACCTGGACCCAGACGATCGTATCCTTGAGGAGATCCGGCGGAATGAGTAATGCGTCTATCTCCCGGAGTTAATTGGTCCGGCTGTTTCGAGTTCCAGGCTCAGCCAATCTACCATCTCCATAGTGTCCAGTTTG
>CAYONS010000066.1:0-8510 GCA_964405385.1 uncultured Syntrophothermus sp.
GGCAGAATGGCGGTTATGCCGACTAGCCGTTGGATAGAAGTTGACACCGACGCTATAATCCACAACCTCAAAGCCGTCAGATCCTTGCTGAAAGAAAACACCCGCCTTATAGCCGTCCTCAAAGCCAATGCTTACGGATTGGGCCTGGTGCCCATGGCCCAACTGCTTGCCGGTCATGGGGTAGATTTCTTAGCCGTTACCTTCCCCGAAGAAGCCTTTGCCCTCCGAGAAAGAGGAATCAGCGCGGACATCCTGGTGTTTGCTCCCACGGGAGAAGCAGAGATCGAAAGAGCCGTACAAAACGGACTTACACTGACGGTGACGAGCTTTGAGGATTACGAGCTTGCAAGCAGGGTTGCCGCCAGCCTTCGCAAGAATCTCAAGGTCCACATCAAGGTCGACACAGGCCTGGGACGGTTCGGGGTGAGCGCGGAGCAAGTTCTGCCCTTGGCTCGTGCTATTCATCAAGATCCGTGGCTGGCTTTGGAGGGCGTTTATACCCACTTTGCCGAGGCGGGAGCCCGGAGTCCTCGTTACACCGAGTTGCAGTTTAGAAGGCTTGAGGCCGTTGTCGATATCCTGGCCAGGCATGGTATAAGCCCACCCCTAATACACTGTTGTAACAGTGCGGCGTTTTTGCGTTTCCCCCAAATGCACATGGACGCGGTGAGGGTGGGGACTTTGCTGGGAGGTCAGTATCCGGCGGGACATATCCCGCGCAAGCTGCATCTGCGCGATCCCTACTGTTTTAAAGCCAGGGTGACGGGAATAAGAGAGCTGCCACGAGGCACCTACCTGGGCTACTACCGGACGTACCGAACAAGAGCGAAAACAAAAATAGCCGTGGTGCCGGTGGGATATGTCCATGGTTTGGGGATGGAGGCTCTGTCAAGGCCTGGGGGGTGGCTGGATCTAATGAAGATCGTAGCCAAGATAGTGGGATCCTACTTGAACATACCCAGATTTACGGCTATGGTCAAGACAGAACAGGGCGAGTTCCCTGTCAGAGGCAAGGTATTCATGCAGCTTTGTTTGGTGGAATTGCCGTGCGATTGCCCATTAGAACCCGGAGCGGTAGTCGAGGTTCCGGTCAAAAGGACCTTAGCTCCCGGCGATGTCTGCCGTGTGTACCTGGCAAACGGCCGCCCTGTCAGGGTAGAGCAAAGAGGCATTGAAGTGCAGGTAACGGGTGAGGGGTGATGATGTGAAACAGAAGATGGTAGCAGGGCTTATAATCGCCTTCTGTCTGGTGGTGCTGGTTCTGGCCGTAAGATGGTCGCCGGATTCTTCGGGATTACACCCTAAGGCAAGAACCCAGGGAGCTATAGGGGTGGTAAGGATCGAAGGCGTGCTTACCGGGGCGGCCAGCGGTTACGGCGGGAGTGCCACTGCAGCGAACATTACCGAAGCCCTGCGACAGGCGGGAAAAAGAGATGATATCAAGGCCGTGGTGGTTCGCATAGACAGTCCGGGAGGAAGCGCGGCGGCCGCCCAGGAGATAGCCCAAGAAATCGAGCGGGTAAAGGGAAAGGGGAAGCCAGTTGTGGCTTCCATGGGGGATGTTGCTGCTTCTGGAGGTTACTGGGTTGCCGCCAGTTGTGACGAGATATTTGCCAATCCCGCTACCACTACCGGCAGCATAGGGGTTATCACCGAACTGGTCAGCATGGAAGAATTGCTGAAAAAGATGGGCATCGAAACCGAAGTTATAAAGAGCGGACCCTACAAAGATATGGGATCTATAACGAGAAAATTATCTTCTGAAGAAAGAAAGCTCCTCGAGGACCTCATCAAGGACGTTTATCAGCAGTTTCTGCTTCAGGTGGAAAAAGGAAGGAAGGGCAAGATGAGCCCGGAGGAGATCCGCGCGGTGGCCGACGGGCGGATACTTACGGGAAATAAAGCCCGGGAAATAGGGCTTGTGGATCACCTCGGGAATTATTATGATGCCCTGGACAGAGCAAAAGAGCTTGCGGGTATTTCCGGGGAGCCACACGTCGTCGAACTGAACCCGCAGGATCCCTTCACCCGGCTTTTATCGCAACTGCTGGCGACGAAAGCGATTCTTGAGCCTACGCTGATGGTGAAGTAAGGAGGGGCAGGACTTGCGGGCTTATGAACTCATCTACGGAACGTTATTTAACCCTACCGCCGTGTTTCGGTATGTGGCAGAAAACAAGCCGATCGGTCGGGTTTTTGCCGTCTGGCTCGCTGCTTTAGCTTTCGGCGCGGCGGTCAGTTTTAACCTGCTGAGAATGAATGTGGCCTCACGCATAACCCCGGGGTGGGCAGCACTGTCTGAGAGGGTGGCCGGTTTTTCCTGGGCCTACGGGGTGGGGTATGTTGCCGTTTCTTTACTGGTCTGGTTTGTTTGGGCTGCTGTGTATTCATTATTGTCTGAATTATTATACCGCAGGGGAAACGGAGTCGGGCTTTTGGCGGCCTTGGCCCTGGCTGGCCTGCCGGGGATACTGGGACCGGCTTTCCAGCTCTTAGGTCGGGTGATGGCGTGGGAAGCCCCGCTTGTACTGCTCAGCTTAGGAGCGGGCCTATGGACCTTCGGACTGCAGGTGTTGGCTCTGCGGGAGGTTCTGGGACTGTCTACATCACAGGCTCTCTTTTTGTGGTTCTTGCCGGTTTTAACACTGGGTTTATTGGCAACGACCATAATGGCGCTGGTGTTGGTGGCTGCAGGCCAGGTATGGTCGTAGGTTACAGGGAGATTATATAATACCTATAAAGGTTAATACCTTAATAAAGGTGAAAAAAAGGATTCGAATACCTCCGAGATGGCCGTAGAAGCCTGCGGTTATTGTTCTTTCCTGCGGGAATAAGATTGGGGTTAAGGAGGTCGGGGGATGGGGAGAAAGGTGCTGGTAGTCGATGATCAGCCGGGAATTCGCCGGCTCCTTGAGGAATTGTTCAAACGTGAAGGGTTCGAGGTGGCCATAGCCTCTGACGGAAGGCAGGCGGTGGAAGAAGTGCGAAGAGCCGTCCCGGATGTAGTGGTTATGGATATGAAAATGCCGAATATGAATGGGTTGGAGGCGGCAGAGGAGATTCTGAACTTGAATAGAAATATATCCATAATTCTGATAACCGCCTACCAAGAGGCAGAGCTCATGGAGAAAGCGAAGCAGATCGGAGTAAAAGACTACATGGTAAAGCCTTTCGATATCATGGCCTTAAGGGACAAAGTGGCCGGATTTTTCGTCTAGCCGTTCGATATAAATCTTTTAGAAAGAGGTGAGGGTAATGGCGTTGGTACCTGTAGCGGAATTGTTGGCAGGAGCGGAGAAAGGGGGGTATGCCATAGGCGCCTTTAATGCCAATAACATGGAAATAGTACAAGCCATTATGGAAGCAGCGAGGCTGGAAAAAGCCCCCGTAATCATGCAGGCCAGTCAGGGAGCCATCCAATATGCGGGGCTGGACTTCATTACGGGGATGGTGAAGATCGCGGCCCAGGACAGTGACATACCGGTGGCCCTGCATCTGGATCACGGGACCAGTTTTGAACAGGTTGTCCGCTGTATAAGGAGCGGTTTTACGTCTGTCATGTACGACGGGTCTAAACTGCCTTTGGAACAAAACATAGCTATAACCAAAAAGGTGGTGGAGATAGCCAGGGCCGTAGGGGTATCGGTAGAAGCGGAATTGGGGAAAATAGGCGGCACCGAGGACGACATATCGGTAGAAGATAGGGAAGCCATGTTTACTGATCCCGAGGAAGCCCGTTATTTCGTAGAGCAGACGGGAGTCGATTCTCTGGCTGTGGCAATCGGAACTGCTCACGGGCAGTACAAAGGGGAGCCGCGTCTTGACTTCGAGCGGCTGGCCCGGATAAGAGAACTGACCAATATACCGATTGTTTTGCACGGATCATCCGGGGTACCGGACGATCAGATACGCCGGGCCATCAGCTTAGGGGTGAGGAAGGTAAATATCGACACCAACATCAGGGAAGCGTTTGTGGGCAAGATGCGCGAAGAACTGGCCAAGAACGAGCGGGAAATAGATCCCCGAAGAATCCTGGGGCCGGCCCGGCAGGCAGCGGTAGAAATAATACGGGAAAAGATAAGACTGTTTGGGAGTTCAGGGAGGATTTAGGAATTAAGAATTAAGAATTAAGAATTAAGAATTGGATGGTTTCGGGGTCAGGAAGTGTCGGGATGAAAGGAAGGGGGGCTGGCGTTGCGCATTTTTATCGATTCAGCCAATGTGGAGGAAATCCGGGAGATCAATGAGATGGGATTTTTAGCTGGAGTTACCACCAATCCTACACTTGTTGCCAAGGAAGGGAAAGAATTCAAGGCAGTGGTCAGAGAAATATGCGGCATTGTTGACGGGCCTGTCAGTGCTGAGGTCATAAGCCTGGAAACGGCAGGAATGGTAGCCGAAGCTCAGGAACTGGCAGAAATCCACCCCAATGTGGTTATAAAAATACCTTTGTGCGAAAACGGACTCAAGGCCATCAGAGTGCTGGCGGAAAAGGGTATTAGGACGAACGCTACCCTGGTTTTCTCACCGGCCCAGGCTCTGCTTGCCGCCCGGGCAGGAGCCAGTTTTGTCAGTCCGTTCATTGGAAGGATAGACGATACAGGTAACAGCGGGCTGGCCGTCCTTGCTGATATTGTGTCCATATTTGATCAATACCTTATAGATACCGAGGTAATAGCGGCCAGCATCAGGCATCCCGTGCACGTGGTCGAGGCGGCCAAGATGGGTGCTCATATCGCTACTGTGCCCTACAGCGTGATTAAGCAAATGATCAAACACCCGATGACTGATCTGGGTATCACTAGGTTTCTGGAGGATTGGAAGAAGGCAAATCTGTAGGGATTGACGGGAAAAAGGGAGGGGACTGCGGTGGAGAGGGAACTGGCGCTTGAGTTTGTCAGAGTTACCGAAGCGGCTGCTCTGGCCGCTGCCCGCTGGATGGGACGGGGGAATAAAGATGCTGCCGACGAAGCAGCGGTTTCGGCGATGAGGGCGACCTTTGACACGGTTCAGATAGACGGCATCGTTGTGATAGGAGAAGGAGAGATGGACGAGGCGCCCATGCTGTACATCGGGGAGAGGGTCGGTATGGGTGTCCCGCCTATGGTCGATGTTGCGGTGGATCCGCTCGAAGGTACGAACATCGTGGCTAAAGGTTTGACAGGGGCCATTGCTGTTCTGGCTGTCGCTCCCCGGGGAACCCTGCTGCATGCCCCTGATATGTACATGGACAAGATAGCGGTAGGCCCGGAGTGTAAAGGCAGGGTGAGCTTAGATGCTCCGGTCAAAGACAATTTGAAAGAGGTGGCCAAAGCCTTAAATAAGAAGATATGCGAGTTGACGGTGGTGGTTTTAGATCGCCCCCGGCACCAGGAACTCATAGAGGAGATAAGAATGGCAGGGGCTCGGATAAAACTGATCACGGATGGTGATGTATCCCCGGCGGTGGCTGCTGCTTATCCAGGGTCCGGAGTGGACATACTGATGGGAATCGGGGGAGCGCCGGAAGGGGTCATTTCCGCTGCCGCGCTCAGGTGTTTGGGAGGCGATTTTCAGGGGCGTCTGTGGCCGACCGAAGAAGCAGAGGTAGAAAGAGCCCGTAAGATGGGTATATCTGATATTAACCATCTATTTACATTGGAAGAACTTGTCCAATCTGAGGACGTGATCTTTGCGGCTACAGGAATAACCGATGGAGATCTTTTAAAAGGGGTGCGCTATTCGGCCAGACGGGCTCGTACCCACAGTCTGGTGATGCGCGGCCGGTCTGGAACGGTTAGGTACATTGTGGCGGATCATCAGCTTGATAGAAAGCCGCTTTTTAAGGATAATAGAATTAAGGTGTTCGAACCATAAAGAGAAGAGCGAGGATGTTGCACTATTTCTAGAATCAAGCGATTGCGCAAGTCGGTATTGGGCCTGCTTTTGCGTGTGTTTACGAGGGAAGATGCGGTCCTACGAATAGCCGCGGGCTTTGCCCTCGGCTCCTGCGTCAATTTTCTTCCTACCATGGGTTTGGGGCTTCCGATAGCTGTGGCTGTTGCTTTTATCTCACGGACTAACATGGTGGCTGCTATTGTGGGGGAGACTTTGTTCAAGCCGCTGTTCCCCGTGATGCTCTACCTGAACTTCAAAGTGGGAGCAGTTTTGACAGGGGATAGCTGGAGCAATGCCTTGAGCTGGCCCTTCGGGTCACCTCGATTGGTCCTGGATACTTGCCTGGCCTATTCCAAGGTTTTTGTAGTGGGTTTGGTGGCGAATACGGTGGTTTTGGGAGCAGCTTTGCTCGGGATTCTGGTGGTGTGCCTGTCTCGATATAGAGATAGAATCATAAATTGGCTGTCAACCAGAGAGGAGGATATTGGTTGAATTTATCGGAGTTGGAACAGAAAACGATGGTTGAACTCTATCAGATGGCAAGGGAGCTCAACCTGACCGGGTATTCCCGTCTGCGGAAAAAGGAATTGGTCTTTGAGATAATGAAAGCACTGACTAATTCAGACCAGCTTCTGGAAGCGTCGGGGGTACTTGAAATTTTACCGGATGGCTACGGCTTTTTGCGACCGTTCGCTTATCTACCGAGCCAAGACGACATTTATGTTTCGCCGTCACAGATAAGGAAATTTGATTTAAGAACCGGCGACCGGGTAACGGGACAGGTCAGACCGCCCAAGGATAACGAAAGATTCTTCGCCCTGCTCAAGGTGGAAAAGGTAAACGGTTTTCCGGCGGAAGATTCTCCCAAGAGGTTACACTTCGATGCCTTGACTCCCTTGTATCCCTATGAAAAGATCAAACTTGAAACCACTTCTCAAGAGATAAGCACGCGGATAATAGACCTGGTTGCTCCCATAGGAAAGGGACAAAGAGGGCTGATAGTCGCTCCTCCCAAAGCGGGCAAAACCGTACTCCTGCAGAAAATCGCCAACGGGATTATTACCAATCACCCGGAGATAATAGTTTTTATACTATTGATCGATGAGCGGCCGGAAGAAGTCACCGATATGCAGCGTTCCGTGAAGGCCGAGGTTATAGCTTCGACTTTCGATGAGCCGCCCGATAATCACGTAAAGGTGGCAGAAATGGTGCTCGAGCGGGCAAAACGTTTAGTAGAGCACAAGCAGGACGTGGTTATCTTACTCGACAGCCTGACCCGCCTGGCCCGGGCCCACAACCTGGTAATTCCTCCCAGCGGCCGAACTCTTTCCGGAGGACTTGATCCTGCTTCCTTGAACAAACCGAAACGATTTTTTGGAGCTGCCCGCAAGATTGAGGAAGGCGGCAGCCTGACTGTCCTCGCTACGGCTCTGGTAGAGACCGGTTCTCGCATGGACGATGTCATATTCGAGGAATTCAAGGGCACAGGGAATATGGAGTTGGTTCTGGATAGAAAGCTGGCTGAAAGACGTATCTTCCCGGCCATAGACTTGAAGCGCTCCGGCACCCGCAAAGAGGAACTCCTTCTTTCTCCTGAAGAACTAGAGCTGATGTGGAATTTGCGGCGGATGTTCAGTAACTACCAGACGACTGAGATAATGGAGATAATGATCGATACCATGAAAAAAACCAAGTCTAATAAAGATCTTTTGCGGGCTGCTCCCATGGTGTTTGCGGATAACTGATTGAGCACAGTCTGCATAATTTACAAATAATTCGGGAATAAATAAGGGTGATTGACCCTTATTTTTTTTTTCGAGGTGGGATTATGCCCCGTAAAACTGGGAGATTTGTGCTGGCGCTTGTCCTGACCCTAGTTCTTGTGCCTGGGCAAGCTCAGGCGTGGATAAGCCGCGATGATTTTATCCCCTGTGTGCGGACCGGAACCACTGCTGCCGACAGTGAGACTAGATTCCATCGGGTGGCTAAAGGAGAAACCTTTTGGGGAATTGCCCGCGGTTTGGGTATAGACGTACAGGTACTGATGGCTATGAACGGATTGGATGGCGATAGTCTGCTTCTGGAAGGACAGATAATACGCATTCCCTACCGCCAGGCCAGGGTACACCGGGTGAAACCAGGGGAAACCGTTTGGCAAATAGCCCGCATGTATCAGGTCGATGTCAACGAGGTCCTCAAGGCCAACCGCATCACCAAGCCGGAGAGGCTACAGGCAGGTGCCGTAATTTCAATACCCGGAACCAGAGCTTATCCGGCCAGTACGGCGGCTTCTCGCGGGTTTTTGGGTTCCGCTCTAAACTGGCCGCTGGTAGGAAGCATTACGTCGGGATTCGGGTGGCGAAAGACCGGATTTCACCATGGGATAGACATCGCGGCCAAGAAAGGAACTCCTATCCGTGCTGCAGAAGCCGGAGAAGTGACATTTGCAGGGTGGAGGCCTGTCTACGGGAAGACGGTGATAATAAAGCACCAGGGAAACAAGACCACGCTTTACGGGCATGCCAGTAAGATAAAGGTGAAAGAGGGACAAAAAGTGAAGCGCGGCGAGATCATAGCCGAGGTGGGAAACACGGGATTAAGTACCGGTCCGCACCTGCATTTTGAGGTTTGGG
>CAYONS010000067.1:0-8496 GCA_964405385.1 uncultured Syntrophothermus sp.
CAAGATCAAGCTATACTGGCCGCGGTGTCGAACTTTCGCCGCATTTCGACAAAGGATTTTAAAAATCCGACGTAGTAACTAATTGTTGTCCGAATTTTGCAGGGTAATGGTGAAAAAATGGCCAAGCTGTACCGGTTTCAGGCACGGAACTGGCAGGGAAAACGAGTGACAGGCAGGATTGAAGCGGAGTCGGAAGAAGCGGCAGTAAGAGACCTTGCTTACCAGGGCCTATTCGCGTTGGATGTCAAAGAGATGCGGGGTCCCCAGATGGGGGAAGCCCGGTTTTTCCGAAAAAAACCGAAAGAGCGGGAACTGGCGGCTCTTACCCGGCAGTTTGCCAGCATGGTGCGGTCCGGACTGCCTCTTTTTGAGAGTCTGCAGGTGTTGGAATCTCAATCGGAAAGCCGGAGCCTGCGCCGGGTTTTGGCCGGGATCGCAAGGTCTATCCAGCGTGGGATACCTCTGTGGGCGGCTCTGTCGGACTACCCCTCGGTGTTCTCGCGGCTGTACGTGCAGACGGTGAAAGCAGGGGAAACCAGCGGGAAACTGGATGCTGTGTTGGAACGGCTGGCCGCTTATCTGGAAAGAGAGCACCAGGTTAGATCTAAGGTCAGAAACAGCCTCATCTACCCTGGTATTCTGGCGGTCTTTACTGCAGCAGTGCTGCTGTTTCTGACTGGCTTTGTGGTGCCGGCTTTCGCTTCGGTCCTGGCTGAGCAAGGAGCCAGCCTTCCTTTTATTACAAGCGTCTTGCTGGCAGTCGCAGGGGGTCTACGGGACCACTTCACGGAAATATTGGTCCTCATGCTGTTCCTCGCGGCGGCCGTAAAAATGGCCGCCAAAACCCCGGCGGCAGGGAAGTTAATTGATGGCCTTAAGCTGCGGCTGCCCATAGCAGGCAGGCTCCATCTCAAGATGGCCTGGGGCAGGTTTGCCCGGACTCTGGGGCTTTTGGTGGGTTCAGGGGTGCCTGTGTTGGTATCCCTGGAGGTTGCGGCTCAGACGGCCGGCAACCGCGTGTTTGAGGAGCATGTGCAAGCCGTGTTGCGGAGTGTCGAGCGCGGCGGCAGTATGGCGGCTTCCCTGGCTGGTTCCGGCATTTTTGAACCGTTGATGGTGCAGATGGTGAAGGTGGGCGAGGAGACCGGATCCCTCGACCGGATGCTCTTGAAGGCCGCCGAGTACTACGAGCTGGAGACGGAAAGGGCGGTTGACGGTCTTTTGTCGGTATTTGAACCTGTTGTAGTCCTTGTCATGGCCGGCATTGTCGGCACCGTAGTCGTGGGAACCCTGCTCCCGGTGTTTGAAATGATATCTGTGGTGAAGTAGGGGGCTGTGTTGTGAGGATACTGTGACTGGACTTTGGGGCAGGGTTATGTTGAGACAGTGTATTGAGAAAGGGAGGCATACGCAGATGGTACGGTCGGACGGGAGAAACTCAGACAGAATACCAAGGGGCTTGAAGCCTCCAGCTGGAACAAGCAGGGGTTTCACCATGATCGAGCTTGTGGCGGTTATGGCGATTCTCGCCCTTTTGGCGAGCCTGGCGGCTCCCCAGGTGGTGAAAGCCCTTAGCCTGTCCAAAGAGAAGGCCTGCATGGCAAACGTCAAGATGATCGAAGACGCCGCCAACCTCTATGCGGCCAATGGATCCAGCCCCACTGAGCTGACCGCGGATAACATTATAAGCACTTTGACGAGCGCGGGATACCTCACGCGAGGCGAATTCAAATGTCCGGTGGACGGAGATACCTACACTCTCTCAGGCAATGCCGCCACCGGCTACGGGGTCAGTTGCCCCAATAACTGCGACGGCAAATAAGTCTGAATCAGCATGAACTCCCGTGCAGAAGTCGCGAATATCGAAGGAATACGCCTACAAACCATGCACGGACACGTGGGCGCTACCGGAGAAGTTGCCTGCTGGGAACCAGGCGGCACCGGGGCCCGGAAGTGGTAAAACGTGTTGTTAGACCGTTGCTACAAGTTTGTCCGCGTTTTGCTGCGCCACACGGCGCAAGGTGGGGGCATGGGTAGAAAAAAAGTAATAGGTTCAAAAGGAACAACCCTGATCGAGGTACTGGCGGCGCTGGCCCTAGTTTCCCTGATGGCAGTAGGGGTCTCAGCCGCTTTAGTAAATGCCTCGGGCTGGAACCGTATGGCTGCGGACGAGACCAGGGCCACGGCTTATGCCGTTGAGATAATGGAGCTCATCAAGGCGTCGCGTCGAAACCTTCCGGACCTATCGCCCGGGACCTACAGCGATGGGCTGGGTAACTGGAACTATCTCGGCTTGGCAACTGCCGGGGCGCGACAGGGCATGGAGGCCCGGGTTTCGGTGACCGATTATGAATTGGACTCGGGGCTGTACCGGGTAGATGTGGAAGTGTCCTGGGAGACTGTGGGAAAGATTCACCACGTTGGGCTTTCCAGTGTTATCTGGACGTTAGAAGTTGTCGAATAAGGATGGGCTGGGGATGGGTGCGGGCAGCGGGGGCAACGGTAATTCTTATCGCAGTGGATTTACGTTGATAGAGGTTATCGCCGCTCTGGCTTTGACCGGTATAATGGCATTAGCCTTGGGCAGCCTGTATTGGACCGGTTATAAAGGGTTTGACAGTCTCGACGCCAGTACCGAAGCCCAGGATCAGGCCCGCGTGGCTTTCGACTATATTCGCCGGAATCTCGTTCAAGCGAGGAAACTGGTCAAACTCACGGCAAACGAGTCTGTTTTTATTAACGGAAGCGGGCAAAAACTGGGTCTCAGGTACTACAACGGGACGCTGTACCGCGACTTCTACCAGACCGAGACTTCCAACTACCCATCGGCATCCAACCCTGTAGCGGAAAAAATCAATCGGTTGAGTTTCACCTCGCCTCTGCCCGGCGTAGTCCAGGTGGAGATAGAGGCCTCCTTTAGCGGGTACTCTTACCTTATACAGACTTCAGTCAGCCTGCGCTCGTTTCCCGGTGTCTATTCTAAGTGAATGATTATTACAGGCAGGGCCAGAGCAGCCGTGCGCCTTTGGTGGCCTATTTCGAAAAATGCCAGCGCTGGGCTGGGGACGGTGCAACCTGTGTGCCAGAGGTCCCGAGGAAGATACAGGGATCTCCTGCTGAAAAAGCCAAATAAATGACGAACAATGAAAGTTCTGGGGGACATCTTTCGTATGGGTTATTAAACTTGCCTAACGGAGGAAACAAATGCTTGTGAACACGCGGCAAATGGCTTACGATGGCAGGGGAGGTGTCAAATCGTGCTGAAACAAATCAGGGCGAGGAAAGTGCGTCTGATTTCTATACTGGTACTGGTTGCGTTCGTCTTGTCGTTCCTGGTTATGGTCGACGCAGCCTGGGGTGCCACCGGGACTATCACCGGCTCGGTGGTGAACATCCGGTCCGGACCGGGAACCAACTATACCAAAGTGGGAGCCATAACCAAAGGGGCTCAGGTTGAGGTGATAAAACAATCCGGCGGATGGTGCCAGATACGTTACGGGGGGAACAAGACCGGATGGGTAGCAGCAGATTACATTTCCGTTAAACCCTCTTCGAGTAAGTCTTCGTCTCTCTCAACATCATCGTCGACGAGCACAGGCCCCTCCGCCACTACCGCTTCCGCATCGAGGGCAGGCGTAACGGCAGTTCAAGTAACGGGAGCTACCGTCAACCTGCGCCAAGGCCCGGGAACTTCTTACCCGGTGGTGGCGAAAACCAATAAGGGTGCGATTCTTACGGTGGTCGCAACCAGTGGAGATTGGTACAGGGTAGTAGGGCCGGGAATCCCCGATTCGTACATAGCTTCGTGGTTGGTGCAGCCTATAGGGACGGCAAGCGGCAGCCGGGCAGAGTCTAAGACAGAAAGCCCAGGATCTGCGGCTGGAACTGTGCAGTACCAGAAGGCGGTAGTAACCGGACAGACGGTAAACCTGCGCTCTGGTCCCGGAACCAGCTACAGTAAGGTTGGACAGGCCGTCAAAGGCGAAGTTCTGCAGGTACTAAAAAGTTCCGGGGATTGGTACCAGATCAAGACTGCAGCCGGAGTTCAGGCATGGATAGCCGGGTGGCTGGTTGCGCTCGAGAGCGTGAATCCGGCTTCGGGCGGATCTTCAAGCTCCGGCGCTTCTCCGGGTACAGGGACTTCTAACAACCCGGCTTTGCCCGAGGAGGGTACAATACCTGCCGGTTCGCCGGGGACAGAGGGGCCGGTTCCTTCTCGGGGCAGCGAGCGCTACGAGCCTCAGCCGGAACCGGAGCCGCCTGCTCCTTCTGATATTCCCGTAGTGGAGGGCGAACTCAAAGGAATAAGCGAAATCGTCGCGGACAACATGCAGATAGTCACCGTCAGCATGTCTTCAGCTACGGGCTATGAGACAAGAACGGAAAGCGGTCACTTTGTTCTCGTTCTGAAAGGCATCCGCAAGAGCTCAACGGAGGACGTAATTGGATTGAACGGCAAAGGGGCAAGCCAGGTACAGGTGGAGGAACAGACGAAAGAGTACCCTGTTACCGTCCTGACTTTTGCGACGATAGGCAAGCCGGTCATTGGAGTTACTCCCAGCCAAGGGGGCAAAGAGCTTAAAGTCTTTATAAAAGCGGATCTCTCTGCCCAGCGAACGGGACAGGTCAGAGTTGTTCTTGATCCCGGTCACGGCGGCAAGGATCCCGGAGCCATAGGCCCGGCCGGGGTCCAGGAAAAGGACATAAACCTTCCCATAGCGTTAGAAGTCGGACGGATATTGTCCTTGGACGGTATAGACGTGGTCTACACGCGGACAACCGATGTCTATTTGGGCCTCAGTGAAAGGAGCCAGATTGCCAACAACGCGAATGCGGACATCTTCGTGTCGATTCACTGCAACGGTTCTACCAACCCCGACAAGCAGGGGATATCCACTTACTACTATGCCCCTGCGGACAATGAGGTTCTCTACAGCCAGGAAGGACTTCGCCGGCTGTTGGCATCGACGATCCAGAAGGCTTTGTTGAATGAATTAGGGCGAACAGATATGGGGGTCAGACAGGGGAACTTTGCGGTGTTGAGAGAGACAGTTATTCCTTGTGCTTTGGTAGAGACGCTTTTCATAACTAATTCGGAGGAAGAAATGCTCCTGGCGCAAACGGCTATCCAGCTCCGGGCGGCAGCTGCCATCGCGCGGGGGATAAAGGATTACCTGGTGAGCATAGGCCGGATGCAATGATGATGTAACTTAGGGCGTGGGCGTGTGTGATACATTGACATATGTGCATCACCCCCCGTCAAAGACCGTGTCACGCATTTGCCTGCACCGGATGAAATTGGCACGTCGAGCCCGGGATCTTTGGCTTTTTGCGGTGGCAGCAACACACGACGTGTCGGACTCGAGGTGAAGAAGCGTATGGGCACCAAGCTGCGGCCCTTTATGGCTTTCTTGTTGTCTTTTTGCCTGATACTGAGTTCTTCTGTTTACATAGACGGCTACATGTACGGCAATACCTCGTCTGCCTATGGCAAAAGGGCAGATGGAGGAAGAGTTCGATTGCTGAATGATCGTACGGCTGACCTGACCGGGTGCGCCGCCGTTTGTGCACGGGATCTGGCAGTTCCCGGGGGCCTGACCGGTCGTGGACAGACAGTAGGCCTGGCGGACAGCGGGCTTGACAAGGGCAGCCTCCTCGACATGCATCCCGACCTGGTCAGCGTGCCCGGAGAGATTCCGAAGGTAATATCCTTGAGATCCTGGGCCGGCCGGTCACTTCCCGACGATCCCATCGGACACGGCACTCACATGGCGGCGACCATTGCCGGTACCGGCAAAGCCTCGAACGGGCAGTACAAGGGGGTCGCCCCGAATGCCAGCCTCTATTTTCAAGCCCTGCTGGATCCCCAGGGCAAGCTTCAAGTACCTCAGGATATCGTGGGGATGTTTGCGGCTGCCTACCGGGCAGGAGTCAGAGTACACGTTAACGGCTGGGGAACGGAAGGGAACACTTACGGCGGGACGGCGCGGCAAATAGACGGGTTCGTTCGGGCATATCCCGATTTTTTGCCTGTCTTTGGTGCCGGAAACAGTGGTCCCGGTAGGGGGACTCTGACCGGGGAGGCCAACAGCAAGAATGTTCTCGTAGTTGGAGCGCTTCAGACGCCGCGGCCCAGCTTCGGGCCTGACGCCGCCAACGCAGAAAAACCGGCCTCATTTTCCAGCAGGGGCCCGGCGGCAGACGGGAGGATCAAACCGGACCTTATGGTTCCGGCCTCAGCCGTAATCTCAGCCTGCTCTCGCCTGACGGAGAGCAACTTTGCGCCGGACACCGATTACACACGCATGGGCGGCACAAGCATGGCGGCCGCCATCGCCGGCGGGGCCATCGCTTTGTTAAGGGAGTACCTGGAAAAAGAGGGAACGGCTCAACCGTCGGCTGCTCTGGTAAAAGCCTTGCTCATCAACGGTAGTCGCCTGCGTTACGAGAATGTTACCCGGTTGGGATTCGGCACTCTGGATCTGGCCCAGACTATCTTGATGCTTAAGGAAGGTCTTGCCCGATTCGAAGACGACCGGCAGGGGCTGGCCAACGGGCAGGAAAGACAGTGGCAGATCCGGGTGCGTGAAACAGAGCTTCCTTTGGTAGTGACTCTGGCATGGACCGACGTGCCAGGGACGGGGAAAGGTAACACCCTGGTTAACGACCTCGACCTCATAGTTGAGACTCCGGATGGCAAGATTTACACGGGAAACCATTTTCTCGGATTGAATGAACCCGATACCTGCAATAACGTGGAACAGGTTCGCATAGAAGAGCCTATAGCCGGAGAGTACAAGGTACGGGTCAGGGTTTCCTCGGTGCAGGCAGGAGCCCTCATAGAGGGAAGGCTGTGTCAAGATTACGCTATCGTGTTCGGGCAGCAGCTGGCACGGGATGTTGTCACCGGATGCGATAACACGGGTGTCAAGCTGGCAGAACGCAAAGTTGTCCCTGCTTCCGGGTTACAGCCGGTCGTTGTGGTCAACGGTATGAAGGTGCCTTTTTCTCCTGAGCGGGTGCTTGTGGGGAGCGATGTGTACCTGGGAGTTGAGAAGATATACATATTCGGACGCACTTACCAAGCGGCGGGGGTTCAGGTGCTTTCTGTTCCCCAGGGCAAGCAGGTAATGGAGATCAACCCTCAGGTTCGAGCCGGCGGCTATTTTGTAGACACCAGGGCGGCATACGAGAATGACCGCATGTGCACCTTGAACGGGGAGCCTGCGGCGGTATCGGATCTGCCTGCCGGAGTAGAAGTGTGGGCGTCGATAAATCCTGCGACACAGAAGGTATGGCAGATCAAGGCTTCTTTATGGAAAGAGGAGGGAGTGATCCAGGCGGTTGACTCCCAGGCAGGGACGATAAAGCTGTGGGGAAAGGATTCTGTCTACAGAGTGATGGATCAGGCCCTGGTTACCTTTGTGGATGAATGTATCGATGCCGGATTGGACGATAGGCCCTACGGTACGAGTCAGACCTCAGACCTGCGGGGACTGTTGCCGGGAATGCCGGTGACGCTTTACCAGTCGTGCGCTACGGGCGATATCATGTATATTACGGTTCAGCGGCAAGTGGCACAAGGAAGGCTGGCGGCGGTAGATGCGGTATCCGGTAGGCTGGTTCTCGAGACCGGCAAAGAGTATTCTTGTTTTTCCAGTGTCTCCATCGCAAGAGACGGTGAACCATGCGAACTGAAAGCATTAAAGCCCGGCGATTACGCGAAACTGGTGCTGGTCCCCAAGAGCAGCCGGGTGCTTGCCCTGGAAGGATACTCGAGGGTGATTTACGGGCAGGTTGTTTTTTTCGGGGAAAGACAGAAGAAATTATACATTACGGGGCAGGACAACATCATACGCGAGCTGTCTGTCGACGAGAAGACTCAGATATTCAGATGGGGAATCCCCGTGGACCCGGCGGCTGTGCAGCCGGGAAACTGGGTGAGGGCTGTTGCCGACAAGGAGGGCCAGACTTTGTTGAGGCTTGATCTTGCAGAAACGGCAGAAGAGATAGTCGGCTTGTTTGACGGCTACCGGGAAGCACCTGTAAGAACCTTGAGCGTGGAAGGCAGGGAGTACCTTGTGGGGGACAGCACTTTGATTACCAAAGGCGGTTACTGGATTGATCCCGAAGATGTAGTCCCTGGGGATGAGGTGCGGCTGGCAGCCTTGAGCCTTGCAGGATCCGAACAGAAGCTGGCGGTCCTGGTAGCCGGAGAGGCAGGCTTTGGGGCGAAGAAGCCGATTCTCGCGGCCACCGTTAAGGAGCTCAACGGGGTACTGGTTACTGACGGGCAGACCACTGGGTACGTTGTCTACCTCTACCGCGAAGACGGCAGCCGGATCCGAGTAAAGCCAGACCAGTCGGGCAGGTTCAGCTGTCTTGCGCCTGCACGTCCCGGTGAAAAAGAAGTGGAAATCCTCGCTTTGGACAGGGGCGGGGGACTGGCGTCTCTGGCGGTCAAGATCGAACCGTTTGTTACTTCGAGAGGCGAGG
>CAYONS010000068.1:0-8406 GCA_964405385.1 uncultured Syntrophothermus sp.
CCCGGACAATTATAGTTGGCAATGCTGACCACGCCGCGCCTTGAGCTTTCCCGGCAAATCTCGTCTACTGTTTCAGATTCCAGCCCCACAACCGCAGCCATCATACCGCGCCCCTCAGGAACCGCTTCCTGCATGATACGCCCTCTTTTAGCTACCAACTGTAATGCCGAACGGAAATCCAGAGCCCCCGCAGCTACCAAGGCACTATACTCTCCGAGACTCAACCCGGCTCCCATATGCGGCCTGATGCCCTGCGATTCTAGAACCCTAAGAGCTGCAACGCTGGCGGCGAGTACAGCAGGCTGAGTCACTTCGGTACGATCCAGTTCCTCAATCGGCCCTTCAAAACAGATTCGGCTCAAGCCGTAGCCCATTACATCATCGGCTTCTTCGAAAACCCTCCTGGCCTCCACAAAATGCTGCGCCATCTCCCTGCCCATCCCTACGTACTGGGACCCCTGCCCCGGAAAAACGAAAGCTAGTCGGAGCACAAGAATCCCCCCATTTTTTTCAAAACGTTTTCGGCTTCTTCCATGACTTCGACCACAATCTCCCGGGCTGGCTGAATTTTCTTGACCAACCCCGATATCTGTCCTGCCAATACCGTGCCGTTGTCAACATCTCCCTCTAAGGCTGCTGCCGGGTACTTACCGGCAGCTATCTTATCCAGTTCCTGAGGACTCAGCCCCTCCTTTTCCCGTTCCAGGTAGTAGCGAATGAACTGGTTATAGATGGCCCTCACCGGATGGCCGGTAGAAAGTCCGCAAGCAACCGTATCTCTGTCTTGAGCCTTTAGAATCTTTTCTTTATACCGCGGGTGCGCCGGGCACTCTTCGGCGCACACAAACCTGGTGCCCATCTGTACCCCCTCAGCCCCAAGAGCCAAAGCAGCTGCCACTCCCCGCCCGTCTGCGATTCCTCCGGCAGCTATAACAGGAACATCTACCGCATCCACGACCATGGGTACCAGACACATGGTTGTCATCTCTCCTATATGCCCTCCCGACTCCATTCCTTCGGCGATAACCGCGTCGGCTCCCAGCCGAACCAATCGCTTGGCTAAGGCCACCGAGGCCACCACCGGTATCACCTTTATCCCGGAGTCTTTGAACTTTGGTATGAACTTGCCCGGATTACCGGCCCCAGTAGTAACCACAGGCACCTTTTCCTCGATTACAGTTTGAACATTCTCCTCTATGTACGGAGACAACAGTATCAGATTCACACCAAACGGCTTGTCCGTAATACTGCGTACGGTTTCTATCTCCTTTCTGAGCCACCGGGAATCAGCCCCTCCTACCCCGATGATGCCCAGACCTCCTGCCTCAGATACAGCGCCTGCCAGCTTCCCGGTCGCAATCCAAGCCATACCTCCTTGCAGCAAGGGATACTTTATCCCGAGAAGTTCATTAACCCTGGTTCTCAGCACTTTAATCCCTCCCCCATCTCACTAACGCCGAACCCATAGTAAGGCCGGCGCCAAATGCTACCATCAGTACCAGATCCCCGTCCTTTATCCTGTTTTGCTCCACCGCTTCCGCCACTGCTACCGGAACTGTGGCCGAGGACATATTGCCGTATTTATCGATGTTAACCACCATCTTTTCCCACGGCACCCGCAGCCGTTTGGCTGCCGCCTGCAGGATGCGAATATTCGCTTGATGTAAGACTACGTGATCCACGTCTGCTATGGTCAAGCCCGCATCTTGCAACACCTTTGAAGCATATTCGGGAACAATCCTCGTCGCGAACTTAAAAACCTCATTACCTGCCATTTTTATAAAATGCTGCCGGTCAGCAACCGTCTGCACGGTGGCCGGTAAGCGCGAACCACCTGCGGGCATGTAGAGAAGATCCTTCCCCCTTCCATCAGCGCCCAAGCACGTGGAAAGTATACCACACGGCCCTTCGCCTTTTCCCAGTACCACAGCACCCGCCCCATCCCCGAACAGAACGCAGGTGTTGCGGTCGGTATAATCAGTAATCCGCGACAAAACCTCGACCCCTACCACCAGAATGTTACGGCAGGCTGAAGACACGAGGTAACGCTCTGCTACTGCCAGCGCATAAATAAACCCGGTACAGCCGGCGGACAGGTCAAAAGCCGCAGCATTGGTAGCGCCCAGCATGTCCTGAATCAGACAGGCTGTAGAAGGGAATAACATGTCAGGAGTTACGGTAGCCACTATGATGAGATCTATTTCCAAGGGAGAAACCCGGGCCTTAAAAAGAGCCATTCTGGCAGCTTCGTATCCCAGGTCAGATGCGGCCTTATTATCGTCACATATCCGTCTCTCTTTTATCCCTGTTCTCGTCACTATCCATTCATCGCTGGTATCGACCATTCGCTCCAATTCGGTGTTGGATAGCACCCTATTCGGCAGCGCGTAACCCGCGCCAAGGATCTGCGCCTTCATGAAAAAGCTCCTCCCAAGTATCTTCAGTTTTCATTTCTTAGGACTGCCTCATCCGTTCCCCTAATATACAGAAAATCATCAAAATTTGGTAATTTAAGGATGAGTAAAAACTTATTAATATCTTCCTACATTGCGAAATCTTTTGTCAACCGCAATAGAGTCATATAAAGTTTTCGGCCTTGCTCTCCCTGACCGGGTAAAGCAAGGCCGCTAACCTGCAAAATCACCAATTACAATTATTAAACTACTTCGGTCTACTAAAATAGTATCCCTCCTAAAGATTTACCACCTGTCTCTGTACCTCCCCCAGAATGCCTCTTTGAAACTCGCGAGCGTTGACAGTAGTAGCCTGGAATTTTTCGGCCAAGTAATCACAGGCATCCCAAGGATTTACTCTCTCTCCGCAGGTGAAGATATCGACTGCCGCATAGCCCAACTCCGGCCAGGTATGAATGGCAAGGTGAGATTCTGATATCACCACCACCCCGCTGACCCCCTGGGGACTAAACTTGTGAAAAACATACTCCCGAATTTCGGCACCAGCCTCTAAAGCCGCGTTTATCATTATTTCTTGAACTAATGCCATGTCGTTTAAGACATCGAAGCTGCATCCAGATATTTCGGCCAAAATGTGACGCCCTAAAGACTGCACCTATCCCGCCTCCTCTCTTGTTTTAATTAGACCAAGCCGGAGCTTGATCTCTTATCTACCTCCCTAAGGTATTTTCAACAAAAGTAATTTTATCATATAGACCGAGCATGTCAACTTTCTCTTCTGACATCATCATAAAACGTTTTATATCGCATTATCTTCTAATTTCACGTAATTAAATCGTTTTTCATGTCATTGAGAGCCAGGCAGGCCAGCAGTGAAACAGAAAAAATAGTTGTAGTTGCTGCTGCTACAATTCCCGAGTCGTTGAATACCAGAGCAACGAAAGCTCCCGTCACCATGCCAACCAACCCGCGCAAAACGTAGGGATATTCCTCACCTATACTTCTTACGATTCCGTGGGGCCGGTATAGCAAGACCGCCAGAGTTACAAGAGACACCAAAAAAACACGGCTCCAGATGGTGTAACGGATTAATTTTATATTCATTGCCAATTTGCGGCTGATTATTCCGTAGGCTTCGTTCCATCCTCCTGAAATGATCATATTAAGGGCACGACCGACGTGTGATTGCGCCTCTGGAGCACGCTGCATGTCTAGGAAAGCTACCAGAGCAACAAAAGCAAGTACCAGCGCCCCTATTCCCAGTACCGTTCTTGCCCGTACGGTCCAACCGCTCATCAACACCGCAGTTAAAGCAAAAGCCGCCATAGCCGCTATGGTGCCTCCAGCATTTGCTCCTAAACCAGGATTCGCCAAGAAAAAAACCTCGAGAGCAAACAAAGCGCTTGCGGCAACAAATACCCAACGGTTTCGCCACTTCTGGTAAGCAATAGTGGCTAAAACGATGGTCGTACCTATCAATACTCCCATGAACTCGTTGCCGATGCCGTAGTACCTGGCTCCGGAAGCGGGATCATACCCTAATACCGACCCCTTAATCAAGTGACAGCCGGTGGCCGCATCGACATCGAGCAACAGTACGGTCAGAAGAGCCACGGCAAAAAACCGGCTTAAGACCGACGAACCGGCAGCCCTAAAAATAGCAATGCTCAGTATCAGCCAAAGAAATACCGCCAACAGCGTATAAACTACGGGATCACCAACCGGAAACACCGGTAGAATCAAAAATACCAACGGCACACAAGCCATGGCAAACACCAAAAACTCTACCCAACGCGCATATCTGCCCCGTCTTACAAAAAACAAAATAATCAAAACCGCAACCAGGGTCGCAATTTCCGCTCCTACGTAGCCTTTAACAAGAGGAGCGCGCAGCTGATTAACTAGAGATAGCTCCTTTACAAGCCCAAAAAGTGCCTCAAGCTTGTCGTCACCGGAGAGCCTGGATTCTATTGATCTTCCGTCCATCGGAAACAAACTGTTCGCCCCAAAAAAGTCCAAAACGGTTGGAGCTATATCCACGTTTGCGGCGATATAATCTCTCTTGGTGGTAGCCGAGTACACGATTCCGTTCTTGAATCCCGCTCCGTAAAGAATCAATGGGGTCAAAGTCGCCTTATTCTCGCGGTCAAGCTGCGAGGGGCTAGGACTCACTAGTACTAGTAAGTCGCGATTAGGATCAATCCTTCCTGTGACCTCCCCCACAAACCGGTCCACCATGGCAAGCAGCCTCTTGCGTTCTTTATAAAACGCATCGGGCAAAGCAGTCTCCCCCATCTCCAGCCGGGCCAAGTCGGAAAGCTCTATGACCACAAAATCCGATTTATCCCAATACCGCTGAAAACATTCTCCTATGTATGCATAATCCGTTTCCCAGGTTCCAGGAGCTTCTGCCGATAAGACGTGGCATTTTTCTCCGACGTCTCCGTAATCAACCAGCCCAAGGGCGTCCATAGCAACAGCCACCCCGTTCCTCCGGTGAACCCCAGGCAGATCGCCGTTACCCAAAACACAGGTCTTAAACCCCGCTTCTTTCAAGGATTCCCCTAAGGCCCCGGGAACGACCTTAGCCGCTACCGTTTGATTGGCAGCCATTATCTCTGCAATATTCAGCAGCAGCACCTCGTGGTCGCCCGGGTCAAGACCGGTCAGACCCCGGTACAGATTCCCTGCCTTTCTCTGGCTAAAACGGTATCCCTCGTCTACATTAAAACCCAAAAGCTCATTGGGGCCAGAGCGAGCCGATCTCCCGGCCCCGATGGTGACGCAGACATCGTCGGTATCCCTGGCCCCTGCGGTACGGGTATTCATTAAACCGACTGCCCCTTCTTTACATATTCGCCAGATGTTGGGGCAGGATGATTCTTCGAGGTCCTGAACCGAAAATCTGTCGACCAGTATAAGCACCGCTTTCGGCTGGTCCTCGTTGCCCCAGGCAACTCCATTACCAACAAATAGCAAGAGAATTATGCACACCAAAACAGACAACGCTGCTATCCGGTTCAAAAACATCGCTCCTCGGACCGAAATAATATTGAAATAGCTTCTACCCATTGAAATCATCATTCAGATGACTTAAGTCATTCACCGTCGCCAAAACCAGTTCCCCGTTTATCATGGTCAGCGAACATACAGCGGCATTCGCTTGATAATACCTCCAAAAGGAAGCGAATGGTTCCCCGTTTATATGACACCCCAAAGCCATCAATACTGCTCCATGGGTTACTACCAATATCTCTTGGTCTTTATGCAGTCCGGCTAAACACTGCAGGCCCTGCAGAGCTCGAGTCAACACCGATTGCAGCGATTCTCCGCCGGGAGTCGCGACGGCACCAGGATCCTTCAGCCAACGCTTGTACAAGGACCCGCACCTCTCGGATATCTCAGACGCACTCAAGCCCTCCCACTCGCCGAAATTCATTTCTCTGAACTCGGGCATAACCCTTACTTCCAGACCGTGCGGTTCTGCTATGATCCGGGCCGTATCGTAGGCTCGCGACAGGTCGCTTGCGTAAATCGCAGACAGATTGGTATCTTTAAACCTCTGCGCCAGCCTGCTGGCCTGCCACAACCCGTACTCGCTCAGCGGCACATCCGTCACGCCCTGAAACCTGCGTTCCTTATTCCACTTGGTCTCCCCATGGCGGACCAGATAAACTATCATAGACTCTTTGACTCCCTGCACTCCATTGCTATCGCCGCTCCACCAACCGCACCCGTTTTCTTAAGAGTTTTAATATCAGTTTAATTTCTTCGCTCCGAAAACTCCCCAGGTGTAAAACTACAGGGTGTTCCCCGTCCGTTTCAGGGTAAAACAGCAGCCTGTATGTTTCTCGCAACGCCCTGGTGCTGGGGTTGGCAGATTTGACCACATAGTTTATCTCAGGCCATAACAGCCTCTCACTACCGCTTTCCGTTTCGATTATAACGCCTTCCTCGCCTATGTAAAGGCTCCGGTAGTGGGACAACCCACAAGGAAAAAAGACATAACCATTCCCCTGGCGAAGAGCAAAAACATTACCGGCATCAGAAGCCTTACGCTCCGCTTCCTGCCGCCTGAAATAAAGAAAAACCTGGGCCGCTGCCGCGGCTATCAGCAAACCGATAACCGTCCAACTCTTCCAGTCCAGAATGATAGTAGACAACCCCCTAAGAAACTCAAGCAAAACCGATTTGTTCTTTTCCAATTTTCTTATGGTATTCGCCGTCTCGTTTAATTTCCCTGTCCGCCCGAAAACAAAAACCGGAGCAAGTCAGCACTCTCCAGTCAAAAATGGCGTGAGTTCCGGTCCAGGGAGCCAAAACAGGCCCAATGTCCTTACTCCAGCGGCTATTTATTATTTCCCCTTGTCTGCACTTGCCACTCGTGGTATTTCTGCACCCACATAGTAGCGGATACATAGTACCCATCGATCGTGGGTTTCTCTTCTCCCTCTCGCCAAATAATGAGAAACACGTAAGGAAGCCTTTCTTGGTTATCCCACTTAGACAAACGGTAAAGCTCCCAAAGGATGCCTGCGCCGGCCAGAGCCGCCGAACGATCAATTAAAACCTCGACCAACGCAACTCCGCTCTCTGCCGGTGCGCCGCGCCTTTCCGCCATACGACACGGGTAATCTACAACCGGACCCCCAGCCAGTTGGGCCGTCACCCATTCCACAACTTCCGATTCACTCGCTCTCCTCGCCGCTGTGTTCACTTCACATCCCTCCGCTTGCAGACCAAAAGCAATGCAAAAAACATAAAGCCTTCCGGAAAACACTCCAGAAGGCTCGTTTCATTCTGGTCGGAGCGACTGGATTTGAACCAGCGGCCTCTTGCACCCCAAGCAAGCGCTCTCCCAAGCTGAGCTACGCCCCGATTAGCTTCGTAAATTGACATTCAAGATGGGTGTGCTTCCGAAGCAATTATATTTTACGCCCTCTGTACCCCGGTGTCAAGGCACTGCCATGCTTTGCAGATACCCTGCGCTTGTACCCGGGCCCTATATTTAAACCTTCCAATAGTCGCTTATTTTCTCTGGCAAAAAAATCCCTTTATCGGTGACAATCGACGTAATGAGCTCGGGCGGCGTCAGGTCAAAAGCCGGGTAAACCGCCTTGACTTCTGTGCCTGTTATACGAACGCCTCGAAATTCCAATACCTCGGAAGGATCGCGGTACTCGATGGGAATCTCCCGTCCTGAAGGGGTCCTTCTGTCAGGTCCTCCGTATCCAAGCACGTGGAAAGGAACATTGTAATAGTTGGCGACTATAGCCAGCTGCAAGGTACCTACTTTGTTGGCCACGACCCCGTCTAAAGCCACCCGGTCGGCGGCAACAAATACCCGATTTATAACCCCCTGCGCCATAAAATAAGCAGCCATGTTGTCGGTTATCAGAGTTGTATCGATCCCCAACTGGCTGACAGACCAGGCGGTAAGGCGCGCTCCCTGCAGGTAAGGTCTCGTTTCCGTACAGTAAACTTTTATGTTCTTGCCGTGTTCCTGCGCGTACATAAGCATGTATAACAAGCCGGCTCCGGCAAAACAGTGGGTCAGAATAGTCTCGCCCGGCTTTAATAAGTTCTCGGCTACTTTACCCGTCTCTTGCGAACGCCTCTTTTGTTTGTCCAGTATCTTTTCCAAATACCCCAGTATGCGATTAGCTAAAGGCTTTTCCGGATCTTTTGCGCTTAGGTCCTTTTTCATTCGGTCTAATAAAGCCCTCAAGTGAAACCCTGTCGGCCGGGTCGATTTCATCCGCTCTATTACAAGCTCCAATCTGTGCCATTCCGGCTCAATCCCCTGCTTCTCCAAGTCCCTGACCGCCAGATACAGGCCGTAACCGGCAGTGATGGCTATGTCTCCTGCTCCCTGCACTACCATATCTTCTATCGCCTGGGCTACCTCTTCGTAATTGCGGCATACCACCGGCACCTGTTCTGCCGGCAGCCTTCGCCGGTCTAAAATAACCAGGGAATCGCCTTCAAGGTA
>CAYONS010000069.1:0-7869 GCA_964405385.1 uncultured Syntrophothermus sp.
GTTTCCTTTTCCAGTAATAGAACTGGCTTTTCGTTATTGATTGTTCTTTGCACCACTCGGCTGTTGTTTTGCCGCTGGATTCGAATTCAGAAAAGCGCTGTTTCCAAAGGCTTGCGGGTTCACGGTTATCTATACCCGAACACCTCCTCGCCTTGTGCTCGGGTATATTGTCTCATGCTTCCTCAATCAGCTGTAGGTGTGTTATTTTTGACGCTTACATTAAATGTCTGGTAGGAGAGCAAACGATTATCGGAGTGCCGAACGTGAGCAGGATTGAAGATTATGGTCAATGGCTTAAGGCATCGGTGCCGGTGCTGTACGGATCCTCTCAGGACTAGCCTTGGGTTAAGTACGTGATGCGGTATCTGGTTAAAGCCCTTCCAAGCATCGCGTGATTTGCACTAGTTGATTTCAACGCCAAAAACAAATCAAGAGTCTGACCGTTGTGCCCGCTTGCCTACTGAATCTTGACACGGACTTCTGTGAAGCGCTTCTTGACGCGGGGTAGTAACTGTGGTAATCTCTTTTTGTGGTTGCGCGTTTTTGCAACCGCTCGGTCCGGGCCGAAAAATGGGATAAAGAACCTGCCTCGGGACCGGCGAGTCTCAAGAATGTGGAGGTGCAGTCTAGGTGTATGCAGTCATTGAAACCGGGGGTAAGCAGTACCGGGTGGAGCCGAATAAGATTTTAACAGTAGAAAAGCTGGACGCAGATGTGGGGAGTCAAGTGGGGATAGAGAAGGTCCTGGCAGTAAGAACCGAAGCAGCGTTAAAAGTTGGCAGCCCGTACGTTGAAGGGGCTAAGGTTTTAGCGACGGTTCTGGAGCACGGTAAAGGCGAGAAGGTTGTAGTTTTCAAGTACAAGCCCAAGAAGAACTACAAGAAAAAGCAGGGGCATCGCCAGCCGTTTACCAAGATAAGGATCGATGAGATACTGTTCTAAGAGAGAGTGGAATGGTTACCGTTAAACTGTTCCGTAATAACGAGGGGCGGATCAGGGGATTCGAGATAAGAGGTCACGCAGGATACGGGCCCCAAGGCCAAGATATAGTTTGTGCCGGGGTCTCTATGGTAGCTCAGACGGCAATTATAGGACTGATTCGTCATTTGAATGACCGCCCGCTGGTGAAGAAGAGCCACGGATACCTTAAATGTTTTCTTCCTGAGGGGCTTGCCGATTCAGATATGGAGAAGGCCCAGATTATTTTGACTACCCTGGAAGAGGGTTTAGTAGCCTTAGAAAACAGTTATCCAGAATATGTCAAGGTGTTGGGACAAGGAGGTGTTAACGGTGTTTAAGATTGACCTGCAATTGTTCGCTCATAAAAAGGGTGTTGGCAGTTCCCGTAACGGACGAGACAGTGAATCGAAGCGCTTGGGTGTCAAGAGGTTTGACGGGCAGGTGGTCCGGGCGGGGAACATCCTGGTCAGGCAGCGCGGTACGAAGATACATCCCGGCAACAACGTGGGCATTGGGGGAGACGACACTCTGTTTGCTCTGATTGATGGTTACGTGAAATTCGAACGCAAAGGCAAGGACAGGAAGAAAGTCAGTGTCTACCCCTTAGAATCTCTTACAATGTAATTTTCGAATAAGCTTGAACCATGTTGACGACCGAAGTGCCCCTGGATATTTCCAGGGGTGTTTTTGCTTCAGGAGCACCTAGCGGGGTGATGAAATGAAGGCTGAAGAGATCGTTTGGCTTTTGGATCTTCAGCGCCATGACTATATTAATCATCTCCAGGTAATCAGCGGGTTACTGGAATTAGGACGGCCGGAAAGGGCATCCGAATATCTGAAGGAGACCCTAAGGATCATAGAAACAGAACGTATGCTTTTAAAACGGCAAGATAAAGGGCTTGGCCTTTTCCTATACTGTTTGTGGCAGAAGCTTCGAGCCTCGCAGCTTGAGGTAAGGTTCGCACAGATAGAGGAGGAGTCAAACGAGAGAACTGATGCTGTAAACCCGGTCGACAGTCTGGATTCGATCGTAGAAGGGATAGCCGAAGCCTTCTCGGGAAAGGTGATTGATATTTCCGTTGCCGCCAATCCTAGATTTATTTTCTTGTTGGTTGGCGATAGTGTAAGGGAGTTGAGATTTACGTACTACAGGGGTGTTTGTCGTGTTTGTTGATCAGGCCAAGATATATGTCAAAGCCGGCGATGGAGGAAACGGCGCCGTAGCCTTCCGGCGCGAAAAATACGTACCCATGGGCGGACCGGCAGGCGGAGACGGGGGTCGGGGCGGAAACGTATTGCTCGTGGCAGACGAAAGCCTTTCGACTTTGATGGACTTCAAGTACAAGCGCCACTACAAGGCCCCCAGGGGAGAGCACGGCCAGGGCAAGAATATGCACGGCAAAAGCGGTGAAGATCTTGTAATCCGGGTTCCGTGCGGAACAGTAGTTAAAGACGCTGAGAGCGGGGAAGTTATGGCCGATTTAACGGAACACGGACAAACGGTAATCGTCGCCCGTGGGGGCAGGGGGGGCCGGGGAAACAGCCGGTTCGTGTCGCCTACGCACAGGGCCCCGTCCTTTGCGGAAAAAGGGGAACCCGGGGAAGAGAAGTGGCTGATACTGGAACTGAAGCTTCTGGCCGATGTGGGGCTGGTGGGATTTCCCAACGCCGGCAAATCCACACTAATTTCAAAGATTTCAGCGGCCCGCCCTAAGATCGCCGATTACCCGTTCACTACTTTGGTTCCAAACCTCGGAGTAGTACAGATGCCGGATGGTGACGGGTTTGTTGTCGCCGATATTCCCGGATTGATAGAGGGAGCACACCGTGGAGCCGGGCTGGGACACGAGTTCCTTAGACACATCGAAAGGACACGGGTCTTGGTCTTCGTCTTAGATACGGCGGAAACCGAGGGAAGAGATGTTTGCAAGGATTTTGAGGTCCTCCTTCATGAACTCCAGGAATACCACCCCCGCCTGGCATCCAGGCCGCGGATCATCGCAGCCAACAAAATGGACATTGACACTGCGGTTGCTAATCTCGAGAAGCTGCGACAATGGTTTCCTAACGAACAAATCATTCCTATATCCGCAGCCACGGGCGAGGGTATAGAAGACCTGCTCAAAGCTTTGTATCCCTTGGTAAGGACGGCGCCACTTCAGGAACCGCGCGAAGAGGCCAGGGTCGTTCATCGTTTTAGAGAAAAAGAACCTTTTAATGTCGAAGTAGTCGACGGGGTGTTTGTGGTTACGGGGGAAAAGATTGAAAAATTGGTGGCTATGACAGATCTCAACAACGAAGAAGCCTTAGAACGTTTTCAGCGCGCTGTGGAAAGAATAGGGCTGGAGCAAGCCTTGCGAGAGAAAGGTATCAAGCCCGGGGATCTGGTGAGGATAAGGGACTTCGAGTTCGAGTATGCTGAATGATACGAATAAGAAGGAGCTGGTTCGATGGAAAGAAGCGATCTATCCAGGTGCCAGCGCATCGTGGTCAAGGTGGGGACCAGTACTTTGACTCATCCTACCAATCAGCTTAATTTGATGCGTATGGAAGTCCTGGTGAGGGAGATGGCCGATTTACATAACCAGGGCAGGGAATTGCTCTTGGTGAGTTCCGGAGCTATCGGGTTGGGGGTCGCTCGGCTGGGATTGAAAGAGCCGCCCCACACCTTGCCTATGAAACAGGCAATGGCTGCAGTTGGACAGGGGACCCTGGTTCACATGTACGAGAAGTTTTTTCTCGAGTACAGCAAAATCGTGGCTCAGGTACTCCTGACCAAAGACGATTTCAACGAAAGGCTGAGGTATTTGAACAGCCGCAATACGTTGCTTACGCTTCTGGGCCTCGGGGTGATTCCCATAATAAACGAAAACGACACAGTGGTGGTGGACGAGATAAAATTCGGCGATAATGATACCCTTTCAGCTCTGGTGGCGGGAGCGGTGGATGCCGACCTCTTAATCATCCTTTCCGATATTGACGGTCTGTATGATGACGATCCGCGCCGGAATCCGAAAGCCAACAGGATTTATGAGGTGTACGAAATTACCGAAGACATGGAAAAGAGATCTCACCGCCGAGGGACGAAACTTGCAAGCGGGGGGATGTATACAAAACTTTTGGCGGCCAAAATAGTGATGGCGGCGGGAATTCCGATGGTAGTAGCTCATGGGGCCGAAAAGAACGTGTTGCGCAGAATAGTCGCGGGTGAACCTTCTTTAGGCACTCTGTTTGTTCCTAAGGAAAGCCGCATGCAGGCCCGCAAACGTTGGATCGCCTTTGGCAGCGCCTGCCAGGGCCGAATCTGGGTGGATGAAGGCGCCAAGGAAGCCATAATCCACCGTGGTAAAAGCCTCTTGCCCAGCGGGATATCCAAGGTAGAGGGGGATTTTGAACGAGGCAATGTTGTTTCTATCGTAGACAAAGAAGGGCACGAATTTGCCCGGGGAATTAGCAACTACTCGGCCCAAGAGATCAGGCTTATTGCCGGGAAGAAAACCTCGCAGATCGAGCGGATACTGGGACACAAAGACTATGATGAGGTTATCCACCGTAACAACTTGACGGTTTACGAAACATAAGCAATTGGCACAACGGGACGGAAGGTTGTCTCAAAGTTGGCCGGCACGGAAATGAATGCGCATACCGGGCGCGGACATGCCGCTATTCAATGCCTTGGTATGCGCTTAAGTTGGATTTTCACACTGGAACCGTCCGCTTGTGTCTGCAGTTGGCGGTTTGCTTTAAGCGCTATCGTTGTGCTTGAGTTTTATTATCTCGATCCTTTTTAGGAACAGGTGGAGTAAGTTTTGCATTTTTTCCTCGCTCAAGCGACCGTGGAGGCTTTCCGTCTCGAAGAAACGCTTGGGGAAGCGCAGTTGGCTGAAATCAAAGCCCAATTTTTCTTTTACGCGGAGCCTGGAAGCGTATATTTTTTCTCCCAATTCTTCGAGTTGTTCCTGGGACACGTCGATACCGATTGCCCGGTAGGCTTTGCTGATGGTCTCAATATCGTAGACCTTCCGGGCAAACAGGCATATGATCAAGGAGTTGGTAACGCACCGGATCTTTTCCTCCTCCAGGATGGAATCGACTAGCCATTCGCCCTCTTCGTAATCCTCGCTTTGGTCAAAGGAGTAACCGGCGTTATCCAGGTGGGAATGGCGTAGACCCACCGCTTGCCCGAAGGCGGCTCCGTATCCGGTGTGATATCCGGTCATTTCATGCTTCCCCAGAGTCATTGCGAAGTCCAGACCCCCGTACTGTCTGGCGGCGAATTCTGTTCCTTCAGCCATGGCCTGGTAAAGCTGGTTGGACTTCTTGACCAGATTGTCTACCGCGGTAAGATAGCCTTCCAGGTACCCAAATTCCAGCCTGGTGCCAAGGAGGTTTTCGTCTATGAGGCCCCGTTGGAAAGCCTCGGTAGCCCAACCGAGGAGAACACCTGTGGAAATAACATCGAGGCCGTAGCCTTCGACTTTTTCCAAAAGAGCGAGGAAGTCGCTTCGCGTAGTCATACCGAGAAAGGTGCCTAGGGCGAATATAGGCTCGTGGTCGTAACTCAAAGTTGTCGATTCCCATTCCTGGGGCTCGCCGAAACGGTGACGGTATAAAGCGAGGTGGATACAGCCTACCGGACAGCCGGTACAGGCTACCTGCCTTACCAGGTTGTGCTCGGCAAAAGCTTCTCCCGATAGCTCCTCGGCGTATTCGAAAGTACTGCTCTGCAGGTTGCGCGTGGGTAAGGCGTTCATAGCATTCAGCCGCATGATGTTTACCGGAGTGCCCAAGTCGTGATACTTTTCCATCAAGTCGGTTTTGGTTACCTTATCATAGATTTCCTGGTATACTTCCTTGTAGGCTTTAAAGATGTGTTTCGGGATCGGGTAGTGGCGATCGCCGTAAATAACTATAGCTTTGAGATTCTTACTGCCAAAGACGGCTCCTCCGCCTAATCTCCCGAAGTGCCGGTAGGTGTCGACATTGACCCCGGCAAACTTGATTAATTTTTCACCGGCCTGACCGATTCTCAACGTACTCCGGAACCCCCGACCCGGTTCCAATTCTCGGAGATATCTTCCTGCTTCTTCAACTCCCGTACCCCAAAGAGGATCAGCCTTGCGGATATGAACGACTTGTGGGCCTATGACCAGGTACACTGGACGTTCGGCTTTTCCGGTTATAACTACGGCATCGTATCCTGCATATCGCAGGGCCAGCGCAGACCGTCCCCCGGCATAGCTTTCCCCCAGGTTTCCGGTCAGCGGAGACCTGAACATATAGACCGTTTTGGTTACGACTGGATAGATGGCGGACAAGAGACCGATGGCAAGAACAATCGGCTGTTCGGGGGCCAGGGGGTCGAGATCGTATCTGACGTGCTCCTCGAGCAGTCTGGTCGCAATACCTAGTCCGCCAAGGTATTCGTACAAATCTTCTCTATCCTGGATGTCGATTTTCCCGCTGCTCAAATCGATGTTCAAGACCCGCATGTATCTGCCGTCTAGCATCAGTCTTCCACCTCTTCCAGCCTGATTACGTCATGGGGACAGAACTTTGTACATATACCACAGTGAATGCACATTATAGGCTTGTTGTTTTCCGGATGCATCCGGATGTATTCGACAGGGCACGCTTTAATGCAGTCTCCGCAGCCGTTGCATTTCTTTTCGATCAATCTTACACCCCCGCCTTTTCGGGGAACCAGGGCACTGTAGCTGCAGGCCTCAGCACAAGGCGGAATCTTACATCCACGGCAGATATTAGCAACCAGTTTGCTCTGATACCCGGCGCGGGTTCTAATCTGAATGGCTGCCACAGAAGGGCTAAAACTCTTCATAACTTCGCGAGCACAGGCCAGCATGCAAGAATAGCAGGCAATGCATTTGCCCATCATAGGGGCGGTTAGAAGCTTGGCCAAAAAACATCCCTCCACGAACCGTTGATGGGGTGATAAGGGAGTCCGCTACAACTTAATTTTACCGCAACGCGATTTCTAAATTCATAGTATCATGGTAGACGGTGATACAAGATGAAAAAGAAACACAGACGAAACGATCATGACATAGAAAAAGCAGTAAGCAGTTATTTAAAGGCGTTCCCCATCGTAAATGTAAGAAGCAACGAGCTTTGCCCCTGTGGTAGCGGTCACCGGTACAGCAGTTGCTGCCTGCCTAAAGGCGCAGAATATCGAATTTTCTGGGAGAGTGAAGAGGGGAACCCGGTGGTCGTCGATTGCCGGGCGGTTCGCCGGGCGGCTGTACGTTTACTTTCATGGTTGGACCGCCCGCTGACTCAAGGTATCAAGTCTCTGGAACAGGGTTTTCATTACCTTGAAGCGCTTTACGGAAGATACGATGCCCTGATCCAATTATTTGGCCGTTTCGTTTCATGCAGCCGGGGTTGTACTGCCTGCTGTTACTACCTCGTAGGAACCAGCTTTTTGGAGGCTCAATTGATACGGAGGTACGCCGAGCAGCATCTAAGCACAAAAGACCTGAATGAGATTCGGGGAAGGGTCAAAAAACAGCTACCGCATTACATTCGAGAAAAAGAGCGCCCGCGCGACGTGCGTAAGGACGAAGAGTTGCTGGCAGCCTACTTCAAAAAGAGAATCCCTTGCCCGTTCCTGAATGCGGACAACGACTGTATGATATACCCGGTACGGCCTTTTACTTGTCGTTCTCACCTGGCTGTATCTGGGCCTCACACTTGCGAGACGGGCGAAGGGCTTGAAGTCTTGGACGTGATGGGCTTAACATCCCTGATTGCTTCTACCTTAGTTGAAGTTTCCGATGCCTTCTTTGGAGACGACAGATGGGAACACATAGGTTTGTGGTTGGCATAGGAAGATATGTCTTTGTCAACCAAAAAGTTGACCACTGTGCTCGTGAAAAAGTTGACCACCTG
>CAYONS010000070.1:0-7694 GCA_964405385.1 uncultured Syntrophothermus sp.
CGCCTAACAAGAAGCGGGATAATGTACAAGTATTGTTAGGTTTTTTGAACCAGGCTCTTGTGACAAAAACTAATGACAACCGGTTCAAGAAGGTGATGGGCTGGTTGGCACTCCTGATCGTTGTGGCGGCTGGAGTGGGTGCAGGGATATTTTGGTGGCATCAGATGAAAACCTTCGTAACTACTGACAACGCCAAGGTGACCGGAGATATCGTGGACATCAGCCCCAAGATTTCCGGTCGCTTAGAAAAGCTCCTGGTCGAAGAGGGTGATTGCGTCAAGGCGGGACAGGTGATAGCCAGACTAGATAATGACCAGTACAAAACGGCACTGGAGCAAGCCGAGGCCAGTCTCGAACTCGCCCGGGCGAACTACGAACGCTTGCCCGAGGACATTAAGTCTTTGGCAGCTGGGCTACAAAAGGCGAAAGAAGCTGAAGCGGCGGCACAAGCGCAGGTTGAGTCCGCCCGGATAGCCTTGAAAGATGCCGAACGCTCCCTGGAACAGAATGAGACTCTGTTCGAGGCTCAAGCCATAGCTAAAGAGAGCCTACTTGCCGCTAAATCGCGCTACACGACGTGCAAGGCGGCTTTGGATGCAGCAGAGGCAAATGCCAGGGCAGCCCAGGCGGCAGTCGCTGATGCTCAGGCTAAATGGGAGGCGGCTCAGAAGTCAGGGGTGCGGGCGGCCCTGGCTCAGGTGAAACAGGCAGAAGCGGCTTATCGGCTGGCCCGTCTCAACTACGAGAACAGTGTGATAAAATCGCCGATCAACGGCAGGGTGATCAAGATCTCGGTGGCGGTCGGGGAAAATGTAGCGGTCGGGCAGACACTGATGCAGGTGTGCGACCTGTCCTCCACCTGGGTCACCGCGAACATCGATGAGAACAAGATAGGCAGAATCAAGGTGGGGCAGAGGGTCGAGGTCACGTTCGACGCGTATCCTGGTCGTGTCTTTGAGGGAAGAGTTGCAGAAATAGGCGGGGCTACCCAATCCACTTTTGCTTTGATACCGACGGAGAACACATCCGGTAATTTTACCAAGGTAACCCAGCGAGTGCCGGTGAAGATAACTGTCGACGCAAAGAAGGTTGAGTTAAAGCCGGGACTGTCGGCTCGGGTAAGGGTGCGCACCTCTGACTGAAAAGTGTTTAGGGGTGGCATCCCTTGAGGGCGGGTTTAGCATTTTCGAGCGGTACGCACCTGAAAAGTGTTTGAAGGAGGAAGCACCCGGTGAAGGACGGGGTTGGCCTTATAGACGCCGAAAGAGATGAAAAACTGAACTGGTCGATAGTGATAGTGGTGATAATCGGAACATTTATGGCGGTCTTGGACGGGACCATCGTAAACGTTAGTTTGCCTAAGATGATGGCGGTTTTTGGCGTCTCGCCCCAGAAGATACAGTGGGTGGCAACGGCGTACATGCTGGCTTTAGGCGTTGTCATGCCCGTGTCGGGTTATCTCGGCGACCGGTTCGGTTACAAGCGCATGTATATTTTTGCTTTGGCGATGTTTACCTTCGGGTCGGTCTTGTGCGGGGCTTCGTGGAATCTGTCCAGCATGGTTGTTTCCCGCGTTATTCAGGCGGTCGGCGGAGGGATTATGCAGCCGTTGGGCATGGCTATCCTGTACCACAACTACCCCCGCTCCCGTATGGGGATGGTTCTCGGGGTGTGGGGGATATCGGTAATGGCCGCCCCGGCCATCGGACCAACCCTGGGGGGATATCTGGTCGATTACGCTACCTGGCGCCTCATATTTTACATAAATCTGCCGGTTGGCATACTGAACCTGTTTCTCACCGGACTGATTCTCAAGGAGACCCCAAAAATCGAGGGGAAGACCTTCGATGTGGCAGGAATCATTACATCCACAGTAGGGTTCTTCTGCCTCCTTTTGGCCCTCAGTCAGGGCAACGAGCACGGATGGGGATCTCCCTACATCGTGTGTTTGCTTCTAATCGCCTGCGTCAGCCTGGCCTTTCTGGCTATCAATGAACTGAAACATCCTGAGCCCATCCTGGACTTAAGGCTTTTCCACAATTACACTTTTACCTTATCGGTAGTGATCGGTTCTATTATTTCAATCGGGATGTTCGGTGTAATATTCCTTTTTCCTCTGTTTCTGCAGAGTGTTCTGGGGCAGAGCGCAATGCAGACGGGAATCATTATGTTCCCTGCGGCTCTGGCGTCCGGCATTGTGATGCCTGTGAGTGGCCGCATCTTCGACCGTTACGGGGCGCGGGGCACAGTGGTCGCCGGGTTGATTGTAGTTACCATTACTACGTATATGATGAGCGGTTTTAACGCTCTGACTCCTTTTTCCGTCATGATGATGTGGCTGGTTCTGCGCGGGTTTGGGATGGGGTTTTCCTTCATGCCAGTGAATACGGCCGGCATGAATACGGTTCCTCCTCCTCTGGTAGGCCGGGCTTCGGCGCTGAGCAACGTTATACGCCAGGTCGCGTCTGCCTTTGGGATTGCAATGTTCACCACCATAATGCAGAACCGGCAGGTGTTTCATTACCATAACCTAGCACAAAACGTTAACTTAAAAGGTGACGAGGGCACGGCTCTTATGATGGGAGTCAGCAGTCTAGCGTACAAAATGGGGTTGGCTCCGGGAGCGGCTGAATGGCTGGGAGCGGGCGTGATAGCTCAGCAGGCAGTCAAACTTTCCATGGTCAAAGCTATTGGCGATTGTTTTATCATATCGGCTGGCATGTGCCTGATAGCGACCCTGGCTTCGCTTCTACTGCCGAGCTCGTCTCGAAGTCAAAAGCAGGCTACGGCGCCGGTGAAGGGCCCGGTTGTTGAAATGTAGGAACCGGCAGGTAAAGAGTGGTCTCAAAAAGACGGCTATGGTCCTGTTTTCGGTTGTCACCCGGTTGGCTGCGATTCCTTTGTTCTTGTCCGTGAGAAAACAAGTGCCTGCACGGAGCTGACGTAGGTGCCTGGGTACGGCGCTGATGGTGATATCACTTTCTGTCGATTTTGTAATATTAACGGCAGAGTCCCGCGTTACCGGCGCTGCTACGAGGAACGGAGATAACAGTTGTTGGTGAGAGTTGACCACAGTTTGCAAAGCCCCGATGCCAGTATCCATAATAGGACCTCCGGCAGAAATAGGTGTTAAATCGGGGGTCGAGTTGACAATTAGCCGCCAGGAGTATTATCATATGAGCAAGAAAACGCATAAAAAGTGGGCGATTAACTCAGCGGGAGAGTGCTTCCTTCACACGGAAGAAGTCACAGGTTCGAATCCTGTATCGCCCACCAATTTTTTTTGTTTATAAAGCCTTTAAAATCGGGAGCTTGGGCGTTTTGTAAAATATTAGGGACAGCTCGACGTCTTTTTAAGAATCTCATAATAGCGGGATTTTTTCTATGCCCATTAACAAATCCAGTAACAAAATCAGACTTGAAAAATGACGTCTTTTCCGGGTTGATCGGAAACGGCGTCTTTTCTTGTGTCCGTGCGGCCACATTGAACGAAACACTTCGACTCGAATTTGACAGTTCGGGGTCAAAAAATGGTGTTTCGAGACGTCCGAAAGCAAGGAAAGAAGGCGCGGGTGCGCGGGTGTTTGAAAAAATCTGAAGATGTGATGCCGCGCCTATGGTATTTTACTGTTGCATATGGGGAGGAGCAGGGTATTATACGAAAGCACGGGTCATCACAGGTAGCGTGGTGGCACACGTCATTTCATGTCAATCAAACCGCCGGATTTACCGGCGGTTCAAAAATTAGCTGGCAAAGTTGCCTTAGACACAACAGAGTGCACCAAAATATAATGTTAAGGAGCAGTGTTAAACGGATAGGGGGAACATTAAGCTTTGAGTGATATGCTTCAGAAGTTAAAAAAAAGATTCTGCAGAGTTGGACAAAGAGATCGCGGCTTTGTATTTGGCTTGCAGGAAGAAAGCCGTTCCCTGGTATGTTTGGCTTATCGTTGCTGCTGTTGTTGCCTATTATGCCTTAAGCCCGGTTGACCTGGTTCCCGATTTCATACCTACATTTATTGGGGTATATTGACGATTTGGTTCTAATACCGCTCGGAATAGCAATTGCCGTCAGGCTTATACCCGAATCGGTAATGGAGGAGTGCCGAAAGGAAGCACAGGGGTTGTTTGACGACGGCCGGCCGCTTAACTGGATGGCCGGAGCTGTAATTATATCAATATGGGTCGTATTGCTGTCAGCGCTAGTGCTTAAGGTGTTTTCGCCCTGGCTGTCCACAGACGGCGATACGGCGCTGAAGTATGTAATGCTCTTCGTAGGCAGTTTTTTCTGCGGCAGTATCGGGTGCAGCAGGTTTCGGAGGTGCATTACTGCTTTTGCCACTCTTGACCAAAACGATAGGCACAACGATGGCCGTTCCCGTTCTTACAATAGCCCAGTTAATCGGCAACCTGTCCAGGGCCTTCTTCGGGTTCAAAGAAATACAGTGGAAGCCTGTCATAATGTTCATAGCAGGTGCTCTGCCGATGAGTGTTTTAGGCGCGATTTCTTTTGTAAAAGTACCTAAAGAACTTATCACTAGGGGAATCGGCCTGGCCATCGTAACCTTTGTTGCATTAAAATACTTTAATCTGCTTAAGTTTCAGCCTAAAGACAGAACCATGTTGGTTGGCGGGGCGATAGTGGGTTTCATTTCTGGGCTTGTAGGAAGTGCTGGACCGATCGGTGCGGCACTGTTTCTGTCTCTAAACCTTCCGCCGGTTTCGTATATTGCAAGTGAGGCAGTCACCGCTGTCGCCATGCATATCGCAAAGACCGTCATTTTATCAGAAATATCTCAATATCGGTTTATACGCTCTTGGTACAGGGCTTTTTATGGGCGTTGCCATGATCGCAGGCACATGGGTCGGAAAGAAAGTGATCGAAAAAATGCCCAAAGAGAAATTTGCCGCATTTGTCGGTCTTTTCTTAGCAGCCGTCGGACTCCAAATGCTAATTTTTGGCTGAAATCCCGAAACCAAGACAGAATTATTAATAATTCGTCTCGTTGTATAATGTGTACTTGCGTGTGATACTAGAAACCGCGAGTGGGTTACATTTATGCTATCGCATTTTGTTATTCTAAATCTTGAGATGGTGCTCGCTTGCCGACATTAGGCTGCGCGACATCTGGTAGATTCTTGCCCGTCGCCTGAAGTCGCTTGGAGGTATGAGTTCCCCATCGAGGTAGAAGTACTTCCGCGTGGCTATGAGCCGGTGATTAATGGAAGTTCCATAAACTTCGCGGGCCGGCCCATCTTCGCGGTGCAGCTTGCCGTGATGGTACCATTCGTAAAAACGCAGTGCGCCGTTTTCGAAGAACTCTTCTACTGCCGGTCCGTCTTCCCGGTGCAAGAGATCATTGTGGAACCATTTTCTGGTCCGCAAGACGCCGCTAGGGTAAAAGAGTTCTTCGGCAGGTCCTTCTGCCCGGTGACGTTTCCCTTGCTGCCACCATTCCCTGGCTATCGGAATCTTTTTCTCTTGGCGGAGTACATAGACTTCTACCGCAGGTCTGCCTTCTCGGTGGAGATGCCCGTTTGTGTACCACCTTTCCTCGCACTTGCCGCCAGAATCCAGGGTTTCTCGAAGTACAAAGGCGGGACCGTCCAGGCGGTGTCTCATTCCCGATACGAACCATTCGAGTCTTTCTTGAGTTCCCGATGCATTCCGCCAGATGACGGCAGGACCTCCGTCGCGATGAGGTTTGCCTTTATTCAGCCATACTTCTTCTAAAACGGTACCGTTCTCGGCATATCTGACGACAGCCGGGCCGTCTTCTCGGTGCAGTGTGTCATTATCTTTCCATTCGATGCTCTTAATCTTGCCGCTGGGATAGTACTCGATAAACACCTTGAGTAATACTCACCCCTTCTCCTCAGGAAAGTAAGCTATCCCGAAAGTGACCCGTAGGCCAGGACCTGCTGTCAGCCATATAGTGGCAAAGGCCGTAGTCTGATGACTGCCTCGAGATCTTCCGTCAAGACTTGATCCTTTCCAGCAGCTGTTCAGCCAAGAGGATTAGTTCTTTTGCCTTTGGGGTGCGGAGTTGTCTGGGGTCGAGGTCACGTAACCTCACCCGGTCCAACCCGTCAGCATCCTTAAAAAGACTGAGTAAGAACCAGGATCTCTCCTGGTCAAGTTCGCCATGCCTGGCTAGGTTATTCTTAGCCTTCTTGTCATCAACGCAGTGGTTCTCGAAGATAAACTGGACCAGTTGCTGGTCCTGAGCGTCACCTTCCGAAAGCAGGCCTAACTCCTTTACTTTTTGATAACTCTTTGTTCCGTGGAGGGAATCAACCCCGTCATGGGTGCGACCTATGTCGTGGTAAAGCGAAACTTTGCACAGGAGTTCAAGATCTTTGCCCGCTAGTCCGTTAATATGAGCCAGAACCAGGCACAGAAAGAGAACTCGCTTGGTATGACCGGTGCCGTGAATTCCAAAAGGATTTCTGAAATGTTCAGGGTTCACAAGCAAAGACCAGGCGTCGAATTCTTTCGTTATAGCTTCCATATCAAGCTTCGATTCAAGCTCTTTTAGACCTATCACCTGTATAATCTCTGCTTTCTTCAGTTCCTCCCTGATGTCCGACGGCAGCACTATGATTTCATCTTCTTTCCTATCGGTGATGTAGGCTACAACCTTGTCCTGATGGACACTGATTTTATAAACGGTTCCGGCTTTTCTGTCAAGACGAAACCTAACGGCAAAGAGAATCGCTGTACGCAGGCTCAGGGTCCACGAGAACGCTTTGTCAATGGGAGTGGACAAATGAGACATCCCCCTGTAAAGATCTACGAATCCGTCACGGCCAACTCCTGGGAGGGCAAGTGCATTTTTCCTGAAAAGAGCAGCTTGTCGCACAATTTCTTCGGGAAAGGACGAATAACCAGATTCGGAGCGGCAGTACACGTGCAGAAACAAATCATACTTTTGTTCATCAGGAATCAGGTGAAAAAGATGCTGATAAGCCGTCAAGGCGATCCTCTGGTCAATGACCCCATCGAACAGAGCGGTAAAGTCGAGGGATTGCAGTGCATTGCGGCAAGCTTTCTCGTGTTCGTCAATGCAGCGGGCCAAATCCGGGTCATCCGGGGAAAAAGCCACCAGTGCCAGGTCGTTATAATAAATATACGGTTCCAACACATCGCATGGGGAGTAAAAGAAATCAGCAATATTCTTCTGAAGAGCAAGGGCTCTCTTTTTAGCCTTCGACAGCGAAAACCAGGGAGGGCAGTCAGGATGGTCTTCCAGCTCGAGCAGGGGAATAAACCCCCGGGTCAAAAGCTTGTGGCGAACATGTTGCGAAATGGCGTCCAGACTCTCCTTCACGGCAAGCACCTGCCTTTAACAAAAAAGCCCATGCGTTTACTCTATGTTCGCATTAAAAACCCGTTTTGTCTACCGGTAACAACGCGCACAGCGGCTATGGCGGCGGAAATCGAGTGCTGCAGGTCAGGCAGCGTCGCTTGGGGAATCCGACGTTGTGGTTCTTTTCAATCAACTGAATCAGCTCTTCAATCATGGGGACGTTTTCACTGAACTATTACAAGGTGACAATATCACAGAACGATAACAAGTCGAGGTAGCTCAGTTGACAACGGAATCAGCTCTGAATAAAATAAAAGTGCGCGCGGGATTAGCTCAGTGGTAGAGCATCGGCTTCCCAAGCCGAGGGTCGCGGGTTCGAATCCC
>CAYONS010000071.1:0-7538 GCA_964405385.1 uncultured Syntrophothermus sp.
CGGTGAAAAGCGTCCCTGCGTGTGATTATGCGGTGATCGGCGGCTCCGGCACTTTTAACATAGATTTTCCCGAGGAATTGGGCTTAAGTCATGTTAGGTTGATAGAAGACGGCATGGTATTTGATACACCGTACGGCGTCAGCCCAGTTTTTAAGCATTTCACTGTGGATACTGCCTGCGGAGAGGTCAGGAGTGTTCTTGCCTGCCGGATGCACGGGTGGAGACGCGGCTTTACCCGCAAAGAGGCTTCTCAGCAAGTTTTCTGGGTATTGCGGGAAGCCGGAGTCAAAACAATAATCGCCGAAGGGGGAGTAGGCGGTATCAATCACCTGTTGAAACCCCGGGATGTGTTGGTTCCCCATGATTACATAGACTTTTCCATGAGAAAAGATACAGGTCTTGAAGATAAGTATTTATTGATAATGCGCCAAGCCCTTTGTCCAGCGCTGCGGCGGGTGCTTGTGGATACTGCGCTTGCTATGACACCGTACCGGGTGTTTGACCGCGGGGTCTATGTCGTCACCGACGGGCGCCATTTCGAGAGCCCTGCCGAGATCAGCCTTTTCCGGATGGCTGGAGCCGACATTGTGGGACAGAGCCTGTGCCCTGAGGTGTACCTGGCCCGCGAAATAGGGGCATGTTACGCCGGGATATATCTGGTGGTAAACTACGCGGAGGGCGTGGTAGAGCCGTGGGAACACAGAGAACTGGAAGAGATATTTTACAGAGAAGGTTATGTTTTGGGGCGGGTTATTGTGGAGGCTTTAAGGGCCGTACCGCGGGAAAAGACCTGCAGCTGCTCCAGCTTGCGCAAAGAGACTTTGCTGAAGGGGATATATTAGTCGTTTGCCCGGAGAAAGGAGGGGGGCGATGAACCCCAATACCCTCAGATATGTGTGGATTGTGCTCATAATAGTCTTGTTGGGCTTGGCCTCGGGCGGGGCAAGGCTGTACGTGGACTGGCTGTGGTTCGATTCTCTGGGATTTGGCAGTGTTTTTGCCATTGCTCTCTGGGGCAGGCTACTCGTCGCAGCCGCGGGATTCTTGCTCGCTTTTTCCGTTATATACTTGAATTTGGCCATAGCCCGGCGCAACGTTCTTCGCGATCAGCCCCCTCCATACAGCGATGAGGGACGCAGCATCATTTATCTGAATCCCGAGAGTCCCTGGCAGAGGTGGCTGGGCTCCCGCGTGGCCCAGTGGCTGTTAATAGGCGTCAGCTTATTTTTGGCTCTTGCCTTTGCGTCTCTTGTTGGGAGTAAGTGGACGGTGGTCCTGCAGTACCTGAACGCAGTGCCTTTCGGCACAAATGATCCCGTTTTTGGGAAAGACGTGGGGTTCTATGTTTTTAATCTCAGCTTCTACCGCCTGCTGTACGGGTATCTGATGGGGCTTCTGATAATAAGTGCGATTCTTGCCGGAATCCTGTACCTCACTGGCGTAACATTTGAGGTTCTTTTTGCCGATTGGAAAGAGTTTACCTATTCCAAGAAGCACTTGGCGGCCCTGTTAAGTATGCTCCTTTTTCTGAAAGCATGGGGGTATAAACTGGCAGCTTATGATTTGCTTTACTCGCCTACCGGGGTTGTTTACGGGGCAGGTTACGCCGATATCCACGGGCGGCTGGTGGGGTACAAAGTTCTTTTGGTTATTGCGGTTGTCGTAGGTCTGATCATCGCCCTCAACGTTTTTCTCAAGAGATTATCCTGGGTTATAACCGGCTTGGCTGTTTGGCTGATCTCATCCGCGGTTCTAGTCGGGGTTTATCCGTGGATACTCCAGAAATTTGTCGTTGAGCCTAACGAATTCGTACGGGAGCAGCCTTTTATCAACCATAACATTAGAATGACCCGGGAGGCATACGGGCTGGACAAGGTAGAAAGCAGGAATTTCCGTGTAGATTATGATCTGGACTGGGAAGCTATTGAAAGGAACCAGGATACTATAAGGAACATCCGGCTCTGGGATTGGCAGCCTTTGAAAAAGACTTACAAAGAAATTCAGGAGATACGGCTTTACTACCAGTTCAACGACATCGACATGGACCGCTATGTCATCGACGGGCAGTACCGCCAGGTTATGCTGGCTGCCCGGGAACTGGCCCAGGACAAATTGCCTCAGCAGGCGAAAACGTGGGTCAACCAACACCTAAAATACACTCACGGTTACGGGGTGGCCATGAGTCCGGTCAACGAGGTGGCACAGGAAGGGCTGCCGCGGTTGTTTATTCGGGATATTCCCCCGAGATTTACCACGGATCTCAGGATAGACCGTCCGGAAATCTACTTCGGAGAAAGCACCGATCAGTATGTATTTGTCAGGACCAAGACTGAAGAATTCGATTACCCTTCGGGAGACCAGAACGTCTGGACGACGTACCAGGCTGAAAGCGGCGTTAAAGTTAATTCCTTTGGACGCAGGTTGATACTTGCTTGGGTTTTTCGCGATTATAAGATGCTGCTGTCAAAAGATATTACTTCAGACAGCTACATCCTGTTCCGACGGAATATCGATGAGAGGGTTCGAAAGATCGCCCCGTTTTTGCGATTCGACGGGGATCCTTACATTGTGATAGACTCGGGAAAGCTCTACTGGATATGCGATGGCTACACGGTGACTGATATGTACCCGTACTCTGCTCCGTTTGAAGACAGTGGGGCCAACTACATCCGCAATTCGGTCAAAGCAGTGGTTGATGCCTACACCGGCGAAACCAAGTTTTACATGGCCGACAGCCAAGATCCCGTCGTAAAATCGTATGCCCGCATATTCCCCAGGCTTTTTGTCTCTATAGATGCAATGCCTCAAGGACTGCGTCAGCATGTGCGGTATCCCGAGGATATCTTCTATGTGCAAGCGCAGATGCTCGCCACCTATCACATGCAGGACCCCAGGGTTTTCTACAATAAAGAAGATAAGTGGAACATACCTAATGAAATATTTGAAGACCAACCCCGGGAAATGGAGCCGTATTACATCATAATGCGTCTGCCCGGAGAACCGAAGCCGGAGTATATCTTGATGATGCCCTTTACACCGGCTAAGAAGCAGAACATGGTGGCTTGGTTCTGCGCCCGAAGCGACACCGAGAACTACGGTAAACTGCTGGTGTTTGATTTTTCCAAGCAGGAACTGGTGTTTGGTCCGATGCAGGTGGAGTCGCGCATTAATCAGGATTCAAAAATATCGCAACAGCTCACTTTATGGGACCAGAGAGGGTCAAGGGCTTACCGCGGAAATCTCTTGGTGATTCCCATAGAGAACTCCATCCTCTACGTGGAGCCCTTGTACCTCCAGGCCGAACAGAGTCAGATACCAGAACTGAGAGCAGTTATTGCAGTTCACGGGGACCGCGTCGTTATGGAGCAAAGCCTGGAGCAAGCGCTGGTTCAGCTGTTTGGGCAGAACGGAACCCGGCCCGAGGGCATTTTAGGTGTAACTGCGGCGACCGGTCCCGAAAGCACACTGGAGGAGCTGATAACACGAGCCCAGGATTATTATGAAAGGGCGCAAGACAATCTGCGACAGGGTAACTGGGCCGGGTACGGGGAGTATATAGAGAAGCTTAAAACCGTCTTGGATGAAATGGAACGCCAGGCAAGACCGTGATCCGGAATGTTGCGTTAGGTTGGAGTGGCGAGAAGGGGGAGGCTTTTCGTGATTCGGGATCTCGTCGGGCCGATAAAGATAATCCGGGCCCAGTCAAAGGCGGCTTATCCGTACTGCCACTGTCTTTACATCGACGGGGAGACCAAGGCCGTATTCGATACCGGAGCGGGGGCGAGGTCCTTCGCAGGCTTGGATACCCAGGCGGTGGACCTCGTGGTTTATTCGCACTACCATCCCGACCACACCCACGGTCATGAGCTTTTTTCAGGCGCCAGGTACTGCATTCATGCACTGGACTGGCCCGCCATGGTATCGAGAGAGAACTACCTGTACTTCTCGGGCATTCACATGTGGGAAGATTTGATGAAGGAGCCCAAGCTGGAGTACGGGGCCATGATGCGACAGATTCACTCAGATCCAGATTTCCCCAATGTCAGTGTTCGGGAAAAGCGCATTGACATGACTTTTGAGGACGGCTACGTTTTCGATTTTGGAACAACGAAAGCCACGGTTGTTCATACCCCGGGACACAGTCCGGGGCACTGCTGTTTCTTCTTCGAAAAAGAAGGGGTGCTGTTTTCAGGAGACATAGACCTTATCCCATTTGGTCCCTGGTATGGGAGCTATCTCGCGAATGTGGACGACTTCTTACAGTCTATTGATAAGGTGAGACTCCTTCAGCCCCGGATAGTGGTGAGCTGCCACCGGCGCTATCTTACTGAGAACATAACTGCAGAACTAGAGGCCTTTCGACAAAAGATATTGGAACGGGAAGAGAGATTGCTGAACTGCTTGGCCGTGCCCCGGACATTAGATGAGCTGGCTTTTTGCGGCATCATCTACGACCAGCATTTCCACGCGTATTATCTGTTCTGGGAAAAGATGATGATACTGAAGCATTTGGAAAGACTGGAGAGGATGCGGCTTGTAAGTACAGACGGTGAGCGCTGGTTTAAGTCGCCTTGAAGTACACGGAGCTAGCATAGGAAGGGCCATGTCTTTTTCGTGTTCGTGGCCCACCGTGTGTTAATGCTATCTGGAGCAGTTTATACAAGGCAAATCGGGAGGTCGGCTTTAGTGAAACGCATCGTGTGTTTGGGAGACAGCCTTACCTACGGGTTTCCTTTTGGTCCGAGAACATCGTGGACCAGCCGTCTTGCAGATATCACCGGGTACGAAGTAATCAACGAGGGGATCAACGGAAACACCACCGGCGATATGCTGAGGCGTTTCGAACGGAGCGTGCTCGTTCACCGCCCGGATTACGTTGTGATAATGGGAGGAACTAACGATGTGGTGTGGCGGGAGTCCCACGACCGCATAGTCAGCAACCTGAAGGCCTTGGTGGATCTCGCCGTGGCCAACGGCATCCGGCCGGTCTTAGGGCTTCTTATCCCCATCGATGACGAAGAAATGGAAAGAAGATTGGCGAGGATCAGGCAGTGGATGCGGGAGTATGCGCAAGAGAATAAGATTCCCGTAATAGATTTTTATTCGGCATTTGTGGACGAGGATGGACGGCTCATACAAAGCTACTTTCTGGACGGTGCCCACCCGAGCAGGGAAGGGTACGCTGCCATGGCCAAAGCCATTGATCCTTCTATATTCCAAGACGGGGGTAGTACAGAGTGAAGCGGATAACGGACACCATAGTCTTTATTGAAGGACCGTTCTTCGAGTTTCCTTACTGCCACTGCGTTTTGGTGGAAGACGACTGCAGGTGTCTCTTGGACACGGCCATGTCGCCCGGTCGTTTTTCGGAGATCATTGACGGCGGCCGTCTGGATATGATCCTTTACACCCACGGGCATCTGGATCACGTATACAACCGCACAAGAACGGACAGGCCCTTTTACCTTCACGAATCAGAGCAGGTGTGGATGGACACGGAAGAAAGTTTCCTTCAGGCTTTTGGCTTCGTCAGCGAAGAGGAAAAGGTGTTCGGGAGACAGATGATGCTTGTGGGAGAATGGGCCGCAGCCAAACCTTCGGGGTTACTCATCCCTGGAGACCTGGTGGAGCTGGGCAAAAACAGGATCGAAGTACTGCATCTGCCCGGACACACGCCGGGGCACTGCGGGTTCTTCTTCATAGATGAGGGCATCCTTTTTTCAGGTGACCTGGATCTTACTGGTTTCGGACCCTTTTACGGGAACACGGTCTCATCCATCGACGAGTTCATAGCCAGCATCGAGTTTTTGATAGAGCTACAGCCCGATATGATCATACCGGGACACGGGGAGGGGCTGGTCAAGAAACACATCCGGCAGCGTCTGCGCGATTACCGGGACGTGATTTTCCAGCGGGAAGAGAACCTTCTGGCCGAACTGAGACGCCGGGGCAAAGCTACCCTGGCCGACGTGGCCCATTGGAAAGTTATATACGGACAATACCGGTACCCGCAGATGTACGAACCCCTGTACCGCGTCCTGGAACGCAATATGGATGCCAAACACTTAGACCGCCTCGTCGCTCAGGGAAAGGTGATAAGAGACGGCGAGTATTACGCCGCCGTTTAGGTTTCTTGGTGTGAAGAGGGGGGCAATACCTCTTCGCTCGCGGTTTTAACCGGCTGTTTTCGGAGGGTCGGCAGTGGGGCCAAAGAATATGAATCCTGTTGTGAAAGATCAGCTTTACGAGGTTGAGGTTACCGGCTTTGCTCACAGCGGCGAAGGCGTGGGGAAGATTGAGGGGCTTGCCGTGTTTGTGTCCGGTACTATTCCAGGCGAGAAGGTGCGGGCCCGGATAACGCAAGTGAAGTCTTCTTACGCCCGCGCCGCGTTGTGCCGGATTGCTGATGCTTCGCCCGATAGAGTTCCTCCTGCCTGTGCCGTCTTCGGGGCCTGCGGCGGCTGCCAGCTCCAGCACATCGCCTATCCCCGGCAACTGGAACTGAAACGGGAACTGGTTTTGCAGGCCTTGAAACGAATAGGCCGCATCGATGTGGAGGTTCTGCCTTGCATAGGGATGGAATACCCGTGGAGATACCGGAATAAAGGGCAGTTTCATGCGGCAAACCTGGCCGGCCGCGTTCGCTTTGGGTTTTTCGGACCGGCAAGTCGCCGAGTCATTCCGGCTGAAGAGTGCCTGCTTTTCAGCTCCGGCGTTAACCATTTGTTGCGTTATATCGAAGAACTTTTTACCGAAAGGGAAGTCGCGGTTTACGACTCCCAGACGGGGTACGGCTGGTTGCGGAACCTGGTGGTCCGGCAAAGCCGCGCAACCGGGGAAATGATGGCAGTATTTGTTACAGGCGATGATACGCCGCCTGATCCGCACGTGATAAAAGAGCTTGCGGCTGTGTTTCCGACCCTCGTTTCTATATATCAAAACATCAATCGCACCAGGAGCCCGGTGGTACTTGGGAAGGGATACACTCTGCTACACGGCAAGCCTGCCATCACCGACCGCATAGGTGACTTGTCTTTTAAGATTTCGCCTGACTCATTTTTCCAGGTGAATACAGATCAGGCAGAAAAGCTTTACCGTCTGGTAAGGGATCTGGCCGGGCTTGAGGGTACGGAGCTTGTGATTGATGCTTACTCCGGAGTCGGCAGCATAGCCTTGTTTCTAGCGGAAGGCGCGAGGCAGGTAATCGGGATAGAGAGCAACGGGAAGGCTGTAGCCGATGCCGAAGAAAGTGCTCGGCAAAACGGCATTACGAACGTGCGGTTCGTGCAGATGGAGGCAGAATCATGGATTGCACGATCAGGTTCCCGTTACCGAGATCCGGAGGTGTTGGTGGTGGATCCACCCCGCCAAGGGCTAGAGCGCAAGTTCTTAGAAGGCGTAAAAAACCTCTGTCCCCAGCGGTTGGTGTACGTTTCGTGCAACCCGGCTACACTGGCCCGGGATCTCGGCTGCCTGGAAGAATGCGGCTACCGCGTCGCGAAAGTGCAGCCGGTAGATATGTTCCCGCAAACGGCGCA
>CAYONS010000072.1:0-7531 GCA_964405385.1 uncultured Syntrophothermus sp.
TACATAGTGCCGTCGGGACGCTCTTGTAGCACGCAGGTTGTTTCCCTTACGACCCTAGTACTCTTGCTGGAAGCAAGCTGAACCAATCTGACTGTATAGCTATTTTCGGCCTCGTTCTTCGCAACGGAGTCTAGCCGGATAGCCCAAGGCGTCATTTCATTGTATTTTACGTATCCAGCCGACGAAACCATTTCCTTGATGGTTGCTGAGCTGAAAGAAGCGCTTCAGGATTTGCTAGGGGACCGGCTGGTAGGGCTTTATCTCTTCGGCTCTAAAGCGAGGGGGGATTATGGTGCCGGTTCTGATGTTGACATCGCGGTGATTGTGCGAGGACTGACGAGAAATTTAAAAAACGCCGTATTCGATAGGGCTGCTGATATCGAGCTTGAGCGAGATATCTGCCTTTCAACGCTGGTTCTTTCAGAGGAGCAGCTCGAGTTTTTGAAGCAGCGGGAAAGAAGAATAGCTCTTGATATCGAAAAAGAAGGAATGCCTCTTTTATAGTTAGAGGACTGGTGGGGTGGGTTCTGTGACCGATGAAAACAAGAGGGAGAATATCAGGGAGGAAATCAACAGGGCAAAAAATCTCCTCAATGCTGCGGACATGTGAGCGCTGGCGGTTTTTACAATGATGCCGTTTCCCCTTTTGTATTATTATCTTTTTTATCATTTCAGGGCGCTGCTTTTGTCGGAAGAATTGGAGCCAAAAACCCATGAAGGGATATCGAGGTTTATAGGAATTCGTTTTGTCAAGACTGGAATCCTTGATGCAAGGAGCTCTCGTGTTTTTTCGAGACTGATGAAATATAGGGAAGAAGCGGATTACAACCCGGCTTTTTTGTTTTCAGAGGACGATTATCTTGAATTGAGGGAAGAGGCGGTAGAAGTTGCGGAGGCTGTCAGGAGATACCTGAAAGAGAAAGTTTATTTATGATGTTTTTGGTCGAAATTTATACACCAGAAATATTCGCACACCGACGCATTATTTCCAGAGCATGGCCCAGCCCTCGCCGGAAATTGAAGAGAATAGATAATGCTTCTTTTGTAGACTAAATAAGAAATGCCATCAAAAGGAGGGACCCCATCCATGCCTGCGAGCGTCAGGATCACCCCACATTCATGGAAAATTTTAAAAGAAATAGCCGACAGTTCCGGCGAAACCATGCAGGCTACACTCGAACGGGCCGTCGAGGCTTACCGCTTTTAACAACCCGGCTTTTTCGGTGATGTCAAAGGTACAAACATGACGAAATCCCTCTTTTTTCGGCGCTAGCCGCGACGACAAGGTGACAAGCCCAAAACAATGTTTAAACTCAACTCTCTGGTTTTCCGAAAGGCTATGCTGATCCCAGGAGGTGAAACACCCAATCCTTTCCTCCTGCAGCTATGTTTACCCACTCTTCATGGCTTACAGGAAAGGCTGGTCAGAGCGGTCAACTTTTACGTTTTCAGAAACACCTTGTATGACAGAAACTAAGTTCTGTCCGAAGTTACGTCTACCAAACAGCACCGTAAGAATTCCTCGGTCCGGAGATATGCCTCAGCCTGCTCCTCGTTGACGATTTCTCCCGACATCTCTTTTTCGGCGAGAAGCCTCAATACCTTCCCGACCAGGGGAGAAGGCCCTATGCCGAGTATCTTCATCACCTTATTCCCGTCTATGAATCGGGGAAGTTTAAGCCATGTGGTTCCTTCTGCTACGAAGAATTCCAGAAACTCGGTGATAAACTCTTTATAGGCAAGAGCACCGTCTTCGTCGCCGGCCGCAGCTCTGGTAGCCATCACATCTGCTAAAGAGCAAACGAGTATTACCGGCGCGTACCGCCCCTTTTTGTTAACAAACCGGCGTTTTGCGGAAAGGGTACGTTCCTTATTTAAGTATAGATACAGCGGATGCATGTGTCCGCCGACTACGGCCTCAACAATCTCCCGCTCCCAAGCAGGCAGACGCCACCTCTCACAGAGTTTTCGGGCAACGGACAGGCCGGCTTTCTCATGCCCGGCAAATTCCGGTCCATCTTCGCCTGAAGCAGAAACTAACGGTTTGCCGGAGTCATGGAGCAAAACCCCGAGTTTGAGTGCTGGGGTTATGTCTTGCGGGAACCCGGAAATTGCCGCCTCATAAAGCTCACGTACCTTATACAAATTGCTGTTTTCTTTTGCCTCCAGCACATCCTCCAAAGACTCGAGAGCCAGCATGGTATGGTCCCAAGCGTCAAGAACGTGCCATTTTCCCTGGCCCATCCTCTTCAGTAAAGCCAACCCCGGAATCAGAGCGCTGACCAGTCCTGCTCTGGCTTCCATTTCCTGCAGGACCGCGGCTGCTTTTTTATAAGCCAGAATAGCGCGGAACTCGCGCCAGATCCGCTCCCCCGCCGTATCGCCGAATCCCCCCTTCATCGCCTTTATGTAAGAAAGGGTTTGTGGCTCAATCTCAAATCCCAGCCAGCAGGCAAGCCTGAATGCCCTCAAACCCCGCACCGAATCATCTTCAAAGACCGAAGGCTTGACTGCCCTGATGAGCATCCGTTCCAGGTCCAATCGTCCTCCATATCGGTCGAGCAGTTCATTTATCTTTATCCCCTCTTGCCTTAAGGGGATGGCCATGGCATCGATGCTAAAATCACGCCGTCCCAAGTTGGACAGAATATCCCCGTCAACTATAAGCTCGAGGTCGAGGCAGAAGCTACGTTCTTTGCCGGGTAAAACCAACCGGTACATGTTGAATGGTCCCGACAATTGCACCAAAACTGCGTTTAAATGATCGGCCAGCTCCCGGACCAGTTGCTCGCTTCCGGCAAGGACCAAGTCGATATCGGCCGGGGTCTTTCCTAGGATACAATCCCTGACACACCCCCCTACCAGCCAGGCCTCTGCTCTACCCGCTAAAAAAGCCCCAACCTTTTTCAGAGCATGAGCATGTGTAAGGCAGGTAACCGGGACGGTATCTGCCGTGTTTTGACCAATTCCCTCCGTTTCTATCTTCCCTGTCACCCCTTTTCTCGGATTTCCGTCCGCCCATACTACTGAGCATGACCGGCTAAGTGAGCCAAGCTATCTCCCCGCGTTGATACGGATCCTCCTGCTGCTCCTTAACCGGGCGTTTATCGATTAAGGCTATCAGTTTCACGTTGCATCCCAGATCCTCAAGCCGACCTGCAGCATCTTGCAGAGCAAACTGCATGGCTGTAGTCCCGCCAGTGACGTTTACCACTACCGTGTCTGCTTCCAAGGCATCCGGCAACAGACTGTAAAATAGGAGTTCTCCCTCTTTGAAACCGAAATGGGCATCCTTCATCAGGTACACATCGTGGGTGCCCTGCCACTTCGCCTTTTCCAGTACCTCGGGCAGAGCCTCGGCTGCCCTCTCTGATGTCACCACCCATAACTTGGACGGTGTAGCTTCCAGGCAGGTAAGGGCAGAAAACAGAAGACCGCGAGAAAGACCTAAGGGGCTTACGAGAAGCGTCCTCGTCCCTCCAACCTGCCTCAGCATCCACTTGTTTTTCTGTCCTATTGACTCTTTTAGCTCACCCCATACCTTTTTAATCTCATCACTTTTGTTTTCATTCAAGGTAACGTTCTCTAGACGGAAGCCGTGGTGGAGCACCTGATTGCGTAGCTCAGACATGTACCCCCACTTACTGGCCAGCCAGCGTGATTCTTTAGTCAGGTCGATGCCCTTTAATCTGGCCTGTGCTTCTTTCACAGCCCGGGCTAAGTCTGTTCTCTCCATCGCTGCTGCTTCTTCTGACCTTTTGCTCAATTCTGCATACAACCGCTTTTTCCTGGCCAACGCCCCCAGGCAGCCCTCCATTTTCTCGCGGTTGCTCCCTGTATCACTTGAGATCCAGGCCGGACCTTTGATAGAAAGGTTGCTCCCTGGCTCACCTCCTTCCGCTTTCCCGTAGTTGTATAAAATCGACGCCGAAACTATCCACTCCCGTATCAGGCCCAGCGCATAGGTTACATAGCCCTGTTTTAGGTAGTAATCGATAATACTTGCCTGCCGGCGGAGCTCGTCTTCATCTAGGACCAGTTCCCTCTTGTTCAGCCCGCCACTAGAATGATCGAGCATGAAAGGCCTGACAAAATCTTGCAGTTGGGCCCAGATTTCGGCCGCCAGAGGAATTCTGCTTTTCAGGAATGAAATATCAAACCCCTGCAGGCGGGGTACAAGCTGCTTCGCTTCCCAGCCCATCTCTAAAGGCAGGGCCTGGGCGTAAGCAGACGATACTTTTTCTAGGGCATTCTTGATGCCCTTGACCTGCGAGTACGGACGGCAGATCTGCCCCTCCATCCCTGGCGGCACCTTGGTAAAAGGTTCTAACAGGGTCGCCAAGTGCGACGCCTGTCCAGTTTCGCGGAAGGTGCGGGCAGCGTAGAACCATTCTACCATGTCCAGTATCAGGGATACGTCTACAATCGGTTTGCCATCACCCTTGATTTCGACCATGCCGTAATAAACAGCTTCGATCTGGACCCCGCGCAGAGCCTTGAGAAAAATCGCTGCCGTAAAATAAAGGAAGGGATAGGTTCTGAAACCGTGAGTTATGTCCAGGGTCAGCGTGCATTCGGACGGCACGGCTTCCAGGATGCGATGCAGTATCTCCCAGAGTTCCCCGGGAGTCTTGCCTTCAGGAATCGGCAGTTCCTTGACGCTTATGGGAGGGGAATCACCGCCTTTTCGCACGGCCAACTCCTCTTCCAGGGCTTTCTTCGCGTAGGGGAACTGCTTCTGGGAAAGATCCGGAGTACAGAGAAGTATAATCTCGTCTGGTAGCCGTTCATCCGGCAGTAACCTCACCAAAGCCATTGGACACTGCGAAGCCGCCGCCGTTTTTCCGTCCATACGGTATAGAATCTCCGTCTTAGGACTTAAACTCAAGGATCCAAGCAATACGCGATTGATCAATGCCATCCCTCCTCGAAGCTGAAAAAAGCACTGGGTCGTTCCTGCCGCTTACCCTATCACACAACCCGGAATCGCTCGAACGAAGTGCAGTCGTCACGCTTTGCCCCTATGCCCAGGGGTTCCTCGTAATTGTCAGCGTGCAGTGCCAGTTCGCATATGTACAAAGTTCCTTCTTTGTCGAGGTAAAATATCCGCTCGTGCCTGTTCCCACGGGGATATACCATACAATCTGATGCATGAACTCGACCAGTGTTCGTCGACCGCAAGCCTCCCTAAACCAGCTTTTTTATAGCTCTGTGAGCGTATAAAATTTTGGTAGGCAGAGTTTTAAGGAAAGTAAAACGGGGGAAACGGGCAAAAGCGTGATAAATGTCTATGAAACCAGTGTGATAAAGATGCTTACCAAGTGCGGATCGAACTGGGTCCCGGCTCCCTGCCTTAGATTATTCAGAGCTTCCTCATGCGTCAGGGCTCGGCGATATGGTCGCTCACATATCATGGCATCATACGCATCCACTATGGCAAGAATACGACTGAGTAGATGTATGTCATTTCCAGCTATCCCCTGGGGATACCCCGTTCCATCCCAACGCTCGTGGTGTTGAAGAATGTAAGGAGCTATGCGGGCCAGCTCGCCCGACGACAGGGCTATGCGGTATCCTACCTCGGGGTGACGTCGAACCAGCCTTTTCTCTTCCTCCGTCAAAGGGCCCGGCTTACAAAGAATATCATCGGGAACTCCGAGTTTTCCTACATCGTGCATCTCCACCAAAAGCCGAAGGCTGTCTATTTCTTCCTGGGAAAGGCCCACGGCATTCCCCAGCCTGCAAGCCAGCTCTTTCATGCGCTCCATGTCATGAAAGTCTTTTCCTGCTAGGGCGGTTTTCAGAGCACCAATTGTTGTGGCCCGCATGTCTCTGCCGTTAGCGAGTTTGTTCAGGTACATGGCATCGTCTGCTTCCTTATATACCTCACGCAGCGAACGGGAACCGTCCTCGGCCGTTGCGGACCCCACAGAAATACTTAATGGAAAGTCCACGTGCCTCGCATTGTCTCCCTCGGTAGCCTCCTTTATGCGTCTCGTAACCTGCTCTGCTGTGTTTCTATCTGCTCCCGGCAGCATAACCGCAAACTCGTCGCCTCCAACCCTGGCCACCAAACCCGCGTCACGACCGCAACTCTTAATCACCGAGGCCGCCCGGCGCAGCAGCTCGTCCCCTCGGTCATGACCCCACGCATCGTTGACCAATTTAAGTCCATCCAAGTCACAGATGACAAGACTTATCGGATAAAAGCGGCTCTTCTCCAGACATTGCAGCTGTTCCTCGAAAAAGTTTCGATTATATAGGCCTGTCAAAGCATCACGCGTGCTCAACCGTTTTAGTTCCTCTTCCATTTGCTTGCGCTCACCTATGTCTCGAATACACTGAACAGCCCCCAAAAAACTTCCATTGTCGCCATAAATGGGAGCGGCTAAGGTCCAAAAATACAAACCTTTACCTCCGCGCGCACAAGGTGCATACCCTTCTCCGACTACAACGTGCCCTTTTCGTTCGAGCTTATCATAACTTTCCTCCCACTCCTTGCCCTTGCCCAAGGCGATGTCCACAAGGATCGGCCTTTTCTCGCCAAAAAAGGGAACCGCATAGATATATTCGCCCTTACCCAATACGTCTTCGGCCTTGACTCCCGTCAGCTCCTCCATGGCCTTATTCCACACCAGTACCTTCCCTTCGGCGTCCACGGCCAGGGTCGCATCCGGTAGAGAATCAACCAACCTTTCGAAAAATCTCAATCTATTGTCTGCGACCTTTTTGTCGCCACGGTCTCCGCCAAGTAGCAGCTCAACAAACTTCTCGGTCATTTCCATGCCGTCTTCAGGCAAGGACTCTATCATTCGATGCAACCTGTCCCTTCGGCACTTCTCTCCCACTACCACCGCTCCCGTCGATCACAGGATCATAGTGGCCAGTCCTTCTTCACCGAGTTCCCAGCTGCCTGTACTATGTTCAGCATTATCTTACATCAACAAAGTCTATTTTTCACATTTCTATGCTTACACGCCAAATCCTGTGTAATTTTGTGAAATTTTTACTAGAGTTTGTGAGTAAATGTCCTTGTCAATCAAAAAGTTGACCACTGTGCTCGTGAAAAAGTTGACCACCTGGGGTAAAAAAATAATACGAGTTATTCAGGGTTTGACTCACGTCGTCTTTTCAAAGTCTGTTTCAGCCGGTAGCTTTCTCCGTTGGTAATCAGGATGTGAGCATTATGGGTAATCCGGTCCAGAAGAGCCGCGGTCATTTTTTCATCACCGAAGATCTGGTTCCACTCGGAGAACTCCAGGTTAGTTGTGATAATCATGCTGCCTCTTTCGTACCGGCTGGAAAAGAACTGGAACAGAAGTTCTGCCGAGCGCCGGCTGAACGGGATATAGCCCAGTTCATCAACGATTACTAAATCGTACCTGAGCCACTGTTTTTGGAATCTTGAAAGCTTTTTCTCACTCTCCATTTCGGTCAACTCATTCACCAGTCCAGCAGCAGTGTAGAACCCGACCTTGTAACGCTGTTGTGCCGCACAAATGCTTAAGGCTATTGCCAGGTGAGTCTTGCC
>CAYONS010000073.1:0-7445 GCA_964405385.1 uncultured Syntrophothermus sp.
ATCCGTTTGACTTCGGCCATTTAGCTCGCGGCAAGGAGGGATGCCGGGTGTCGATGCGCACAGTCGATCTGCAGGTACTTATCCCCCGTTCTAACGAGGTGGCTCGGGTACAGCAGGTGCAGCAACAGGTTAACCAGAACCAGCAGCAAGAGCTAACTGCCCAGCTCCTCCAACAGACGGCGAAGAACGAGCGCAGTATAAACCCTTCGCTTGGGGGGGAGAAAGTGCTGATTCGAGAACGCGAAGAAAAAGAGAAAAAAGAGAAAAAAAGCAAAAGGCAAGCAGGAAAACCGGAAGAAGAAGAGAATAACTTGAATCACGAGTCTCGGGCACGTTCCGGGCTAGGCAGCAGAATCGACATAAAGGCGTGAGGTGGCAGCCTTTGAGCTGGTTGGTGCTAGTGTTGACCGCGTCAGTCTTGATCGGAACCGCGTTGTACAGTGTTTTCCAGCAGGAAAGGTTTATTAGAGATTTCACTGCAGATATGAGAGACTTGCTTGATGAAGCGGAATTGGTCAAAAAAGACCTGGAAGCCGTCATGGAGAATGCTGTACTTCTAACCAGGGATTTGGCAGAATCACTGGAGAAACAGGTGAGGCAACTTGAGGTCGGAGAGAGCGTCGCTGCGCGTGTTTCCCCAGGGCTATATCCGGAGACGGCTAACAAAGAACGGCCGGCTCTGCCTTTCAGCATCGAAGACCTGAGACGGGCACATCCCTATCTGGTGGTTCCCAGGCTAAGGGAACAGGGGTGGTCGGTACAGGAGATCGCCCAGATTCTAGGGCGGGGGTTAGGCGAGATACAACTTATTCTCGATCTCTACACCAGAAAAGAAGCTTGCAGCTGAGGAAAGTTGCAAGCTTTCTTTGTATTATGGTATACTAACGTTTGGTTGAGCGGGATTCAACTCCCGCATTTCTCACGCTTGCTGACTCCGAGGGCGGTGCTCCATGAGCTCCCGAGGGGGATGACGAAGCGGCGGCACAACTTGAGGAAGGAGGTGGAACCATGTCGATTGTTACGATGAAACAGTTACTGGAAGCGGGTGTTCACTTCGGACACCAGACCCGCCGGTGGAATCCCAAAATGGCTCCCTATATTTATATGGAGCGTAATGGCATCTATATAATTGATTTACAGCAGACGGTCAAGAAATTCGAAGAAGCATATGATTTTGTAAGACGCCTAGCTCAAGAAGGCAAGACGATTCTGTTTGTGGGTACTAAGAAACAGGCTCAGGAAACCATCAAGGACGAGGCAACTCGCTGTGGCATGTTTTACGTGAATCAGCGCTGGCTCGGGGGAATGCTAACCAATTACAAGACAATCCGCAGGCGGGTATACCGGCTCAGAGAACTGGAAAAAATGGAAGAAGACGGAGCATTCGAACTGCTTCCGAAGAAGGAAGTAGCGCGCCTAAGGAAGGAAAAGGAGAAATTAGACCGGTTCCTGAGAGGTATCAAAGATATGGATGAACTTCCCGGAGCGGTCTACGTAGTTGATCCCCGCAAGGAGAAGATTGCAGTTGCCGAAGCCAGGAAGCTCAAAATACCGGTGATAGGGATTGTTGATACCAACTGCGATCCGGACGAGATTGATTACATTATACCTGGCAATGACGATGCTATCAGGGCTGTGAAACTAATAACATCCAAAATTGCGGACGCAGTGCTTGAAGGCAGACAGGGGGAACAGGCAAGTGAGTAGCCGAGGTGATGCTCTGTCGCCGACCTGAAGCCAGGGGAGCGGTTTATGGGGTGGATGAGGTTTGTAGCCTTTATGTCACCCCTTTTTTTGGGTAAAGTTACTTCGTAGGAGCATAAAAGGGGGTATAGATATATGATAACAGCAGCCATGGTAAAGGAACTGCGTGAAAGAACCGGCTGCGGAATGATGGACTGCAAGAACGCTCTGGTTGAGGCAGGCGGAGACTTGGAGAAGGCCATAGAGGTTTTACGGACGAAGGGATTGGCTAAAGCAGCCAAGAAGGCGGGGCGAGTAGCTACCGAGGGCTTGGTGGAGGCTTACATCCATCTCGGGGGGCGTATCGGCGTCCTGGTAGAGGTGAATTGCGAGACAGACTTTGTCGCCAAAACCGACGAGTTCAAACAGCTGTGTCGGGATATCTCCATGCAGATTGCGGCAGCCAGACCGGAATTTGTGAGCAGGGATGAAGTAGACCAGGAGACTGTGGAACGCGAGAAAAGGATACTGAGACAACAGGCCCTGAGCGAGGGCAAACCAGAAAAGGTAATCGAAAAGATGGTTGAAGGTCGTATGGAGAAATTCTTTAAAGAGAATTGTCTTTTGGAGCAGCCTTTTATCAAAGACCAGGACAAAACCGTTCAAGAGGTGATCAACGAATACATCGTGAAGCTAGGCGAGAATATTACTGTTCGCAGGTTTGCCAGATTTGAGGTAGGAGAGGGAATTGAAAAGAAATCGGCCCAAGAAGAGGGTCAGCCGACTCTTTGAACAGCGGCCCTGGGGAGGTAGTAGGCTTGGAGAAGCCCAAGTATAAACGGGTGGTACTCAAACTAAGCGGCGAGGCTCTGGCTGGTGAAGCCGGCTTTGTCATCGAACCCAGTATTTTGAAGGACATAGCGGATCAAGTGAAAGAAGTAGTGGATGCTGGAGCACAGGTGGCCATTGTTGTCGGTGGCGGGAATATTTGGCGGGGCGTGTCGGGCAGCGCAAAGGGGATGAACCGGGCTACCGCTGATTATATGGGGATGTTGGCGACGGTTATTAATGCGCTTGCCCTGCAGGACGCCTTGGAGGCGGAAGGGCTGCAGGTGCGGGTCCAGTCGGCTATTGAGATGAAAGCGGTAGCTGAACCCTACATAAGGAGGAGAGCTATCCGTCATTTGGAGAAAGGAAGGGTAGTAATATTTGCGGCAGGGACGGGTAATCCATATTTCTCAACAGATACCGCAGCGGCCCTGCGAGCTGCTGAAATAGAGGCGGAGATAATTTTGATGGCCAAGCGGGTCGACGGGGTGTACGATGCGGATCCTAGGACGAACCCCGAAGCCAAGAAATACCATCGCTTGAACTATATAGATATCCTTAACCAAGGATTAGGGGTTATGGATGCAACTGCGGCCTCGCTGTGTATGGACAACGATATACCTCTCATAGTTTTCGATCTTACCAAGAACGGTAATATTTTGAAAGCTATAAGTGGCCATGACATAGGAACCTTCATAGGAGGGGAGCGGTCAGATGGCAAAGGAAGCTAAGGAAATAATCAGGGATGTCGAGTCCCGGATGAAAAAGACAGTAGAACACCTGGTAAAGGATCTGGCTTCTCTGCGGGCAGGTCGGGCTAATCCAGCGATGCTTGACAAAATAACCGTAGATTACTACGGGCAGCCTACTCCAATTAACCAGCTGGGCAACATCGGAGTACCTGAGCCCCGAATGTTGGTGATTCAGCCCTGGGACAAGACGGCAATACCTGACATCGAAAAGGCTATATTGAAATCGGACCTGGGAGTAAATCCAACCAACGATGGCAATGTGATTCGTATTGTGATTCCTCCTTTGACCGAAGAAAGACGAAAAGAAATGGTTAAGATTGTCAGAAAGAAAGCGGAAGAAGCCAGGGTAGCAGTCAGAAATCTGCGCCGCGAAGCTAACGATGAGATAAAACTCGCGGAGAAAGAGAAGCTGATATCTGAGGACGAGGCTAAAAAGAGGCTTGATGAGATACAAAAATTAACGGATAATACTATAAAAGATATAGACAAGATTTTGCAGACGAAAGAAAAAGATATCATGGAAGTTTGATACAATTAAACTGAGCCCCCGCTTGTGGGGGTTTTGTTAATTGTTTGTTTAGTAAGCCGTAAAAAGGAGCATTAACGTGAGGGACGGTAGTACTTGTGGACTTGATTTTAACAGAATGCCGCAGCATGTTGCCATCATAATGGATGGGAACGGGAGATGGGCGAGGAAAAGACTGCGGCCGAGATCCTTCGGTCACAGGGCAGGCATGGAGGCCTTGAAGAGAACAGTTGAAGCCTGTGCCGAGCTCGGCATTCATATTTTAACCGTATATGCTTTCTCGACGGAGAACTGGAAGAGGCCTGCCGAAGAGGTAGGCGCGTTGATGAATCTCTTGCTGGAGTACCTGAGCCGCGAACTGGATAACTTACATAAACGCAACGTATGTATAAGGGTCATGGGCTTCATTCACCAATTGGATCCGGCGGTTCAGCGGGAACTGCAAAGGGCTGTAGAGCTAACCGCGGCCAATGACGGGCTCATACTCAATGTGGCCTTGAATTACGGCGCCCGAGCCGAACTGGTGAATGCGGCGAAACGTTTAGCCGAAAGAGTTAAAAGCGGCGATATCGATGTAGATGACATTACGGAGGAGATGGTATCTTCCCATCTGTGCACTTCGCACCTGCCTGATCCGGACCTACTGATACGTACGGGCGGAGAGATGAGGCTGAGCAATTTCTTGTTGTGGCAGGCAGCCTATACCGAGTTGTGGTTTACCGAAACCCTGTGGCCAGATTTTACTAAGGATGATCTGATACAGGCGGTAATAGATTATCAAAGGAGAGACCGTAGGTTTGGATCAATTAAAGAAACGGCCGACGATTGATTCCGAGCTCAAAAAGCGTTTAGCTACGGCGGCTGTAGGGATTCCTGCAGTCCTGGGCTTAGCGTACGCAGGCGGTGTTTGGTGGACCACATTTATGGTTCTCGTAGGCTTACTCGGTGTTTACGAGTTCCTGGCAATGTTCAAACAGAAGGGATACAGGCCCAGCTCTGGCTTGGCATACCTGATTTTTTTGTTCTTAATGACCGCGCTTGGTGGTGTGAACCATGTGCCAGTAAAGTATTTCCAAGCCGGGCTATTGGTATTTCTTGCCCTTAGCGGCTGTCTTCTCGTTATTGGTTTCCCCAGATTCTCTTTGACAGATGTAGCCTTAACCTGGATCGGGGCTTTATACCTAGGCGTGTTTTTCAGCTACGGGGTACTCGTAGTTCAGGAGCTCAACAACCCGTTTTTTGCCCTGCTTTTGGTGTTCGGAATTACTTGGGCTACTGATACCGGGGCTTACTTTGCGGGTAGAGCAGCTGGAAAACGCAAACTTGCTCCGAAGGTCAGCCCCAAAAAGACTTGGGAGGGCAGTATAGGAGGGATTTGTTTTTCCGTATTGGTTGCTACAGGAATCGGGTGGACATTTCTTCCCGTCAGTTACAGCCTGTTTCTCGGATTATCGGGAAGCCTGTGTGCCCAAGCTGGGGATTTAGTTATTTCTGCCGTAAAAAGGCATTTCGGAGTTAAGGACTCGGGGCAGATTCTCCCCGGTCATGGTGGAATTCTTGACCGCTTCGACAGTCTCATGTGGGTTTTGCCGGTTGTCTACTATGTTCTCAAGGCCGGATAGGAGGGCGTGCGTTGGACCCCCAGACCTTAAGAAGTATCGGTACATTAATTAGAACAGGGATAATTTTTTTGGCTCTGTTATCTATATATTTCTTGTTAAGCTATGTTTTTCCGCTGCTTAAGACGATAATAGTGGCACTTCCCGGGTATTTTTTGCCTTTTTTGGTAGCCTTGGGCTTGGCGGTAGTCATCGAGCCCTTGGCCAGGTTTATGAACCGCCGCCTACGCCTTCGCTGGGGATGGGCAGTTTTCTTCAGCCTGTTTCTAGTGTGGGGCACTGCCGGATTTCTCGTAACTTATCTGGTGAGCAGGCTTATCGCGGAGCTAGCCGGCCTGTACAGGGTGATAGCGGAGCACTCCGCAGGATTGACGAACAGCATCGCTCGCGCATTGGGGCAGGCAGAACTTTTCTATCTGCGCTTGAATCTTCCCGAGAACGTGCAGGAATCCATCCGTAACAGTTTACTGCAATACGCAGGCGGATTGGAGAAGGTTTTAGCCAGTTCGGTAGATGTGTTGATAGGGTTTTTGGTGGGGTTGCCAGGGCTTTTTGTTTTTTTTCTTATCAGCACGGTGGCCACCTTCTTTATATTGAAAGATTGGGGCAAGCTGAAATCCTGGTTTTTTGAGACGCTTCCCGATTCATGGCGAGGCACCGTTCACACCCTGGTACGTGATTTGTTCGGTGCTTTCACCGGCTTCTTAAAGGCTTATTCCCTTCTGGTCAGCACCACGGCTCTCCAGACGATAATAGGGCTGAAGCTACTCGGGGTAGAGTACGCACTAACCCTGGGAATAGTCACAGGTTTACTAGATATACTTCCAGTGCTGGGGCCAGGACTTTTGTTTGTGCCTTGGATAGTGTTTTCGTATGTGGCCGGAAAAAGCGGTTTCGCTACAGGACTGTTGATACTGTATGGTATTCTAGTAGCGGTCAGGCAGATACTAGAACCCAAGCTCATTGGCGACAGTATCGGGCTTCATCCTTTGGCTACTCTGGTATCTCTGTATGTCGGCCTAAAGTTAATAGGTCCGGCGGGATTAGTTATAGGTCCGGTAACAGTTATCTTTTATCTTGCCTGCCAGAGAGCAGGGGTGTTCCAACAGGTGGCCAGCTATATCAGGAAAGTGTGAATAGGCATGAGGCACAAGGTAGTAATTATCGGTTCGACAGGTTCGATAGGGGAGCAGGCATTACAAGTCATAGCTCACCATTCCGATAAGTTTGAGCTTGTGGGGCTAGCGGCGGGACGCAATTGGCAGAGGTTGGCTGAACAAGCCCTGCGTTTTAAGGTGAAGGAGGTAGCGATAAGGGACGGGGATATTTATCCGGTATTGAAAGAATCGCTGCCTGGATGCAAGGTGTGGGCCGGAACTGAGGGGCTATGCCGATTGTCCGCGCTTGAGGAAGCACAGACGGTGATAGTATCGGTAACGGGGGCGGTTGGAATATCGCCTACTCTAACGGCTGTTGAATCAGGGAAAAGGGTAGCTCTAGCCAACAAAGAAACCCTGGTGGCCGCCGGAGAGATTGTCATGGAAAGGACTCGCCAGTCCCAAGCTACCATCATACCTGTAGACAGTGAACATTCTGCTATTTTTCAGTGCCTCAAAGGAGAAGACCGGTACTTGCGCAGACTCTGGTTAACCGCTTCGGGCGGCGCTTTTCGGGATCTCCCTAAAGAGGAAATGGAAAGGGTTACACCGGAAATGGCACTGTGCCACCCGAACTGGTCCATGGGGAAAAAGATCACAGTTGATTCGGCAACTCTGATGAACAAGGGATTAGAAGTTATAGAGGCTCACCATCTGTTCTCGGTAGATTTCGATGATATTCGGGTATTAATTCACCGCGAGAGCGTTGTTCACTCTATGGTGGAGTTCGTAGATGGTTCTTTCCTGGCTCACTTAGGGATACCCGATATGCGCATCCCTATTCAATATGCTTTGAGTTACCCCGAAAGGTGGACTTCTCCTGCACCGCCTTTGGACTGGTCGTTCTATCGGAATCTGCAGTTTGAACCGCCGGATACCA
>CAYONS010000074.1:0-7363 GCA_964405385.1 uncultured Syntrophothermus sp.
AGGCACGACGACGTAAATGTCTGATATAAAGCCGGTCCCCACCTCCAATACCAGGTCGGGAGGAGCCGTAGCCACGTCTGCGACCACCGGTGCCGGGTTCTCCCATATCTGGGACCGGCTCTCTACCTCGCCCCGCAAGGCTTCCAGCCAGAAATGCTCCAGTTGCCCGCCGCAAGTGCGGATGAGTTCGTAATCGGCTTGTAAGAGGGGGTCGTCATTCAGTTCCTTTACCGCTATGTCTTTAAGGTCCAAAGCCAGTTTCTCCAGCCGATTCAGGCTCTCTTTGTCCCTTTCTGCCAGGAGCCCCCGGGTTTCTAGACCGTTTCTGGTCATGGCCGAAAACAAAACCCGCCCTTTACGCTCATCCCGAGCCTCTCACCGACGGTGGTCCGGATTTCCTCACAACCGTAAGTAGGGGACACCGTTTTGGCACACGTGTTGGGGTCAGACTGTCACCAGGTCACCAGAGCAACTCACAATGATCCCGGCTATTTCCTGGGCCGTCTGTTCGGCTGTGAGGGCTTTGTGGACGACCTCAAGGCGGGAATCCTGTGGTGTCATTTCGATAAAGTGATTGGCCTCATCGGTAAAAGCCATATAGTACGACCTGCCTCTTACAACCTTGTTGTCGCTGCCGGTATTTGCCCAGACCTCTACCCCGAGCGATTTGCGCCAATACAGGCTGAATTCCAGGCCCCAGTACTTTCCGCTATTGCCGAGCAGAAAGACCGGCCGCTTATCCTCGGGTGAACGCGCACGGCTTATAAAATCCATGGATACCGCTATATCCACCTCGTTTTTGGAAAATTCCCAGTGCCGTTCCCGGAGGCTCGGCACCAGTTGAAACAGAGAAGGCACCAGCCACCTTGTATCCAAGCTCTTGAGCTCCCTTTCCAAAACGGCCACGAATTCGTCTTCATACATGCCTTCGATCAATTCGGAAGAGTATTGCAGGAGGTTGTTGAGGTAAGCTCTCCGGTAACAATCGGCCAAATTGAAGACAAAGATTATAAATTCAGCCGGAACCTCGGTCTTAATCAGGTTTACCGGCTGAAAGACCGAAGGAACAGCGTAGTTCGACGCGATGTAAACACCGAATTCCTCCTCATCCCCGAAAAGAAGACAATTCACGGCTTCGCCGCCCGATTCCAGAACTGCCAGGGAAGGATGATATCCTCTGCGCCCGAAAACGGAAAACGCCCGTAGGGTTCCTGCCGGACCGCCGGCCCGAAAAGCCAGTCTGAAATCCGGCGCCGCCAGAATTCTCATCATGGTTTGGAAATCCGGGTCATCCAAAAGTGCCTGAGCTTCTGTAGAGATTCGTTCTCCACCTTCAGGCTGTCCCTTGAACGGCGATAAATCCCCAAACCCAAGACCCAATATGTGTTTAGCTATGTGATGCATTTCTCCGCCGTCGAGCCGGAATACGGGTATGCCCTTGTTTAAAGTTGACCCATTAGTCCGGTTCACCGCACCCACCCCCTAAACTATTGTTCGTTCAAATGAGACTTGACGATGGCCGAAACCACCTTATCCAGCACCCTCGCTTTGGGCTTGGACCCTGCGGCCTGCCCCAGCTTCTGCAACCCCTCTATTCGCCCTGAAAGTTTATCTGCCAGGTCTTGGGGACCGTCAAACCCGAGTTTTTGAAGCTCGAGAGTCCTCGCGCCCGGAGACAGGCGACGATTGTTTACTATATCCAGAGCTTTTTTCATATTATCAGGCAGGTCGGCCGCATTATAACCTAATTTCTGGTAAGCAGAGGTCAAATCCTGGGTCAACTTGCCCATCTTGGCCAGCTGCTCATAAGCCTCAGTCTGATTGGCAATTCCTCCTTTATTAAAGTAGCTGTTTATTTTGTAAGCCTCCATCTTAGCCAGGCCTTCGGGGTCTGTCAGGCGCGCCGTCGATACCCCCGCCTTCAACTGGCCTACGTTACTTACCCCGCTGGGGCTTTGCGCCGGACTGAAATCAACTGCAGCTTCGGCAGCCCTAACATCTGTCACTTCCTGTCCGTGTCTTTTCGCCCAGGCTTCTAACTGCTGTTCTCTCGTCGCTTTTTCCCAAGGAATCTGCTCGAGTTTGCCGTCTTTGCCTACGACGGATATCCCTTCCGGTATCTCAGCTTTCGCCCGCCCAACGGCGAACTTTCCGTCCTTCATGATACCGGATGCCTTGGCAAACTCCTCGTTGTAAATCCCTGCCACCTTTTCCGCAGGCAGTTCTTTGGTGATGGTTCTTCCCTGGGCATCGGTAATGGTTATCTTGCCTGTCAAATCGTGGTCTGCGTTGATCCTTGATCCTTTAGTTCCGGGGGTTCTAATGCTTTCGATTTCTACCTTAACCTTTGCTCCGGGGCCGAACTCTTTTTGCACGCTTTCCAGCATGTCTGTTTCCAGCCGGGAGGCGGTTTGCTGTTTTGCAGGGTTGTAAATGTTCTTTTCGAGGGCATCCTGATAAGCGTTTTGAATGTCCGGATGCGAATTCTTGAGTTCCCGGGAAATCGAGGGATCTCGCAAAACCTTTCTGATGTCTTCCAAATCCGGTTCCTGTCCGGCCCTGATCTTGCCCTCGATAACGCTCGCCTGTCGGTTGACCCCCGCTTTGTACTTTGAATAATCGGCAATGTCTTCGGCCATTTTGTAGGGTTTGCCCCCTGAGCCCTCCAGCATGAGCTTGCTCTTGGCAGCAATCACTTTCTCCATGCCCTCTGAGGAAGCGGTTTTTGTGCCCTTGCCAAGTAACTCGCTCACCGGCGTGTTACCCCATTTCGTGAGCTTTTCTACCAGTTCCTGGTTCAAATGGTACCCGCTTTTTTCCCAGGCCGTTCCTACATACTCTCCGGCCAGCTCTCCGGTAACGTATTTGCCTATGGCTTTGAGAGTCGCCCTCGTTCCGGACTCACCCGCCTCTATACTCTCTTTAATGTCGAACAAGGCTTCGGCCGGGGACATGACGTACTCGCTAGCTCCACCGGTAAGAGCGGCTAGGCCGGCCCTACCCGCCATCCCGGCCCAAGTGCGTCCGGTTATTACATCAACCGCACTCTCGGTCGCAGTGTGGGCCAGAATGCTCGTCAATGAACCTTCTCTTTCTGCAAGAGCGCGTCCCGCCTCTTCTCCCATGGCAAGGCCGGTTCTTCTGTCAGTTATAAGCTTGCCTATCCTCTTTGCTCTGTCCTGGAGATCCGCAACCGGTATCTTTGAACTCGACAGGTCGTTTATCAACCTGTCGATATTGGCCCTGACATCGCCTACCCCTTCTGCCGGCGGTTCAATACCGTATGCCTCGTTGCGCCACTTCTGCAACTGGCTCAGGAGTGCGGAACGCCGCTTCTGATCTTCTACCAAGCCGTCCATCAAACGGTCGAACTCGGTATCCCGGGTCTCCAGCTTGCGCCTGGACTCACTGACAAACGCAGCGTCCTTTTCAAAGCTCGGAACCACGTCTTTCTGGTACCTTTCCATATCGAAGAGGTTCCCGCTTTCCGTGTTATACCATTGTCCCGTCTTAGGGTCGTACGCTATTTCAGCCGTACGTCCGGTGTAATCGACCTGAACCGTCATCTTGGGTTGAGCTGCGTACTCTTTGGCGGCCGTGATCTCGTCTATGCGCCCGTTTAAGTAATCTATATAGTCCTGGTACTGCTTGTGCAGCTCTTTTGCCCTGGGGTCGTTGGGATCTACCGATTTCATAGATTCCTGAAGATTCTTTATCCACTCGTCCCTTTCAGTCTCAAGCTGCTTTTGTTCATCCTGGAATAATTCCGTGGTGGCGGCTACTTCTTCCCAGGCTTCCTCGGGAGAAAAGCCGGCTCGAGATTCTTCCTGTCCGAAAGCCGTCCCTTTTTCTGGATACTCCCATCCCTCGCCCTCACCCTCTTCGCCGCCGTAATCCTCAGCCCGGTGCTCCGGTCTCCCGAAACCCGCCTTCTCATCATCGCCCACAGAAAACGGATCATCGTCGGGTTCATCGCTGTTAGCCAAGGCATCGGCCATCATTATCCAGGCCAGCGCCTCTTTACTCGCACCTGGATACATAGCTTGATACCATTCGAGAGAGTACTTCTTTATGCCTTTTTCGGCCAGCTCTATTTCCAGCAGTTGTTTCTTCGTCAACTTGCTGCGGACCGCCTCCTGGATAAGGTGGGCTACCAGTCCAATCAAAGGAGGAAACAGCATTCCGGTGGCTGCGGTAAACGGAGAATCGGGGCCGGGAATATTACCCACGGAGCCCGATTGCTTGCCGATCGCAGTCATTACGAATGGAGGTATATCTCGGGTCATAAGTCTTCCAGAAGCACTTATGCTGTACGTATTGTAATCATTTCCCATTTCTTTGCTTTGTCTCTCGTAGGTTCCGGTTCCCGAGACCGTCATCCGGACGTCCGAACTCCAAGTCTTTTCAAGGTCGATCTTCACCAAGGCTCCGATCTTGGCCTTGTAAGGTAGATGTTTCAGGTCCGTGCCCGCCTGCAAAAGAGCTTCTACCTTGTCAGGCTCCCGTTTTGTGATCGTGCACATCTGGGAGAACGGCGTGTTCTCGTATGTCCCTACCAGTTCGAGACTCTCGCCCCTGTCGAGCACGGTGAGCTTAAAACCGCGCAGTTCCAAGGACTTCTGATGGACAGGGCCCATAAGGGTGCTGGTCTTGACCACATCCAGGTCAATGCTGTAGGTTCCGGTAAAATAGAACATTTTCGGTGTGGCGGGTTTTGTTACCACCGCAAAATCCGGATTCCCTTCACGGTCATAGGCCAGCACATTAGGATCAGGTATTCTCAACGTATAGGTCCCTGGCGCGAGCACTGCACTGGACCGGGCAACCCAGGCCCCGTTGGGCACAGCCCCAAGGGTTGTTCCTGTGGCCCTCAATTCGGCAACCACCTTGTTGTTGGCATCTACTATCTGTATCTTGCCGGGAGCGGCTCCCTGCCCGCGATTAAAGGTGTTGAGAACCACTGTTTGTATCTCCATGTCTTCTTTGAGCGTGAAAACCACCGGTTCTTTGACCGCAGGCACGGGCGCTTCACCGGTACCAACGTGTGCTGGCGGTTCCTTTTCCCCTTTTTCGAGGACAAAGTCGGCAAGGTCCTCATTTCCTACGACTGCCGGACGCTTTGCCTCCTCGGCTGCTTTTTCCTCTTCTGTTAACTCTCCTCCAATCTGTATCGCTGCTTGCTCGGCCTCCCATTCCTCGAGTTCTGTGTTGTATCTGACCCAGGCATCATAGTCGACACCCTTTACCATGATAGCCGGCAGTTTCCCCGTGCTGCCGTTGCGAACCAGGGCCTCGGGATGATTGGTCATAAGCGTGTAGCGCTCGGGCCTCAGCACAATTATTTCTTCAGGATTCGGGATGAAAACATTTTCGGCATAGGTAAACTGCGCCATACCGGAAGACTCTTCCGTCGGAGCCATCCTCAGCAGTTCGTCATCGCTCTCCGCCTGCCTCACCTGGGGGTTGAAGTACGTTATTGCAGGAAAGGGTCCGTATATGTTGCCTTTGCTGTCGTGCAGGGTGACGTCAATGCTATCTGGTGCATCCCCCGGATAGGCCGTAGGGAGGTACATTCCTTTCAATATCGTCTTGGCCTTGACCCTGAACTGCAGCGAAGCCGGGCCGGCGGTTTCTCCCTCATTTTCCATGCTTCCTGTGTACTGGACGATCATACGGTTCTGGCCATCTACATCGAGGTATTCAGTGGCCCAAGACCCTTGTTTGAATATCACCTTTTCCCAGGGCTCCTTAACCGGCGGCTTTTCTGCCATCCTGGCAGCCGCAGGTCCGCAGTACAGTATAAGCCAGAGCAAAGCAAGTACCCACGATACAAGCCACCTGCTGCGTGCAAAAAATCCTCTCAAATTCTGTGCCCCCCTTCTGTTCAGCCTGCCTTGACGCCCGTCAGCAGCTTCAAAATGTTAACCGCACCCTCTGCGTAAGAAGGCACTTTTACAAGAAAACCCGTAGAAATGAGCCACAGGGTTGAGAAGGCCCAGGCCACGACCGATGCGACTATAGTTGTTTTTATCTCTTTTTTGCCTTTGAGTCTGCCTATTTCCATGGCCGAAAGGGCCCCTGCCGTCATCAGGCCTGCTGAAACGAATACTGGCACAAAGTTCCACCCCATGAAATAGACGGCAAGCAGCGACATGACCGCAAACGGCACCAAAAAAACAAAACTTTTTTCCACCGCCGCTTTGATAACCTTGGGTCCCCACTTCTCCTTCAGCTGAGAGTTGCCTCTGGCCAAAAACCAGGTCAGGAACATCTTGCAAAGCCAACCGAAAATAAGGCCCGCCAGTATCCCAAAGACGATGTTGTAGGCCTTCATGCCTATTGCAGGGCTCGCCAGAGTCCCCATCCCGAACGAAACAAACGCCAGGCTGCCCCATATAGAAACGGAGAACCGGCTTTCGGGGGCCTTCTTTTCCGCAAGATCCGGTGCCGTCACGCCTCTCCCCCCTCTTTCAGACTCTGCCGAAGAACGACCACGTGTACAGGACAACGGTGCCGACCAGACTAGAGAGCACCACAGCCAAGGCCGTCTTGCCGCCGGTCATTTCCCGCACTGCGGTAATAAGCGGCCCCGTGGCCCAAAGAACACCGGTCACCCCAAAAGCCATAGAGGTCCGCCACCCGAGAAACAAAGAAAACAGCAAGCCCAAAATCCCGTAAACCAAGGCGCCGCTGTAACTGAGACAAAAGGAGGACACGGCCCATGACATACCTTTTTCTGCTTTGGCAAGCTTCAACACCAGCCACAATAAGATTCCCAGAAACGGTATAACAAGCGCCCCGTAAGCTACCCCAGCCCCTGCAGACCAGAAAACAAAAGCCAGGCCCTGTTGTCCTGTTTTGTATAAATCCAAACCGGTCTGCAGAAAAAATAAAAAAAAGGCCAAGGCTGAAACCAAGACCGAGAAATACCAGGGAATTCTAGAAAGCGAAGATTTCACTACAAAAGCCGGATTCAGCATCATGGCAAGAACAGCCCGAAACACCGACATCACCCTTTCTCTACGTTGATTCCCCAAACCGAAACCCAGCGCAAAGAGTCACTGCGAAAACGACAAGAACGCTTCTCACCACCCACCATCTTAAGCCACCGCCGCTATTCCTACTCTAAAATAGAAATCCGGCTCCACGTCATTGCGGGAACCGGTTTTCCGGCCCAGTTTCAGGCTACCACAACTCCACCAGTAAATCCCCAGTTGACACAGATCTGTCCATGACAAATCTGTCAAGAACCGTTCCATCTCAACGTTTGGACACACGGGGACGGTTCTTCTGTGTCAACCTCTGATTTGTACCCTTGCCAACAAGAAATACTGGTCGGCTTTCTCGAAGATCATGACCGAGT
>CAYONS010000075.1:0-7002 GCA_964405385.1 uncultured Syntrophothermus sp.
AGCGAAGATTAAGGACCTGGAGGAGCAATTGGTTTCCTGGGATAACGCCTCCAGCCATCGCGTCATAGTCCTGTGGCTGCAGTAAGGGAAAGGACGGTTCCCGCCCGGGGACCGCATAATAGATCTGGTTATAACACGTATCGAGGATACGTGTTATTTTTTTGCGTGGCCCGCTTCGCAGTGAACTAGTCTGATACCGTCGGAAGCAGCCCCGGCCGGGCCACGATTCAGAGTGTGCACCTTCATTGACCCGAGTTTTCCAGATGCTATAATGATGGTACCGAAACGGAGGAGAAAGTTTGAAAACAACCAGGTACTTTGAGGAGCAGGTTCTCCGCAAACGCCCATACATTAAACGCGAATGGTGTTTGCGGGCCATCAACCAGCCGGAACGAAAGGAAGTCCAGGCGGACGGACGAATTCGCCACTGGGTTTTTGTGCCCGAAATGCAAAAGTATCTGCGCGTGGTGACTCTTGACGACGGCGTAACCGTACACAATGCCTTCCCCGATAGAGGATTTAGGAAGGAGGAGCAAATATGAAGCTCAGTTATTATCCGGAGACGGACTCCCTTTACATCGAACTGTCCCAACGGCCGAGCGTTGATTCCGAAGAAGTAGCTCCAGGAATAGTGCTTGACTATGATGCCGAAGGCAAAGTTGTCGGCATAGACATTGATCACGCGAGCAAGGTCAGCGATCTGTCTGTACTGGAAGCTGTTTCTTTGCCTCTGACCAAGACCATCGTTGCATAACCCACGGCCATCGGCTCTTGGGATCACGATACTTTATCGTCATCCTTATATGAGATTTATGAGATGAATCAATGCTGGCAGACTTCATCGAAACCGTCATCCGCCGCTACTGCGACTTCAGGCCGGATCTTGAAAGCATATACCGCGACTTCGATACCGGTTTACGGGAGGAGTTCCTATGACCGTGGACAAAGAGAAGCTCCGCCAGAAGCTCCAGTTCATGCGGCAAGAACTGCGCAAGCTGGAAAAGTTTCGCGAGATGAATCAATTTAACCCGCAAATGCAGGGGTCAAATATTGTGCAAGTCTACACTATCCCTCGTCCCACTCTTCCTCGCTTATGCCGGCCTGCTTTAAAATTCTTCGCAGTAAATCTTCACTAATATCTGTGCCGTGTTCATTGGGTATCCTTAGTTTTATACTTCTCCGTTTCATATATGAATGCTTACCACCGGGAAAGGGACCTTCGAAGCCAAAGCGCTTCAATTTCGCAATTAATTCTCTTCTCTTGAGAGGCTTCATCCCATATCAACCTGCCCAGGAACGATCTTCGGTCCATTCCCTGTTTAAGTCTATGCCACCTAAAACAGGAAAGTCCTTGTCACCATCCCGGAGCTTAAACAATAGCCATTCTTCAAGAACTTCCTGGAGGGTTTTTAAACATTCATTTCTGGTTTTTCCATCTGCCCAGACTCCAGGACAGGAGGGTATTTCGGCGTAAAACGTACCATCGGACAATTCTTCTACTACAGCTTCCTTCATTGCTGCATCAATAAAGGAGGTAAGCATGCCGCCTCCCATTTTGGCCCTCACTCCTTTTCTAGTTGAAGACTCGGGGGAAGGAACATTAATAGTAGTGTTTTCAATGTTGACCTTCATAATTATTGTGCCGGGTGCCATTTGTGGAATCTGAGCCTCTCGCCGTCTTTCTTCTCTCAGCATATCAAAAAAACTCCTTCCAGTAACGCCCCTGGAAGTAACAGACACTTCATTCACTTTCTTCGGCCTCACCTAAAGCACAATTAACCGAGCTTATCACTTCTTGGCGGTGGTCTTTAACAATTCTGGTAAATAAGTCCCTAATTCTAACCAAATGAGGCCATGTGACAGCAATTTGGGCGATGACACGGCCATTGATAATGTTGCTGTCATTTTCTTCTTTCGGTGTAGCCCTATCAGGCAAGTTTTGGACAAATGTCAATACAACCCTTTCTGGATTGGCGTTAACCTGGACAATATCAGCGAACTGAATTTGCAACGCCGAGGGTTCCGTAATGATCAACCTGCTCTCCAGTTGAAGGCTGTCATTCTGGGTATCGGCAGCATTGCCCAAGCTGGTTCCTCCTTTCGGTATTAATCCACTAATCCAACACATGTGAGACACTATGGACTGGCGCAGTGTTGTTGTTAGAACCGGGAGGGGCTATGTATCCCAGGCCTTGATGAGGTCTAAAGTCATTATAGACCTTCGAGGTCCATCGCTTCAACTCCGGCCAAACGCGTTGCTAACAAAAACACCCGCCAGTATAGGCGGGTACTTGATTTCCTATGGTGGGCCATCGGCGACTCGAACGCCGGACACCCTGATTAAAAGTAAGTTACAAAGCTTTTCCCGAGTGTCAAAGGCACACAATGGTACTGTTTACAGAACAGATTAGTTGTTCAGGAACGACGTCGAAAAATGTCATATCCCTAGATTAAGCCCAAACCTACTAGAAATGTTAAGAGTAGCAGGTTTGTCATGTGATTTTTTGCCGCAGCTTTTCATATTCTTCCGGGGATATATCTATATCGCGGAGGATTTTTCTGATTAGGCCCCTGCTCAAATCTTCTCCCTTGTGGAATGGAACAACCGTACACCGCCCGTCGACATGGGTGAACAGGACATGACTACCCACCTGTCTTTGGCGTACGAAACCGAGATGGATAAGTATCCGCTCCATATCTTCGGCCGAGATAATTGCAAGTCTTGTCATGGCTGTACCTCAACCTGGTGAATTCCTATAAATTTATCTGCCGGAGGGATAAAATCGTTGCTTTCATCAAAATAAAGTCTGATTGCCTCTTGGATCCGCTTTTCCAACTCGGCCAGGTCATCTGCCTGGGTATGGCAACCGGGGAGAGACGGCACCGAGGCAATATACTTGCCGTCTTCGTCTTGCTCAATAATGACCAAAAATCGGTGGCCAGGCATGATAATCAGCTCCTTTTCTTTTCCCTTTCCCATTTAACTTTCAGGTAGGTAACGATATCTGCACTAATCCAACACACGTGAAACACTATGGACTGGCGCAGTGTAGTTGTTAGAACCGGGAGGGCCTATGTATCCCAGGCTTTTTTGATGAGGTCTAAAGTCATTATAGACCTTCGAGGTCCATCGCTTCAACTCCGGCCAAACGCGTTGCTAACAAAAACACCCGCCAGTATAGGCGGGTACTTGATTTCCTATGGTGGGCCATCGGCGACTCGAACGCCGGACACCCTGATTAAAAGTCAGGTGCTCTGCCTACTGAGCTAATGGCCCGTTGTATAATAGTGGCTGGGGTGGCTGGATTCGAACCAACGAATGCCAGAGTCAAAGTCTGGTGCCTTACCGCTTGGCTACACCCCAGTGTTTCTGACGTTAGTAAATATATAAGAATTTGCGGCAGATGTCAAGGCGATCCCGCGCGGAAAAACTTTCGAGGCCGACGCGCACATTGGGGACGGTTCCTGTGTGTCAACGTCCGCGTTGACACACAGGAACCGTCCCCTTGATCCCTTGATCAAGCGAAAGCAGTTTCAAAACGTGCCTGTTATATGTTATAAATGAAAAAAGTCGTTGTTGCGCCGGGATAATGGCTTCATTAGTCGCGTTTTAACTTTTTGCGGCGAGTGAGAGCCATTCACAGACAGCACTTAGGTGCCATCCGGAATAATCCGTGTTCATCTGTGCCTCAATCAGTGTTAACTAATGCAAATCTGTGATAATCTGTGTCAATCTGTGTTAATCTGTGGCTAAAAAGGGCTGGGGAAGATGAGGGGGAAAAGGGGTATGAAAACCGTAGCTCTGGTGAACTTCAAGGGCGGCGTGGGCAAGACCACCTTGGCGGCCAATCTTGCTGCAGGGTGCGTCGCCGCCGGCAAGAAGGTCCTGCTTATCGACCTCGACCCCCAGGCCAACCTCACGTTCTCTTTCTGCAGCGTCGGCTACTGGGACCGGAACCTGCGGGAAAAACGGACCATAAAACGCTGGTACGACGAGTTCATAAAGAAAAACGAGGACCTGCCCCTGGACGAGATATGGGCCGAGCCCGAGCACGAAATAACAAGCAGTACCGGGTTTTTGAAACTGGTGGCCTCTCATCTCACCCTGTTCGAGATCGACATAGAATTGGGAGGAGCCCTGTCCGGGGCTTCCGAACGCCAGAGCCAGGCCAATTTCCTGCGGGTGCTTTCCCGGCTCAGGCGGGCTTTGGAGCAGATCCCGCCGTGGCGCTTCGATGTATGTATAATCGACTGTCCCCCGGCCTTCAATATCATTACCCAGACCGCGGTCGTGGCGTGCGATTACTACATCATACCGACCAAGCCCGATTTTCTCTCGACCCTGGGACTCGAAACCCTGCTGGGTCACGTCCAGTTCCTGGTCAACCGGTACAACCTGTATGCGGAAAAAAGCGACGGGGCCTACAGGCCCATAGCCCCGGTGCTGGCCGGTGTGGTATTCACCATGGTCAGCTTCCGCTCCAAGGAGCCGTATTCGGCCCAGCGCACGTACATGGACCGGGTAAGAAACGAGCTTGGCCTTCCGACCTTCAAAAACTACGTCCGCGAGAACAAGACGATGTACGCCGACGCGCCTGAGTACGGCATCCCCGTAATCCTGGGCAAGGCCGCAAGCCGCACCCACCGTGAGGTGAAGGAGGAACTGGAGGCCTTGGTGGCCGAGTTCATGGAGAAGTGCGAAATCTGAGCCACGGCCACTGATTAACACTGATTAATGGCCATAGATTGGGCCACAGATTAACACAGATTGGCACTGATTAATAGCCACAGATTATCACACATGAGCACTGATTTTCATGATATTGAACGGTATTACCACTAGAGAAGGAAAACCGCGAGTTACCAATAGGCGGTATTGCTGGCATTATGCTTGTTCATGGTGCTATAATCCAAAGGCCCTAATTTTGCATCAGATCTGCGTTAGTCAGCGTCTAAAAAATAACATCTGTGTCAATCTGCCCGGCACTCAGTGATAGCTTGGTGCCATAATGAAGTTACCACGTGGTACAAAGTTCGGAGCTGGCATACGTTGAAGGAAAGTCACGCCTGAGTGCCGGGTCTGTGTGTACCTGTGGCATTTTCGGGAAGATTCTATGGTAATGGGCTCTAAGTATTGTTGGGTTTGCACCACATCTGCGTTAATCATTGTCTAAAAAATAACATCTGCGTCAATCGTTGTCCATCTGTGTGTATCTGTGGCTATTTTAGGGCTGATGATTCTAGAGCAGGTGATAAAGGTGAAAAAGGACGAGCTCATCAGAGCGCTCAGCTTCCTCACCGAAATGCTGGCCCGCATGACAGAGGAAGAGTTTCGCGCGCTGCAGCAAGGGAAACTACAGTGGGCCCTGCCCGAGGAAAAAGCAAAAAGAGAAAAACCTCCTTCGGTCCAGGCCTCACCTGCGGCCAAGGAGGTAGCGGAGTTCCTGTCGGCCTGCCGGGACGAGGCCGAGGCGCGCTCGTATCTCGCGTCCCACCCGGCCCTCAAGACCAAACCGGACCTTTTGGCCCTGGGCCGGGCGTTGAAGGCACCGGTGACCACCAAGCACCGCAAAGAAGAGTTGATCCAGATTATCGCCCGCCACACCGTAGGCCGCAGGCTCCAGAGCGAAGCCATATCCCGCGTCACAGGCCACGAGTAGACACCATCGCAGAAGGAGACAGGACGTGACACAAGGGGACGGTTCCTGTGTGTCAACCCTAAGGGTTGACGCACAGGAACCGTCCCCTTGTGTCACGTCCCCTTGTGCGGGTCCCCCGAATAAGAAACCCAGCACAGGGTAAGATTTTTGTAGGAGGCTAGGCGATGGTGGTAAAGTGCGATGTCATTTTCTCCGCGCAGGGTAATATTTGAAAGAATGGCCTTAGAATATCCTCTAGGCAGAAAGCTTTGGGACAACTTTTCTCGACGGTCCAGCATAGAGGTACGGCTACTGCGGCCCGGGCAAAAGGTGACCGGCATTCGCGGTCTTACCCCCAGAGAAGCTTACCGAGAAGCGAAAAGAACCTTGGTAGTGGGGGTTAGAAAGAACTTGGAGTTTCAGAGTTGTAAACCCTCGGCTCATTTCCAATTGCCCTTGGTTTCTGGATGCATCGGTGAGTGCGAATACTGTTACCTCAACACACGCAAGGGAGAAAAGCCTTACGTCCGGGTCTACGTGAACTTGGATGAGATCCTAGATCAAGCCGAACGCTACATAGAACAGCGTGAGCCTGAACTCACCATTTTTGAGGGGGCGGCAACGTCCGATCCGGTTCCTGTGGAGCCCCTGACAAGCGCCCTGGCTGCTGCCGTAATGTTTTTTGCCAGGCATGAATACGGACGCTTTCGATTTGTTACCAAGTACACGGATATTGACTCCCTTATCCATATCGATCACAGGAAGCACACGACCGTTCGTTTCAGCATCAACGCTGAAAGGGTTATAAAGACATATGAGCACGGGACTCCGGGTCTTGACCACCGGCTTAAAGCGGCGGCTAGAGTGGCCAAGGCCGGTTATCCTCTGGGATTCATCGTCGGTCCAGTGATATTGTTCAGTGGCTGGGAAACTGAATATCAGTTGGTATTTGAACGTCTGGTGCCTCTAGTAAAAGAGAGTAGCGAGCCAGTGCATTTTGAGATAATATCACATCGCTTCACCGCCAGGGCTAAAAAATCGATAGAAAATATCTTTCCAGAAACCAGCCTTCCTATGGACGAGGAACAACGCGTTTTTAAATTCGGCCAATTCGGGTATGGCAAGTACGTTTACCCTCCGGATAAATTAGAGGCCATTCGCCGTTTCTTCTCGGACGCCTTTCAGAGACACCTACCGAACGCCGTCATCGATTACATCATTTAGCACAGGACACAATGGGACACAAGGGGACGGTTCCGCTGTGTCAAGCCTTAGCTTGACACAGCGGAACCGTCCCCTTGTGTCCCTCGGGTGACAAGGGAAGCATCAGGGTCGGTGCGGCTCACCCACCTCTCGTTAGCCC
>CAYONS010000076.1:0-6847 GCA_964405385.1 uncultured Syntrophothermus sp.
GGCAAGGCTGAGCTCCTGCGCGATCTCCGGGGCGTGACGGTGGTTGCCCACGCTGTATGCTTTTACCCCCTCGTTCACTTCACAGAAATGGCTGGCGAGCTTCAGGCTTCTTCCTGCCCCCGATACCCCTGTCTTGGAATCGATAACGATGTCCTCGGTCTCAACCAGCCCTTCCTTTAAGAGAGGGGCCAGGGCCAAGATGGCTCCGGTAGGAAAACATCCTGGGTTCGCCACTATCATGGTCTCCTTTATCTTCTCCCTGTATATTTCGGGCAGCCCGTATACGGCCACGTCAAGCAGCTCCGGAGCTTCGTGCGTAACTTCATAGTATTCCCGGTAGATCTCAGGGTCTTTCAGTCGAAAATCGGCCCCCAGGTCGATACACCTAACCCCTGATTCTACCAGCTCCCGAACTACAGGCACAGAAAGACCGTGAGGCAAGGCCAAAAAAACAGCCTGACACTCCCGCTTGAGCTTGTCTATATCGGTCTTCTCGCAAATGACTTCGCTGAACCGGAGCAAATGGGGATATACTTCGGCAAATCCCTTATCGATGTTTTCCACAGAAAATACGGTCGTTACCCTGGCTTTCCTGTGCCTGGCCAGGACTCTCATCAGCTCTGATGCCGTATACCCGTCTCCGATTATCCCTACCGGTATCACAAACATCTTCCTCCCCTGATACTCTCTTCGCGGCACAAGCCGCCCGGCGGGCTAAATCTTTTCTACTTTAGTTTTGCCGGCCGAACATGTCTATAATTATACATATATATGCATATCCTTGCAAGGGCTGACGGCTTATAGTACTGTGATTTTTTTCACCGAAGCCAGGCAAGACAGAACAAGCAGACTTTTGTTAGAATACAAGGTGTTAGGGTGATTCTGATGAAAGGAGAATATACATGGCAGAGGATGTAAGGCAAAAAGTGAAAGAATTCTACGGACGGCTGGCCCAAGAGGCGAGCAGCGGAACTCCCGCCAGTTGCTGCAAAAGCAGCTCCTGTTGTACCCCGATCGCTAATGCCATAGTCTTGTACGACCTTGATGATCTGGAAAACCTGCCCCGGGAGGCGGTTAGTTTTTCCTTGGGCTGCGCCAACCCGCTTCTGCTGGCAGGCCTGAAAGAAGGAGAAACCGTCCTCGACCTGGGCAGTGGCGGCGGTCTTGATGTCCTGGCGGCCTCCAAGTACGTCGGCCGTACAGGTAAGGTCTATGGCTTGGACATGACCGATGAAATGTTGGATCTGGCTAATCGGAATAAGGAAAGAATGGGCGTGACTAATGTAGAGTTCCTGAAGGGGTTTATCGAAGACATTCCGCTGCCGGACGATTCCTGCGATGTAGTGATGTCTAACTGCGTCATCAACCTCTCGGTCAATAAAGAAAAGGCCTTGGCCGAAGCCTACCGCGTGCTCAAGCCGCAAGGAAGGCTCTGCATTGCGGACATTGTCTGCCTGAAGCCGGTTCCTGATTCCGTCAGAGAGTTAGCTTCTCTTTGGGTGAGCTGCATCGCCGGGGCACTCGACGTGAAAGATTATGAAAGGATTTTAAAGACAGTGGGATTTAAAGACATCGAGGTACAGCCTGCTATCGTTTACCAAGGGAAGGTCCTCGAGGACATAGCGGGGGATAGCCTGAAGAATCTGTCAGAGTCGGAGGCAGCGGAACTAGACGGCGCCTTCGCCAGCGCTTACGTACGAGCGAGGAAATAGGCAGGTACGATTATCTTTTGACGCTGATTAAGTGAGACCCCACTTCACAGCAAATGCTCCCAGTTCCGTCTGCCATATAAAATTCTAACTACCGTAACCGTCTTATCCTCTTCGGAAACCACATAAAAGACAATATAGTTTTCTACAGGAAGCTTTCGTATACCTTTTGCAGCCAGAACTTCGTCTGCCACCAGCGGATGACGGCTCGGCATTTCGGCAAGGCTCATTATGGCATCCCTGATCTTGCCAACCAGTTTCTGTGCGGTAGTAGGCTCCCGCAGTTCCCCTGCAATATACCGCACAACTTCCTGCAGATCATTGGCCGCCGGTTCAGTCATCAAAACCCTGTATTTTTTCATTCTGGTAATCCTTCTTCTATTTTTGAAAACACGTCCTGGGCAGGGACGACTTTGCGGTTTTTCAGGGCCTCCATCCCTTCGTCCAGCAGCCTGTACAGTTCAAACTTGCCGACCAGCTTTTCATAAGTTTCAATACTCATGACCACCAGGTCGCCTCTTCCGTTCTTGGTAATAAAAATCGGTTCTGAATATTTGTGGCAGAAGTCCGAAATTTCGTTATACTTATTTCTGAAATCAGAGCTTGGTCTGATGTTCGGCATGATACTCACCTCCCGCATATTATATGCATATTCTATCAAAACTTTGATAGAATATGAAGCAGCTCATATTTAGGAACCAAGCCGGCAGCCAGGTTCCTCTCTTCGTCGTTTAGCTCGTCCTCGTCAAACTCGATACCCAGGGCCCGGCTGAAGCCGCGGATGACGGCTTCGGCCACTTCTTCCAAAGTAATTGCCCTCGTCACGATCGATTGCAGGCAGGTCACCGACTCCGCCAAGGCCCGGCACCTTTCCTCCCCCTCGCGGGCAAAAACCTTCTTCAGCAGGTCATCTTGGGGCAAAACCAGGATTGATCCATGCTGGAGAAGGGTTCTTCCCAGCCGTTTCTGGGCACTGCCTACGAACTTCTTTCCCTGCCAGGTTATATCGCTGGTAGTGAATATTGCAAAACATGCCTGAGACCGGCCCCAAGAAGGTTCAGCCCGTCCCGGGTCAGCCTTGATGCCGAGGTCGACAAAAGCCTGCAAAAGCCCCCGGCACAAGAAGCGGTACGATGCCGCCACTCCTTCTGGCGCATCCCGCCCAGAGGTTGCCACGATACTGTAGGTCAAATCGCCGTAATGCAGGACCGCCCTGCCTCCTGTAATCCGTTTCACCGGCACCACACCGAGCCGCTTCACGGCTTTGAGATCGATATCGCTCACATCCTGAAAATACCCAAGCGACAAGGCCGGCGGTTCCCAGGTGTAGAGCCGAAAGACCGGCAGCCGCCCTTCTTTTTCGGAATGAAGGACGGCAAGAGCTTCATCAACCGCCATATTCCACGCGGGCTCTCCAGCCCCGCTTCTAATCAGACGCCACTTCTTGCCCACGGCCGACCACCTTCCGGTAATAGTACGCCGCCCGGTATGAACTTCGCACCAGCGGCCCCGACGCCACCGCGGCAAATCCCATCGTGTAAGCTTCTTTTTCCCACTCGGCGAATTCTTCCGGGGCGACGTAGCGGGCCACAGGGTAGTGCGTCCACGAAGGAGCCAGGTATTGTCCTATGGTCACGATGTCCACGCCAACCCTCCTCAAGTCTTTCAAGAGGTCGATTACTTCTGATTCTTTTTCGCCCAGACCCAGCATCAAACCCGACTTAGTGACTATACCAGATCCGGCCGTTTTCTTCGCTGCAGCCAACACAGCTAAGGACGTTTCATAGGATGCTTTCGGCCGAACCTCATGGTACAAACGGGGCACCATTTCGACGTTGTGGGCGAACACCTCCGGCCCGGAACCTACAACCAGTTCAACGGATGCGACAGCCCCCTTAAAGTCCGGAACCAGGACCTCAACCGAAACCCTTGGCCGTATGCCGTGCAGTTCCCTTATTACAGCGGCGAACTGGCCCGCACCCCCGTCTTCCAGATCGTCTCTGGTCACGGAGGTAACCACGACATGGCGCAGTCCTAATTCTTCTGTTGCCCGGGCTACCCGCAGCGGCTCTTCCACGTCCACCGGAACCGGAACCCCGTGCTTTACCGCACAGAAACGGCAGTTCCGGGTACAAATGTCACCCAGTATCATGAATGTAGCCGACCCCTTGGAGAAACAATCTCCCCGGTTGGGACACCTGGCTTCTTTGCAAACCGTGTTCAATCCAGCCCCTGCTATCTGCACAATTGTGTTCTCGTAGACCCCAGCGCTCTCAGGCCTTTTTGCTTTACGAACGGTTTCTCTCAACCACGGGGGCAACGCTGCTTTTCGCATATCCCCACCTTCCTCTCCCAGCCCCCAGCTTGACGCTTATTTTTTGCCAACTCACTCAGGCAGCATGTGGATGGCCTGGCCGCAGGCGGCCTGAGCCGTTTCCAGTACCGCTTCTGATAAGGTGGGATGAGCATGAATAGTCTCCACGATACCACGGGCAGGAATGCGGTGCCGCATGGCCAGGGCAATCTCTGCTATCAGGTCCGAGGCGTGAGGCCCGACAACGTGCCCCCCCAGTATTTGCCCGTCCTTGGGGTTCACCACCAGTTTGACCATGCCCTCCCATTCTCCTAGGGCCTGAGCCATCCCCAAGGACTTGAACGGGAAACTGAAGGCTGTGGCGTGAGAGCACCTTTCTCGGGCCTCTTCTTCTCCCCAGCCTACTGCCGCGTACTCGGGAAAGGCAAAAACACAGCGGGGCACTACCCGGTAGTCCATGCGGGAACCCAAGCCGGCCGCGTTCTCGGCTGCGGTAATGCCCTCGGCGAACGCCACATGGGCCAGGAGCCACCCCCCGGTCACGTCTCCAGCCGCATAGATACCGGGAACTGCGGTTTCCATCCGCTCATTCACCTCGAGGGGTTTTCCGCTGTCATCCAGGCCTATGTTGTCAAGTCCGAGGGATTGCACGTTGGGTGCCCGCCCTGTGGCCAGCAACACAGCGGCGCCTTCCCAGATCTCGTGGTTGGACAGGACGGCGGTTACTGCCCGGTCTTGAGCTTGAACACTGCTTACCGACAACCCGGTAAGCACCTTAACCTTTTGCCTCTTTAACATCCTCGCCATGTATTCTGCCATTTCCGCGTCTTCACCGGGGAGGATACGGTCCTTTAACTCTATAAGGGTCACCGAGCTCCCCAATTCCGCCATTATCGAAGCCATCTCCACCCCTACCGCCCCCGCCCCGACGATGAGAAGAGAGGCTGGCACCTCGGATATCCCAAGGATATCGTCGGTGGTCAGCACTGATCTTCTCTCGCCGGTTGACCCAGTAAACGGAGGAGGGATTGAAGGCCTGGATCCGGTAGCAATAACTATCTTTCCCGCTTTGACCGTCATGGTGCCGTTTCTGGTTTCCACCTCGACCTCGTGCGGGGAAAGCAGGCGCCCGACCCCTTCCAGATGCTGTATCCTCCGGTTTCGGAAAAGCTGAGGTATGCCCCGGCGCAAGAGACTCACCACTTTGTCCTTTCGAGCGACTATGGCTTTAATGTCAGGGCGAGCCGCTTCGATCTCAATCCCGTAGGCTTTGGCTCTTCGTGCCCGGTGCAAGAGCTCGACCGAGGCTCGAATAGCCTTGGTGGGTATGCAGCCCCGGTTGAGGCACACGCCTCCCAGTTCCCGCGATTCCACCACCGCTACCTTCATTCCCAGCTGGGCGGCGCGAATGGCGCCCTGGTAACCCGCCGGCCCGCCGCCGATAAAGATGACATCAACCCACTGCTCGCCCATTTCTTTCACTCCTCACTGGACGATCTCTATCTCGGGCTCGATTATTACTTCGCTTTTCACCGATTCGGCTATGGTAGAATACTTGCGGGCCATTTCCAAAGCCCTTTCCACCTTCTTCTTAGGAGCTCCACGAACCGTGATTCTGGGTTTCAGCACCACCTTCTTAAACCAGGATGTGCGGTCTATGAACTCCTCCACTTCGCCTTCAGCTACGCATTCGTAGCCCACGAGGTCGAGCTTGAGGCGCTCGGCTGCCCAGATAACCATCATATGCACACAGGTGTTTACCGCCATCATGAAGGCGTCTTCCGGAGTCATCATATTGGGACGCCCGTACAAGGCCGGAGGCGCCGAAAACTCCATCTCGGTTCCGTTTTCGCAGTAGGTGTAGCCCAGGTGTCCCCCTTTCCAAACCACCTTGTTAGTATAAACCGGCATCGTCAATCCCCCCCGCTGCCCAGTATCTCATCTACCCTGCGGGCTATCTCTTCGGCAAGAATATCTACGGCTTTTTGCCCTTCGTCAGTTAACCAGCGCGGGGATGCGGGGAGCTTGATATTCTGTTTTTCAAGCACTTCAGTCACTAACAGGGAATAAGCAGGCTTGCCGCTGAGTTTTTCGGTAGAGATCTGGCTGCAGCGCTTGTCGCAGCCGTCGACGGTGATGGTAGGAAAACGGTTGGCAAAATTCCGCTCTTTCTCATCTCCTGCTATAAAAAGAGGAAGGCACAGGGTCACCGTCTGCCCCGGGCGGAGCTCGTCCAGGACTTTCCGGCAGGCGAACCGGGTAAGAGTTCCCTGGCAGATTTCTTCACCGTTGCAGGGAACTATTCCTACCTTCAAGGCCTTCGGTTTATCATCCAGCTTGATGGCTTGAGCCATGCCTATCCCTCCTCCTTCATCAGACAGTCTACTTCGCCCGCCAGCCTCCGGGCCAAAAGGTGGGCCAGTTTCAGCCCGGGTTCTCCCAGCTTCAGCACCCCTTCAGGTTTGAGATCCCGGTGCTCCTTGAAAACCTCTATAGTTCTGACCGCCTTATCCACCTTGATCCCGGCGGCCTCGACATTCTTTAAGGCACACTCCTTAGCGCACCCGTCAACGGTAATTATGAAGCTTTTCTTCGCTTGGTCAATCACTTCAGGATCCCTGATCATGAACCGCCCCAGACAGGCAGTCGTCACGTCCTCGGGATGAATGTCGTCTATCAGCTCATAAGTGGCCTGGCGGCTGATCTCCCCGTAGGCCTTACCGATGCCACTGCAAGGCAGCACCATTATTTTTTTCGTCACCCTGAACCCCTCCCTGTTACTTTTCCAAGGCTGCTCTTATCTTCTCTTCCATTAGCGGGAAGT
>CAYONS010000077.1:0-6415 GCA_964405385.1 uncultured Syntrophothermus sp.
TTTGTTATCTTTTGTTAATACGTATTAATCTGTTTTTAGCTGCTTCATACCTCCTGCTGCCCGATTTTTAAAAAAATTGAAAGAAAAACCGCTTAAAGCGGCTTTTCAAAAAGCCGTTGATGAAATCCTCAAGGACCCTTATATAGGTGAACCCAAAACGGGCGATCTTTCCGGCGTCTTTTGTTATGATATCCACTACAATAAGACAAACTATGAGCTGGCCTATACCATCATTGAAGAAGGCGACTTAACTGTTGTTGTTATCTTAGCCGGCACCCGTGAAAACTTTTATGAGGAATTGAAACGCTACATGAGAAAACTTTAAACATCAGCCCCTTAAAGGTTGGGGTATCGAACCAGGAACTCAAAAAGGGCTTCTAAAGCATTGGTTCTGGCAAGCTGGGCGTAGAAACGGCTGAAGGTAGATACGCTGGGAACTTTACCGAACGGTTCAACGCCGCAGGTATATCTAAGGTACGGGTCATAAGTCAGCCGTTGCACCAGCTGGGTGAATCCGCTGATGTTTTCAAGACGCATGGAGATTAAAGCCCTGATCATGGCGCAAAGGGGGCGAAGTCCTCTTTTATCGGGGTTTTTATCGCTTATAGAAAAGTTCCATGACCAAAGTCTCCTTGGGAATTTGTATGTGATAGGCCACATCGGCCAAGATGCCGCTTAACGTGCCGACTTTTAGGGAGCTGTGTAGCGGCACGGTAATGTGGTGCTCTCCTCTTAGTGTCGTGGTGAGGCGGAGGTGGCTCCCTGTTTGCCGAGTTATGTGGTACCCGTACCTCGCCAAGAGTTCGGCCAATTCTTCCCCGCTTATATCCCTTGGCAGTCTGACACCGCCATAACCTCATCTTTCACGATGTGCAACCGGATCACCCGTGGCATGTCATTATCCTCGAAATGACAGCGAACCGCCTCACGAACGTTATTCCTTATTTCCTCCAGAGCCTCGCCCTCCGTGAATATGGAATGGCCGAGAGCGCGTGCCGTATAACCGCCTTCCGGCGCTTCCTCGACTAAGAAGATTATCTCCTTGTCCAATCCGTTTCCCTCCCAACCTAGGGGTTGCTCTACCTAGAAATGTCTCTTTTCTCCATCACATGCTTTCAATGCTTTAAATGCTCGTACAATCAATGTATCATACACCAGCGCGGCTTTCAATTCATGCTGACGCTGGGCTGTAATCGTTCTGTCATACTGTCAGGGCTGCTAACAGTCAAATCCATCAGTGGAGATGTCAGTACGAATAGGGAGCAAATTACTTTGTCGCAGAAGGAATTAACGCGTATCCAAACTTTAGAACAGGTTCTATGTGGCTTAATTACCACTGAGACTTTTGCATAATTCGAAAAGACCAAACGCAAACCCTCATGACACCTTGCAGCGTCACCACTGGAGAATGAAAATTACAGGCTTTCTAGCGGTGACTTAGACGCCTTTAATTTATAAAGAATCTGCGTTAATCAGCGTCAAAAAATATCTGCCCGGCACTCAGTGATAACTTTGTGCTCCATAATGAAGCTGCTATGGGGTACAAAGTTCGGAGCGGGCATACGTCGAAAGAAAGTCACGCCTGAGTGCCGGGTCCGTGTTCATCTGTGGCTGGTTTTCGGGGCGGACGCTCATGACACCGTTGGGTGTTGGGAGAGTCTGCGTCTAACTCATCCAGCCTTCGCAAAATATCGCCGAGGGCCTTATGTATCGCTTCCAGCGTTTCCTTCTGGTCAGCCAACGATACGGAAGGCCTCTTTTGAGATCCGCCGTCGCCCGCCGGGCTCTGCAAGACCAGCTTTCTTGACACCGGCTCCGAAGTCAAAACCGTATCCGGTCCCGGCTCCCATTTTATTCCCAGTTCCCCCCTGGTCACCGGTTCAAAGTCCGGTTTCAATATTACACTGAAGCCGCCGCAGGGCTCAAGCAGGCCCTGCTCTACTTCGCTTACGTCTCGTATACCGTGTTTACGCAGCTCCTGCATAAGATCATCGACGTTAAACTTTTCGCGGGCTAAATTCTCCCTCATGATCCACCCGTTGTCAATGACCACAACCGGTACGCCGGAAATCAGGCGGGCCAGACGCTGGCTTTTCAAGGAAGCATATCCCATTATATATTCAAGACCGGCCAAGGTCACGAGGACCACTATCCCCTCGTAAAAAGGAATACTCCTGTCAAGGGCAATAGAGGTGAGGGTGTGTCCCACCCCGGTCATTATCACAAAATCAAAGAGCCCCAGTTCCCCCAGGGCTCTCTTCCCCATAAACCTTATGACCACCATGGCCAGAAAGTACATGCCTATGACCCTCAAGACGAATTCGAATATCACGTTCATCCTGCTGCAAACCTCCGCGGGGTCCCTCCGGGCTGTTTACCTCAGTGTTTAGTATGTTGCTTTTTACCCATCATTTATTCCTCAGGTAGTCCAGGAGCTCCTCCGTGTCCAAAGTGTTCAAAACGTCATCTCGTCCCAACCAGCCTCTCCTTGCATTCACCACACCGTAACTTATCAGTTCCAGGTCGGCCCGGTGGTGCGCATCGCTCGATATCGCAACCTTTACCCCTTTGGTCTTGGCCTTAATAGCAGTTTCTTCATCGATGTCGAGCCGGTCGGGATAAGAATTGATCTCCAGCACCTTATGGCTTCGCGCCGCCGCCTCCAAAACTGCCTCGAGGTCGATCTCATAGCCGGAGCGCCTGCCAAGGAGTCTGCCTGTCAGGTGCCCTATAATATCGACGTGCGGATTCTCCATAGCCTTCAGAACGCGCTCGGTCTGCTCGTTTCGCGACAAGCGAAAATGGCTGTGGATGGAGGCTATCACAACATCCAGTTTTTCCAGTACCTCATCCGGCAGATCCAGGCTTCCGTCTCTTAAGATATCGACCTCGATCCCGGTAAGGATCCTGAAACCCTCGTACTCCCGGTTGATGTCTTGAATCGCTTCAACCTGGGCCAAAAGCCTTTCCGCATCGAGCCCGCGGGAAACTGCAAGAGAACGCGAATGCTCAGTCACAGCCATGTAAGAATAACCCCGTTTGGCTGCTTGCGCCGCCATCTCTTTTAGACTGTGCGCCCCGTCACTCCAATCGGTGTGAACATGGAGATCCCCTTTTATGTCTCCCAAGGTCACAAGATCCGGCAGGGCGAACCGGCGTGCTAATTCGATCTCTCCCCGTCCTTCGCGCAACTCCGGCGGGATATACTGCAGGGAAAGCAAGCGGTAAACGTCTTCCTCGGAACTAACAGAAGTGCAGTCCAACTTCTCCAAGGCAGGTCTTATCGGTTCCAGGTGCTCACGGGATCCGGTGGTCATGACCAGAGCCCGCCAGAACTCTTGTGGCTGTACTATGATGACTTCGAAACCTATCCCCGGGCCCATCTTCCCTTTTATGTAACCGCGCCTTTCTTCCGCTATCTCCTGGACCCTGCGAAAACGCCGCACCTTATCTCTTACGGTTTCTTCCTGAACAGACCCTACCAGGAGGTCCACATCCCCTACCAGAGGTTTTCCCCTTCTTACGCTCCCCGTAATCTCTGCCATTTCCACACAGGAAAAACCGGCAACATACTCCCGGAACTCGCGGGCCAGAGGCAGAGCCGTGCCCAGGTTGAACCCCTCCCGGGTGGATCTGAGCATCTCGATGCCTTTTTTGATGTTGTACTCGGTTTTCGCTCCCATCCCTGGAAGCTCTCTGATCCTTTTCTCCTGAGCCGCACGGTAGAGCTTTTCCAGGGTGTCTATTCCGGTCCGGGCGTATATGACGCCCGCCGTCTTTGGCCCTAAACCGGGAATAGCCAGCATCTCCAGCACTCCCGGCGGGACTTTTTCCTGTAGCTTCCGGTAGTATTTCAAATCTCCAGTTTCCAAAAGCTCCTGAAGCTTGGCCCTAATCGCCTTGCCCGCTCCCGGGATGCCCTCAAGCCCCTGTTCCTTGTACATACGGTTAATATCCGTTTCCATCCGGTAAATATAGCGGGCTACCTGGCGGTAGGCCCGAGCTTTGAACGGGTTCTCGCCCAGGATGTCCAGCATGTCGGCGATTTCGTCGAATATCTTTGCGATCTCGTGATTATCCATAATCAACCCATCCTGCCGCTCTTCGCTTCTTCCAGCTTCTTTACCAACTCGTCATAGTCCTCCTGCAGCTTGCTCAGTTCATCGGCCAGGTTGAGGGCGGTCAATACCGCCACCTTCGTGGTCGGCAAATTCGGCATCCTCTGGCTTATGCTCTGCATCTTTCGGTCCACGTATGCCGCCAGCATCTGTATATACTCAGGATCTTCCGTCCCTTTTACCACATAGTCTTCGCCGAAGATCTTGACATTAACCCTGGTTACCTCGCCCTTTTTGTCCTTCACTCTTACAACCCTCCCTGTCACAAGTCTTTTACCCTTTTCGACAAACGGATGCTCTTTCCCTGCTGCCGGCCGTCAAGGGACGGCCCGCCATTTTCGTAGCACCGCCCGCGGCCGTCGGTCCTAATATCATAAAAAATTTTCCTACATTGGGAGCAGGAAATTTGGTATGCCATCTAGAAGATGTTTTACTGTGTGTCATTATGTTCCTTTCTGCCGTTAAATCGAGAAATATGGTGAAATGTCGAACATTCATATCGACAGGAGTGGATCCGGCGATGAGCATTGCCGAACTGATAAGGTCACTTGATTCCAGTGACGAAAAAGAGCGAGCCTTCGCCGCCGAAGACCTGGGCTACGAGAACTCCGAAGAAAGCGCAGCAGCACTGGTCGAGCGTCTGCAGGCTGAGGAGTCCCGGTTCGTCCGGGAAGTCATAGTGAACGCCCTCAAATCCATGGATACCCCGGGACTCATTGCGCCTGTCGTCTCTCTTTTGTACAGTGACGACGCCTTTGTTCGTAATGCGGCCATCGATATCCTGGCTGACCATGAAGACAGAAGCATTGCCGTCTTAAAGCCTTTGCTGTCTGATGCGACGAAGGATGTGAGGAAGTTCGTGATTGATATAGCTTTCCGCATCGGCAGCCCTGAAGCCAAGGCCCTCCTGGCTAGGGCCTTAAAGGATCCCGAAGTCAACAACGTCATGACGGCGGTAGAATATCTGGGGCGTCTTGAAGCTCACGAATACGCGGACCTGATTAACGACGTCCTGCGAGATTCTGAGAACCTGCTTTTGCGCTGCACGTGCCTGGAAGCCTTGGCCCGCATCGGCAACGAAGCCACCCGGGATATCGTAGCCAGGCTCTATCCAGACTGCCGGTCCGCGAGCGAACTCGAGCAGTTCTCTTATCTGAAGTATATAGCAGGCAAAGGGACGAAGGAACATCTGCCTTGTCTCGCCTCATTCATGCGCGACAAAGGCCCCCTGATGGCCAAGGAAATCATCAACGCCCTGGAAGGCGTGCTGAAGCGCGAACAATATGAAGAGCTTCCTCCCTTCCTTCTGTCGGAGATTATGGCCTTCATCGAAGGCCCGCTTAATGATATCAACCGCTACGAGCTCTTGGTTCTTTTAGGTGAGTATAAGAACCCGGAACTGTACCCCCTTTTCCTCCGCTATCTCAAGGAGGAAAACCGCCTGGCCTGCCTAGGCGCGGTTGAAGGGCTCGGCCTGTACGGACGCTCTGATGCGGTTTCTCACCTGACGGCGCTCAAGAGGATTACAGCAGACGAGGAACTGCTGGAGGCAATCGAAAGGTCTATCGATCTTTTGCGCCAAAAAGAATGAGTCTAACCCATATAACCGGCAACAAAGGAACGGTGAGCCTGAGTTGGATCTATCGATCGAGGAATTCATCGCCCTTAGAAATCTGATCTACGAACGAACCGGTATGTTTTTCAGCGAAAACAAAATCTACTACATTAAGAAGCGGTTGCAGAAAAGGATGCAGGCCTGTGGTGCGGCAACGGTACAGGAATACCTGCGTCTCTTGAAATTCTTCGATCCCAAGCAGCGCGAATTTCAAGAATTGGTTAACCTGTTGACCGTCAACGAAACCTACTTCTTTCGCGAGTTCTCACAGCTCAAGGTTTTCGCCGAGCACTGTCTGCCCGAGGTAGCTCAAAAAGAACAGAAAACAGGGGACCTCACTTTGAAACTGTTTTCTGCCGGCTGTTCAACTGGAGAAGAGCCCTATACCTTGGCCATCATCCTTCTGGAGATGCTGGATGACCCAGACCGCTGGGAGATAATGATAAAAGCCGTAGATATCGATGAAAACGTATTGAAAACGGCACGGCGCGGGGTGTATGACACCAGGTCGGTAAAGGACGTGCCCCCTTCTTACCTCCAAAAGTACTTCACCACTCCCTCACCGGGGGTCTTCGCGGTCAAACCGCAGCTCCAGGAACTGGTGGTCTTCGAACACCTCAATCTCATGTATACTGATACCCAAGGAACGGCAACACGGTTATGGTAGAATCCAAATAAGGGA
>CAYONS010000078.1:0-6375 GCA_964405385.1 uncultured Syntrophothermus sp.
TTAGGATGAACGCCTAATTTCTTTGCCGCTTTGCTGATGGTTAATAGTTCCATGATTTTATTATATGCTTTTTGTTATCTTTTGTTGACATTTATTAATCAGTTTTTAGCTGCTTCATACCTCCTCCAGAATCAATCGTCGTCCCGGCTGCTCCGCTTCACCGGGCGGTACCTGTCGATCCACTGCGCGTAAGCTACAGGGTTGCGGCTCTGTGCCCACACCTTGCCCGGGCCCCGGAAACGGCACACCAAACCTTCGCCGCTCGTCAGAAATGATTTAAACCCGCCTGCCGACATCACTGTATACACAGTGCTCCCGTGAAAGCCTGCTACATGGCCGGTATCAATTATGTAGTCTTCGCCTAACTCCAATACGGTTTCTCTAAGGGCTCCAAAGGCGGCGAGCCACACTATTCCGGTGCCCGATATTTCAAGCAAAAAAAGCCCAGGGCCGGCAAAAAACCCCCTAGCCCCTCCCCAGCCAGCATTGACCCGGACCCCAGGAGTGCACGCGACAAAAGCTCCTGACTGAGCGTAAATAGTTTCGTTGTTCAAGGAAACCGACCACATGTCTCCGGGCTGACCTCTTCCCAGTATGAGCTCGGCGTCTCCCTGCGCAGTAAATGTCGTCGTGAAGAACGATTCACCTCCAAAAACGGACCTGGCCATAGATCGCAGAAAACCACCGCGGGCGAATTCAGATTTAACCTCAATATTCGGAGTCATGGCAATCATGGCTCCCGGCTCGGCGATAACGCTTTCTCCCGCAAGCAGCCTTATCCTGGCCACCGCATACTCGGGAGAGTAGAGTATCTCCTGTTCCAATCCCCATCCCTCCAATCCTAGGCCTTCATCCCCTATGGAGCTTCCTTTGATCCCAAACCATTACCAACAGCACAATACTGCTCTTAGGGAAATGCGAAACTGCAATTATCACCTGCCCTTCTCTGCCAAACCCAGTCTGATTTGGGGGAACCTGTCAACCATAATGCGAGACCGAGACAAGATCAGAATACCCTTAAGCATGAACCAGATTCAACAACCTCAGCCTGTCTGTCAGTGACAAGCAGACTGTCCAGCCGGAGGCCCAAAAGATTGAAGGGGCATTTACTTGGGATTGGCGATTTCACCATTTACATCCGCTTCCTCCAGCGCACCGCGGTCTTTTTCCGCGGAGGCTTCCGGGTAGATGAAAGGCTCGCCGTTTACATCCAAAAGAAGCGAAGACTTCATCATCTCGTAAGGCCAGGAATCGGGCCGCGTAAAGTCCATGAAAGGGCGGTTCCCGGGGTCCTTCTTTGGAGTGCCCAGGACAAAAACCCTCACCACGATAAAGCAGTCCACCAGGTTGTCCTGTCGTGTTTCCCACCTGAGCTCCTGCACCTGGACCATCCGGGGAGCCTCCTCTATCCCGCTCACGAAAGCGTAGACCTGGTGAGGAGCCCCGTAAACCTTCAGCCTGAGGTCATAAGCCGTATATCCCTTCGTGTAAACCGGCTTGCCGATTTTTATCCCCGCTTCTCCTTCCTTTTCGAGTGCAGGCTTTACCCCGCATTTTTCCGCAATACGGGAAAGATACATCGCCATGCCCGGTATATCCTTACAGTCGGGCACAGCTTTCCTCAATTCGTCTAGCCTGGAATTTAGCCGGATTATCTCCCGCTTCATGCCCGGGATATCGTCCCATCTTTCTTCCTCGGCCCTGGCGATAGCGTGGCGCATCCTCTCCTGTTCTGCCTTGAGGTGAGCAACGCGATCCATCTGCGGCGCGAAATAACATCTCCAGATGGCCCCTGCGGCGAAAAAAGACAGCAAGACGGCAACACCGAGCCGGACCTTGGGCGACAGACGGCCTGCCGCATACGAAACTAACCTCTCCTTCAGCAACGTATTCATCACCGTTCCTACAAGTATCGTAGAAGGCGCACCATAAAATATGTGCGAGATTCACCTGGACGCTCCATGTGTCGCGTCTGATGCAAAAGGCAGATAAAACTCGACACGGTGTAATCCCTTACCCAGAGGGATTTCGTTGGCTTCAACCCCGGAAAACAGTCCCAGAGAGTCAAGGCCCGCCATGAACCTTGCGGCAGCCAAGGTGCTGGTTGCCTCGCATTTCAACCGCACCGCTTTTTTTGCTTCTATCTCTATGTCAGTCACCCAGAGCCCTGGGGGTAGGACGCTGTTAACCGCATCGATCACCGCAATTACCGATACATTCTCGCGCCTGAGTCTGTCAACCACGGCCTTTTCCTCGCGGTACTGTCTTTCCTTGGCCACTACTTCTTCGCGGAAGGGGCGACCTTTCTCCAACTCCCGGTAACGCTCTGTCAGCGACTCCAGCCGGTAGGTTTCTCGCACTTCCATGTACTTAGGGTAAGAAAAGATCACCCCGGCCAGAAAACCGGCGATCAGTGCCGTTCGTATCCGGCGCATCCTTTTTTTCTTAGCTTCTCTTTCCTGCCACACAGAAACAGGCAGAAAATTCACGTCTTTGCCTGCTGCTTTTAGCGCCACCGAATCATTCCTTTCGCAAAAGAAGTCCTACCAGCGGCACAAACTCACACCCCGTGAGAGAAAACTCCTTTCCGCGAGACCCCCCTGGGTTCAGGCCTATTTTCTGAGGGGTCAGTAATTCCAACGGAACCGGCAGGATAGATGCCAGCTCAATTAGCTTTTCCTCGCTGCATTCTGTTTCTCCTGCCAGCCACACCTTTTCGACGGTTTTTCCCTGGTTCCGTGATGAATAAAAGTCCAGGTATCCCCTTATCTCACCTGCGAGCATGTACGGGTCAAACCCGTCGTGGTCGGAAAAAGGCAAATCCGCATGCACCAACAGCCCCCCGTTTTGTGTAACCATAACGAATCCGCCGTCTTCGTTCAGGGTCAAGACCATGGTATCTGGACAAGACAGGGTGTCGAGGAGCCTCAAGATGGATCGCGGCGCGACTTCCACTGCTTCCAGAGCAGCCTCCCAGGCCTGGGCCATCATCCCTACCTGCTCCACCTGCAGTCTGGGAACTGCGGCCAGAAATACCTCGTAATAAGATTCCCCAGCCCCTTCTTGAAGCCTCCGCAGAATAGCGTAGTCCGATATGTAGTCATCGGGATCAACCGGCAGGTAATTCGTCATCTCATTGCGCAGAAAGGAATCAAGCACGCGAGGCTTAAATGAAGGTACCCGAACCGTCCTGGCTACGACTCCTTTCCGGTTCAACACCACCCAGTATCTTTTCGCCCACCAGCCTTCCCTTTGGGCAAACTCTTTGATCAATTCCCCCGCTCTAAACAAACGCCCTGCATCCAAAGACTCGCCCAAACCTTGCTCCAGAAGAAGGCTGCCGAAACCCTCGACCAATATGTGTTTGCGCTTGGCCCTACCCCAAAGCAGCCGTGCCCGGTCCTCTTCGAGCGATATGCAGAGCCTGTTATTGCTGAACATGCGGTCACCTCAAATACTTGGATATGGACGAAAGAAAACCGGCAAGCACAAAAACCACACACAACCCAGGAACCGGCCTACGGATTGGTGATATAGTAGCGCATCCGAGCGTTGGCGGTGCTGTCGTACAGGCCCAGGTAATACTTCTTATTCGCATCCGCCGAATAAAATCCTGTTGAGTAATTAGGATTAGTGTAATCCACCACCAAAGAGCCGTTCTCGTAATGTCCGAACGTCAGTTGGAGCTTGCCCGGAGCGGAGATGTCGCCCTTTATCCGAAGGTAGTAATCACTCCCCACCTGGAAATCATAATTCGTCACCACCGAACTTTCCTGCCCCCTAATGCCGGCCATTACCTTGTCCCATTTCAGGTCCAGGTAGAACATAAAAAGGTTTCCCGACTCATCGCGCACCGCCATGCCCACTTCGGCCGTACTCTGTCCCTGATGCGAGATTATCCGCGGCCGGATCTGGAAATCGAAACTCACAAACGGCTGCAGATAGTAAATGAAGGTAGAGCCGCTCTGTCCCGGGGCGTTAGGCACTAGATAGTACCCCTCCGCGTCCTCGTGTATGGACCAGTCGGATGGGGGAGAGGTTTCCCAGTTTTCATCGATCCACGAACCGGGATCTGTTATCGGCAAAATTGGCGGTTCCTCTGGTTTCACCGTGCCTGAATGGGACGTGCCAGCAAGCCCGCCGGATATCTGGAGGTCTGATGAAGCCGTCAGCAAAAGGGTCACGCCGATAGAGAGGAGAATCATGACTATTATCATCACCATGACCAGGGCCGCGCCTTTGTTTCTACTTGAACCGGGATGAGGCATCGTGCCGGCACCACCTTCCCTGTCCCTATATCCAAGGCCATGTGGTACACACCAGGGTCCGGAGTTCATAGCCACTGCCGCCTAGCCCCCCGTCAGCAGAGCAACCAACGGTTACGCTTATGACGAGGTATCTCGCCTTTTCGCTTGATGCAATTGCATTATTCAAGATATTGGAACTGCTGTCGACCGATCCGCCCGCCACCTCTTCTACCTCAATGTTCGAGACGTACCGGGCCCAGACGGTGCCCTCTTGATCTTTGAGGGTGTCCCCGTCCCAGATGAGCCCTTCCCTGTACATGGGGCCGTCTGCCTCATCTCCGACTGCCAGCACAGTGCAGGCATCAATCAGGCCTCCCTCTGGAGAACATTTCTTTGCCCCAATTCTCGCCCCGTCTTTGTATAGTTCCCAGCCGTCTCGCCGCGCTTCGTCCAAGGCCTCTGTCAGTTTTTCCATCGCCGACCTCGCCTCGGTGATCTCGCGTCTCTCGTCCACAAACAAGCGTAAAACCCCGAAATAGGCTTGGAGAATAGCGGAGACTGACACCAGCACAACGGCAAAAACGGCCAAGGTGAGGAGGACCTCGAGCAGACTGAATCCTGCCGCGGTTCGTAGGGTGCCATTTTTTCGCCCGGTTTTGTCCTGCGCTATCGCTTCCACTGCAGCTCACCCCACGCGCTCGGTTACGCTCGGCTGAAACTAGTCGGTAACCGGTACAACCTCAACCTCGATGGTTTTTCCCGGTTCTGCTTCGCTCACATTTATCCGAGCCTGCCACTGTATTCTATCATCACCGTTTCCGTACTCCAGCCACTCGTCGCCGCTTATTGTCAAGGAGTCGAGGACGAGCGGCGAAGAATCTGATGGCAGGCTTTCTGCTTCGGAACCGGCCACCAGTTCAAACACCGCTTTTTGGGTATACACCCGCTGCAGCTCTGCTTTGCTTTGGCGCAAAAGGTACCCCGCAACCCCCACCAGCCCCCCCATGACGGCGAGAAAAGTAACGAGTATCCCCATGGCTATGAGTATTTCCAAATAAGTAAAACCTGAACTGGATCCGGTGCGCCTCACGGGTAAGTCGCCTCCACCTTGCCCGTTTTCTTCCTGATGATGACCTGTGCCCAGCTGCCGTTCCCGGCCCTGAGGGTGATATTGACGTCTTCCCTAAGTTCTGTGCCTGAGCTGTCAACAGGGGTTCCTTTGCCGTTAAAACGCACCGCGTCATCAGCCAGATAATCGATGCCGCCCAGCCTGACCCCACGAGGCCATTCTCGGACCCGCAGTTGTTCCACGCTTTCGTCGCTTTCGCGGTAAATCGAATACCCCTCTTCAGTGAACTCGATCCATACCCCTTTCTTTGCAGCACGGGCTGCCGCCCGTGCCCATTCCAGGTCGACTTCCAGGACCCGTACCGCCTGCTCTAGATCCGCCTCGTACAAGACCGGCCTGAAGTTGGGAACGGCCAGAGCCGCCATCAGGCATACCAGCCCTACCACCAGAAGAAGCTCGAGCAGAGTAAAACCGCGGCTGCCGCCTCTCACGAATCCCACCTCAGCGTTTGAAAGAAGACACCAGGTCGAACAGAGGGAACATGACGGAGAATACTATGACCCCTACGACCACGCCCATGATCAATACCAGCACCGGCTCAATCAGGTTCATCATCTGGGTGATGCTCGCCTGGGCTTCCTTTTCGTAGAAATCAGCCAGCTGCTGCATGACTTCGTCGAGGCTTCCAGTCTCTTCGCCCACTCTCACCATCTGCACCACCAGGGGATCGAAATACCCGGCCTGGCCCAGGTGATAGGCTATGGTTTCCCCACGCCTCACTCCTTCTACCGCCTGATCCAAGGCCCGGGAAGCAACCTCATTGCCCGCGTTTTCCCTCAACAGCTCCAAAGCCGGCAGAGCCGGAACCCCGCTCCGCAGTATCATCGCCGCCGTGGAGGCAAAACGCGTAGTTACGACGTTCTTGACTGCCCTCCCTAAGAGAGGAATTCCCGAGAAAAAACGGTCCCATAGGTACTTGCCCTGGGGCGTAGCTACATAAAATACCCCAGCCAGCACTGCAAAGGCCAAAAACAGGCCCAGAAGAAAGAAATTATCCCG
>CAYONS010000079.1:0-6050 GCA_964405385.1 uncultured Syntrophothermus sp.
CTTAGTATCTCCATCCTTTCCAGGGCATCGATCTCGGAATGCATGTATCTTACCCGAAACCCGGCATCTCCCAGGTAATCGGTCAGCTCTTCTGCCATGCGTTTGGTAAGGGTGGTGACCAAGACCCTGTAGCCTCTGTCCACCTTCGCCCGTATCTCATTCATCAGGTCGTCGATCTGGTTTTCCGTGGGCCTTACTTCCACTTCCGGGTCCACGAGCCCGGTCGGTCTTATGATCTGTTCCACCACCTGGCTGCTGTGCTCCAGTTCGTAAGGCCCGGGAGTAGCGCTGACGTAAATGCACTGGTTAACCTTGGCCTCGAACTCCTCAAAGGTCAAGGGGCGGTTGTCCATAGCCGAAGGAAGCCGGAACCCGTAGTCAACCAGCGTCTGCTTACGGGACCGGTCGCCCTCGTACATCCCCCGCAGCTGCGGTATCCCTATGTGCGATTCGTCAATAAAAACTATAAAATCCGGGGGGAAGAAGTCGATCAGGGTATAGGGCGGCTCGCCCGGACGTCTCCCCGTGATGTAGCGGGAATAGTTTTCTATCCCCTTGCAGTAGCCTATCTCCCTTATCATTTCCAGGTCGTAGCGGGTCCTGTGGGCTAGCCTCTGGGCTTCGAGAAGTTTTCCCTCTTTTTCGAAGAACTTCACCCGTTCTTCCAGTTCCTTTTCGATTTCGGCCGCCGCCTTCAGCATCTTTTCCCTGGTGGTGATGTAGTGCGAAGCCGGGAAAATCGAAATGTGGTTTCTCCTGCCCAAAACCTCCCCGGTCACCGGGTTGAACTCCAGTATCCTTTCGATTTCGTCCCCGAAAAACTCGATGCGGACGGCGTTTTCCCCTGCGGAAACCGGCATGATTTCCACCACGTCTCCCCGCACCCTGAATTTGCCCCGGCTGAAATCTATCTCGTTTCGCTCGTACAGGTTCTCCACCAGCCTCTTCAGGAGATCATCCCGCCCTATCTCCATCCCCGGGCGCAGGGATATGATCATCTCTCCGTAGTCCTCAGGCGAACCCAAACCGTAGATGCAGGAAACGCTGGCCACGATAATAACGTCACGCCGCTCAAGCAGGGCAGCGGTGGCCGAGTGCCGCAGTTTGTCTATTTCGTCATTGATAGATGAGTCTTTTTCGATATAGGTGTCTGTGCTCGGAACGTAAGCCTCCGGCTGGTAGTAATCGTAGTAACTTATAAAGTACTCCACAGCGTTTTCGGGGAAAAACTCCCGGAATTCGGCGTAAAGCTGGCCCGCCAGGGTCTTGTTGGGGGCTATGACCAGAGCCGGTCGCTGGAGTTCGTTGATGATATGGGCCATGGTGAAAGTCTTGCCCGAACCGGTCACCCCCATCAGGGTCTGGTGCTTGTACCCCCGGCGAATCCCTTCCACTATGGCTCTTATGGCCTGGGGCTGGTCCCCCGTAGGCTCGTATTCCGAGCGAAGCTTGAACTCCATCGCGATACCTCCTGATTCAATTCGGACGCTCAAATCAGACGCTGATTAACGCAGATCCACAGCCACAGATGAACACTGATAAACACTGATTTTGGGTGTTAGACGCAGATTTACGCAGATGTTAAATAAAAATAATAAAATATTAATAATTATAATTATAAATCTGCGTCAATCTGCGTCTAATAACAAATAATATCAGTGTTAATCAGTGTCAATCTGTGCTAATCTGTGGCCTGTGGCCAAAACCTGCGTCAATATCCTCCATTATCCGGGATCGGACGCGTTCGACCTCGCGGAAGTCCATGGCCCGGCTGAAGATACCGCGCAGACGTTTCCGTATCGATTCTGCTTGGAGCAGGGCCGTGTGCGCCTCCTCCAAAAGCGTATCCAGACGGCGCTGTGTTTCGACCACATCCGTGCCGGACGCAGTTTCTTGGTTTGAGTCGTTCCAATCCCGGGCATCTAAAATTATATCACCAGGTCTTACCGTCAGGCCAAGCCCGTCGCCGTCAATCACAGCCACTCCCAAGCCTGTTATGATTATCATATTCAGGTTTTCAGGATTGAACCCGTCGTGGTAAAACTCGACCTGATGCCCCCTGGCCAGAGCCATCCTGCCCACTGCCGTCAAAACGGCCGACTTGACCTTGCCCGGGAACCCCTTAAGGACATACCTGCCGGCACAAGACGCACTCAGTCCATCCACATAGCTGACAAGCCCTTGGATGCTCAAGGCAGTTCCAAAATAATGCCTCTCGCGGGAACTTTGCTCCAATATTTCCGTAACAAGACGGGTCACCAGCCTCTCTACCTCTTCCGGGTCGGGATATCCGCTCCCGTGTGCGCTGATTTTCTCTTTCACTCGAGCGGCTTTCATGAGCAACTCCGCCGCCGATCTCAATTGCTTTTCTATCTCCTCCGCCAGTTCCGCTATCTCCTCTTCGCACCCTGCCAGTGATGCGCCATCCCAGAATTCGCTAAAGTCTATGACCTCGCAAGAAATGCCCCGTTGCTCATGCTCAGACGGGTACCCGCAATCCCCCTTCACGACCGCCAGGCCTAACTGGGGACACATCACCCCTTCCAGCGAGGAAGAACCCGCAAAAGAAACAAAAAAATCGGCCTGGTAACCCTTAGCCGCTAATTCAAGACCTATCTGCCTGATAAAAGTCGTCCTTCCTGACCCCGGCGCCCCTTTCAACACGTATACTTTTTTCAAACTTTCTATTAATGCCGGCAGAAACGACCGGTACCCCTGTCCCGTGTTGCTGCTGGCCAATAAGTACCTTATTCGCCCTCGACGGTTCACTGCACGCCCCTCCCCGTTCTTGTATGGCTCAACCGGCCCTGCCCGCCCTGAGGCAGGGATACTAGATACTATATGCTATTCGGGGAGCTGGCAAAACGCAACCATTTCTATGTTCATCAGCAGTCTAAACCAGCCACAAGCCACAGACCCGGCACTCAGCCCCAGTTTTTGGTGGAGACATGCCAATTGCGAACGGCCTGCCACATTGTAGCTTCACTATGGCACAAAGTTATCACTGAGTGCCGGGCAGATATTATTTTTTGACGCTGATTAACGCAGATATTATGGAAACATAACGATCTTTGGGGTTTGGCACCATGAATAAGTACACTGCCCCGAAAGCGGGCCACAGATGTACACAGATGGGCAGTGATAAACACAGATATTACCATTTATACCGTCTATACCGCGTTCAGGTACGCCGCCTTCTCAGGTGCTCCCGCAAGTAATCCAAGAGCGAAGGGGTGTGGCGCCCTCTCAAACCGGTCCCGGTCCGTTCCGGAACCGGAATTACGCCTATCCCTTGCCCCGGCATCTTGGTGAGGGAAACCGAGAAAATACGTCCCTCGCGCTCTACTTCTACCTGCAACGGCCCCCAGTAATACCTCAGCAGCGTCTCCAATTCCTCCCGGGTGTCGACAGGCACACCGTTTATTCCCAGCAGCACATCGCCGGTTTTCAGCCCTGCCTGGGCCGCCGGGGAGCCCCGCAACACATCGAGAACCATGGTTCCCCTTGCCGGCATGACGAAAATAGGAGTCGCCTCTTTCTCTGCTTTCACCCCCAGCCAGATCACCATTTCATGCCCCAACGGGCCGAAGAGGGCGGCGAACAGAGCCAGGCCCGGGTTATAAGAAGCGGCGAGGGAAACCGCGAGCAGCGCCAGGCTGAAACCGAACAGGTTGCGGGCAGATATCCGGCTTTTTTCCCGGGGGAAGGCGGTGGTCGTGATCTCACCGTATCCTAACACCGCTATCACGGGCAACAATACATACGTCGCCGACGACAAGGTCCGCGAACTCTCCTGAAACAGCGGCCACCACTGCGGCATTTGTATCAGGCTCCCCCCGGACGGCGGCTCTATAGCGCTAACAACCGCCACCAGGGGTATGGGCCAGAACTTCTGCAGGTTAAAACCTCCCACCACCCCGAACCTTTCCGTCTCAACGTACAGCGGGACCGGGTCCATGTGGCCGGACAGATAAATGAGGACGCTCTCTACCATGTGCAGGACAGCCACCAGGCCCATGAGCTGGGGAACACTAACATCAGGCCACCCGAACACGAGATGTGAAACCGAAACTATGCCCCCGGCGTACGCAAAGCACAGAAACCGGGGGTGAATGAGCATCAGGAGTATCGCGGTCATGAATAAGTAGACTATTCCCATCCGGGCCAGGTCGATTCCCAATGCCAGTAGACCCGCGCTTCCCACGAGGCCGCCGGCAATGCCGAACAGGGCAGACACGACGGTCGCCCTCAGGTACATGCCCTTTGCCGTAGGGAACATCCTCTGGGAAAAGTTTTGCATGCGCCGGTACTGCCAGGCCACGACCAAAACCAGCATCAGGAAAAGTGGGCTTATGATGACCTGCAGCCACAGCTTTAAGACTATGAGAACAAATCCCAAGAGGTCGCTCATCCCATCTCTCCTAACAAAGCGACGGCTAAACACACACCGTCATAATACCTGACGCCGTAATGGGGGTCTTGCGCCTAATCCGCGGCCCGCAGCTTCTCCAAGAGAAGGGCCTTGGCCCTTTCCAGCTGCAGGTCTTCCCCGTTGCCGGAAGCAACCGTGTAATCCGGTGTGATACCGACGTGGTCGATGTCGGTCCCCTTGGGGGTATAATACTTGTCGGTCGTCAGCTTAAGCGCGTCTCCCGCCGCCAGGGGAAATACCGTCTGCACCAGTCCTTTACCAAAAGTCTTCTCGCCCACCAGCGGCGCCACCCCGTTATCCTGCAGAGCTCCGGCTACGATCTCTGAGGAACTCGCGCTCCCGCCGTTTACCAAAACCACCAAGGGCATGTTTATTGCCCCAGGGTTGGCTCTGTGCACCGCCTCTTTGCCGTAGCGGTTCCGCACCTTAACAATGACGCCTTCATCCAGGAAGAGGTCGGCGATGTCCAGGGCCGCCTGAAAATCACCGCCCGGATTATCTCTCAAATCAAGAACGAGCCCTCGTGCCCCCTCGTCTGAAAGTTCTTTAACCGCCTTCTTGAGTTCGGTTGTTGAAGAAGCGGTAAACTGCAGCAGGTGTATATAAGCCACGGGGAGCGGCCCTTCCAGGAGCCTGGATTCAACTGAAGGCACGTTAATTACTTCGCGGGTTATCCTGAACTCGTACTCTTTTTTCTCTTTCTCGCGGTAAATGTTGACGGTTACCTGGGTTCCCGGCTCCCCCCGCATGAGCCGTACCGCTTCATCCAAACTCATCCCTTGCGCCGGCTTGCCGTCGATGCCAATAATTATGTCGCCAGATCTCATCCCTGCCCGCTCCGCCGGCGTGCCTTTAAGGGCGGAAATGACCTTCAACCGTTTCTCCTCGTCAGTCCCCACCACTATACCGATCCCGCCGAAGGTCGCCTGGATCTTTATAGTCAAATCGCGGTACTCATCCGGGTCCAAGTAGGCAGAATATGGGTCGTCAAGCGCCCCCACCATGCCTCTCATCGCTCCCCTGATGAGCTCCCAGGTCTCAACCTCCTGCAAAGCCTTGGTTTTAAGCAGCAGGGCTTCCGTGGCCAGACTGGCTATGCTTCCGCGAAAGGCAATTACAGAATAGGACAGGGTTACAGCAGACAGAAGCCCTATAACTGCAAAGAAAACCACCAAACCCTTGATGATCTTGTTCTCTTTCAAACCGGCGACACCTTCCGTTTCCTATCAAATGTATTAACGGGCAACAACTAATATGTTACTCCAAACCGTTCCATTTCACAAAACAAAAAATCGCCCTCCCGAGCGACACCCCTACCCCCTACAAATAGCCACAGAAACCACAGATAAACACGGATATTATTCTTGACGCAGACGCTCATGACACCCATCGGTGTCACCACTAGAGAATGAAAACCGATAGTTAGCAATAGGCGGTATAACTGTCATTATACTTGTTCATGGCGCTACAATCCAAAGGCCGTAATTTTAAATCAAATCTGCGTTAATCAGCGTCAAAAAATAATATCTGTGTTCATCAGTGCCTATCTGTGTTCATCTGTGGCTGTGGCTGTGGCTTAGATCCACCCCCGGGGATTCACGGGCTCCCCGTTCTTACG
>CAYONS010000080.1:0-6019 GCA_964405385.1 uncultured Syntrophothermus sp.
CGGCAGAGAAGAAACCAAACACGTCCTCGAGTTCCTGCGGGAGAACTTCCCCGGCTTTGAAAAGGCCGAAATCGCCTACTACCCGCCCGAGTTGTATGTCCGGGAGTCGAGACACGTGCGGTGCGAGTACCAGTTGCCCATAAGCGACGTCTGGGAGAACCGGGACCACTGGGACTCTATCGGGTTCGGCGCCTACCCGGTCGACCTGCAGGCCACTAGTCCCCAAGGCTACAACTACGTTTTAGTGACCCCCAAACAGTACGCCATACCCTTCCGGTCCCTGGTACCTTTGAAAGTGGACAATCTCTTGGTAGCCAGCCGCTGTTCGGGCTATTCGTCCCTGGCAGCGGGCAGCGCCAGGACCCTGCCTACGGGGATGACGGCCGGACAGGCTGCCGGAACCGCGGCCGCTATCTCGGTGAAAAGAGGACAGGACTTCCGGGCCATGTGCCGGGATCGGGAAGCGGTAAGGCTTTTGCAGGACACCCTGCGTGAGCAGGGGGCGAGGTTATACCATTTTCAGCTTTCCTATCCGTACCAGGGCGAGTGGTTCTACCCGTACCTCAAGGTATTGTACTCCAAAGGCCTGGTTTTTGCCGGCTATGAAAACAACATCCACCCGGAGAAGCAGGTGAATGCCGATTCCTTCGTTTATTTGTTGAAGGGCGGGGTTAAACGCACTGACCCCGAGCGTCACCAACAGTTCAAATGGCCTTCATACATGCCGCCGGTTCCTATAACCCGCGACCAGGCCGCTTACCTGGTTCTGCACCTGTGGCCGAACTCGACGGTGGAAAAACCTCAGGCCTGGGAGGAGGCTCATAAGGCCGGCCTGATTCCGGAAGAGCTCTACGGGCGGGTGCCGAAAAACCGGGCTCTAAACCGGGCGGAGGTCTACGCGCTAGTCGGTAATTTCTTGGAAAGATTAGAAGCCACAGATACACACTGATTTTCACTGATTTACACAGATAGTGGTAAACGCAGATTAACGCAGAGCCACAGACCCGGCACTCAACTCAAAATTAATGCAAGAGATATGACACTGAACCCTCGCAGGCCAACACAACGACTTTCGGTCCGTTGAGTGCCGGGCAGATTTTCACTGATGTGCATAGATATTGAATGTTGCCAGAGACGCACGGCAAACAGCCGAGCACAAGGGGACGGTTCCTCTGTGTCTGGTCTGCCGACCAGACACAGAGGAACCGTCCCCTTGTGCTCCTTGTGCTTTTTTTCACTGAGTAGGGCGGAGGGTCGGAAAGAGGATGACGTCGCGTATGGACGGGGAATCGGTCAAAAGCATAACCAGGCGGTCGATGCCGATGCCGAGCCCGCCGGCCGGAGGCATCCCGTACTCGAGCGCGTTTATGTAGTCCTCGTCCATCATGTGGGCTTCGGTATCTCCTTTTTCCCTCTTGGCCACTTGTTTTTCAAACCGGGAGCGCTGGTCGATGGGGTCGTTCAGCTCCGAGAAGGCATTTGCGATCTCCCGGTTCATAATGAAGAGCTCGAACCGGTCGGTAAACTCGGGATTCTCGCGGTTGCGCTTGGCCAAGGGCGATACGTCCACCGGGTGCCCGTAAACGAAGACCGGCTGCACCAGGTGGGGCTCGACGAACTCCTCGAACACCAGGTTAATTACCTCGCCGCGGGTGGCCTCGGCTTCTACCTCCAGCCCCAGGCTCCGCGCCGCTTCCTGGGCCTCTTCATCGCTCTTGATATCGGTAAAGTCAACCCCGGCATACTTCTTCACCGCCTCCAGCATGGGCAGGCGCTGCCAGGGTGGGGTGAAATCCAGGCGGTTCCCCTGGTACTCGACTACCATGGTCCCCAAGAGCAACACAAGGGGACGGTTCTTCTGTGTCTGGTCTCCAGACCAGACACAGAAGAACCGTCCCCTTGTGTTGCCCAATTGCGCTGTTGCCGTTGGCTTGGGTTGCCTGCTGGGTACCGGCACGGAGGCTCGGCTTTTTGCGTTTGACTTGCGGGCGGCCTCATGCTAACATTATATCGCAAAGTGTAATCATGCAGGTGTCGGTGGGAAAGGAGGAAGGTCATGATCCGCACCCAGGTCCAGCTCACGGAGGCCCAGTTCGAAGCGCTGAAAAAGTTAAGCGCCGCAGCAAATTTGTCCATGTCAGAACTCATTCGCCGCGGCGTTGACATGGTCTTAGCCTCGGAAAACAATGTCCATAACGAGGAAGAGCGTATCCGTCGCGCACTTGCGGCAGCCGGACGTTTTCGTTCCGGCATTGAAGATCTTTCGGTGAACCACGATGCTTATTTCACAGAGGCGGTAACAGAATGAGGGTTTTTGTCGATACTTCCGCCTTTCTAGCTGTACTCAACGCCGATGACAGCAACCACACCGCGGCAAAAGCCATATGGGAAAGCCTTCTCATTTCCCGCGCCTCTCTTTTTACTACCAGCTATGTCCTGGTGGAAACTTATGCCCTGATCCAGCACCGGCTGGGTATGGAGGCGGTGCGGACTTTCCACGAGGACATCGAGCCGCTGCTCAAGATCGAATGGATAGATGCCCCATCGCACTCCCTGGGGATGAGTGTCGTCTTGGCAGTCAACCGAAAAAGGCTGAGTTTTGTAGATACGGTTAGTTTTGTCGTAATGAGAAAACTGGGGATCAAGAAGGCCTTTGCTTTCGACCAGCATTTTGTTGAACAGGGCTTCGAATGCGCCGCGCCTCCGGTGTAATACCACCAGCGAGCCTCTAGGACACACAAGGAAACACAAGGGGACGGTTCTTCTGTGTCTGGTCTGGAGACCAGACACAGAAGAACCGTCCCCTTGTGTTCCCTTGTGTTTACCCTTTGTTTATCACTGGGTTGGGCGGAGGGTGGGGAACAGTATGACATCGCGGATGGACGGGGAATCGGTCAAAAGCATGACCAGCCGGTCGATGCCGATGCCGAGACCTCCCGCCGGCGGCATCCCGTATTCCAGGGCGTTTATGTAATCTTCATCCATCATGTGAGCCTCGGCGTCCCCTTGAGCCCTCTTGGCCGCCTGTTTCTCAAAACGCTGGCGCTGGTCGATGGGGTCGTTCAGCTCGGAAAAAGCATTTGCTATCTCCCGGTTCATTATAAAGAGCTCGAACCGGTCGGTGAAGTCCGGATTGTCCCGGTTCCGCTTGGCCAAGGGCGAAACCTCCACCGGGTGCCCGTACACGAAGACCGGTTGGATGAGATGAGGCTCGACGAACTCTTCGAAGACATCGTTTATCACTTCCCCGCGGGTTGCCTCTTCAGACACTTCCAAGCCCAAGCCCCGGGCGGCTCGGCGGGCTTCTTCATCCGTCTTTATCGTCGTAAAGTCTACCCCCGCGTATTTTTTCACCGCTTCCAGCATGGGCAGCCGCTGCCAGGGAGGGGTGAAATCGAGAACCTGCCCCTGGTACTCCACGGCCGTGCTTCCGTGCACCTTCTGCACTATGCTTACTATCAGGTCCTCGGTCAGCTGCATCATGTCTTCGAAGTCGGCGTAGGCCTGATACAGCTCGAGCATGGTGAACTCCGGATTGTGTTTGGTGGATATGCCTTCGTTGCGGAAGTTGCGGTTGATCTCGTACACTTTTTCGAATCCGCCTACCAAAAGCCGCTTCAGATAGAGCTCGGGAGCGATCCTGAGGTAAAGGTCGATCCCCAGCGCGTTGTGGTGAGTGATAAACGGCCGGGCCGTCGCTCCCCCGGGTATGGGCTGCATCATGGGAGTCTCCACCTCGAGGAAACCGCGCTCGTCCAGGTAGCGGCGAATCTCCCTGATTATCCGGCTGCGCTTGACAAAGACTTCCCGCACCTGGGGGTTCACGATGAGGTCGACGTAGCGCTGGCGGTAGCGCAGTTCCACGTCCTTGAGACCGTGCCATTTCTCGGGCAGGGGATTCAAGGCCTTGGCCAGGTATGCGAAATCGTAGACGTGCACCGTGATTTCTCCGGTCCTGGTTACGAATACGGTGCCTTCGACTCCTATGATGTCGCCTATGTCCATGGACTGGAAGAGTTCGTACTTCTCGGCTCCCACGTCATTCAGGCGGAAGTAAAGCTGTATCTGACCGGACTGGTCCTGCAGGTTGGCAAAACCGGCCTTGCCGTGGGTGCGGCGGGCCATGATGCGTCCCGCGATGCGTACGGTCTCGCCTTCGTTGGCCGGGTATTTTTCTTTAATCTCGGCGGCCGTGGTACTCCGCTCGAATCTTCCCCCGTAGGGTTCGATATTCTTTTCGCGCAGCTCCTGGAGTTTGTCCAAACGCACCTGCTTCAACTGGTGGACATCTTCTGACAAGTCTCTCACCTCGGTCTTCGCGGATTATTTTTCAATGCTGATGATGCGGTAAGTCTTGGTGCCGGCCGGAACCGCAACCTCTACTTCGGAGTTGATAGGTTTGCCTACAATGGCTCTCCCTACCGGGGATTCATCGGATATCTTGAACTGCTTGGGGTCTGATTCGGCGGAAGCCACCACCGTAAAAGTTATCTCCTTGCCGGTATCCGTGTCGAGCAGGCGCACTCGGGATCCAAGCGAGACGACGTCGGTGTGGATGTCTTCGTCCTCAATCAGGCGGGCATTGCGCAGGGTCTTTTCCAGGGAAAGGATGCGCCCTTCGATGAAAGCCTGCTCGTTCTTGGCATCTTCGTATTCCGAGTTCTCGGTAATGTCTCCGAACTCTATGGCCTGTTTGATCCTGGATGCCACTTCCTTGCGCTTTACCGATTTCAGGTGCTCCAGCTCGGTTTCAAGCTTTTTTAACCCTTCTTTGGTAAGAATAATCTCTTTTTCCGGCATGATATCGCTCCCTACACTTTTTCAATAGAGGTAGCCGTCTGGCCGATTTGACAATAAAAAAACGAAGCTTTCCCTGCTTCCCAAAGCCATCACGAAGTATTAACCTACCGCCCCTTTTCCTTGAAAGGTATTATATAGAGCGCGATAGGCCTTGTCAAGGAAGAATCGCCACAAACCGGCCTGGTGTCCCTTTTCTTTGAAGCGGCTGATCTCGCAGGCAGCTTTGCGGGCTGCGGCGAGTAGGTTTGCCGTCCCGGAATGGCTGTCGCCAAAAGGCGCCGCCGACGTTTCGCCGGGCAGAGGCCGGGATGCAAAAGCGGGGATCCCGCTTGCGTCGCCGTTCCGGGTCCAGAGCCACGCCTCCAGCAAAGGAGCCGTGGTCTTCAGAGACGGGTCTATGCCTTGTTCCTGCAGTTCTGATTCCAGTCGAGGGGCAAGAGAGGTGCTGTCGTCCGTAAGGTCGATGACCGGGATGTTCCATTCTCGGGCTGCATCACGGGCAAAAGGGAGGTAGGCCGGTTCGAATATCATTACTACATCTCGTTTCCCCCAGCTTGCAGGGTTGAAGCTCCCCAGGCTCACCGCGACCCCCTCCTCGTACATGAGGCGGTGAGCTATAGGTTCGAGGCGGGAAGGGTGGGCAGTCTGCACCGCAACCGGTATCCCCAGCCGCGCCGTCAGACTTATAAGGGGAACCATTCCGGGAAAATCCCCGACCAGCCAAAGCTTCTCCCGGCCGCTTTCACCAAACTCATTCTCCGCCACCGCCAGTGCCAAAGCCGGGATGAAAGTGTCGCCACGGACCGGCAAAACTTTGCTGTCCCCGGGGGTTGCGGCCACCTCCGGCAGGCGCAGGCTCCTATTCACGGCCAGTACCCGGCTTCTCAAACTGCCTGCGGCTCTTTCCACCGATGCGTAAAGTCGGAGCCGGGTCGTTTGGCTTAGGGTCTGCCATTGTCTACTGCTTAAGGGCAGCAGGATACGCCGGGTATCGAGATCTAACCGCCTCAGCACCACGCTTCTTTTTGCGTTCGGGCGAAACAGGATCCCGGCCAAGCGGTCCCTCGCGGGAGCCCAGGTGCACAGGCCCCGGCGGTCCCGGGGCAGGATGTCGAGGAACGCGAACTCCACGATGACAACACCTTTCTAACAACCGCGGCCAAAGATTAGCCACAGATTGGCCACAGATGGACACTGATTAGCCACAGATTAACACAGA
>CAYONS010000081.1:0-5734 GCA_964405385.1 uncultured Syntrophothermus sp.
TGTACGCTTCCCTACGCTGGTATTATCCAGATCAGGTGCAGAGGGTCACAGACTTGCCGTCTGTATCTCAGCCCCGGCTTTAGGAGCTCCCCTAGCGTCTGTTCCGTATTTATTTTATTGACGATTTTTTTAAATTTATCTTATACGGGCGGTTTCCGTCAAGAGTCATATCGAAAAACAGAAGCGTCTTGCCGCTGTGAAGCTCTTTGCGGCCGGGGTTTTGAGAAGTGCTCCTAACATGCTTCGGGGTAACTTTTACTGAGGGCGGTGAACTTACGCTCGTACCCGTAACCGTTGCAAGCCAAGAACAAGTCATCTATAATTTGGTTAGCCAAAGAATGAGAGAGAAATTGAATATCAAGTTAGATAGAGATAGCTAAAGACATGTTATGTTTGTGGGCTTTTTCTTGGCTGAGGGGGTGAGGCCGCAGTTCACAAGCCGCATCGTTAAACATTCCCGCCGTGTTGCTGTTTCAGACTGTAGCAGATACTGAGTTTCCGGTCTAGGCGTGTTTCCTTTGGTATGATAGAGCGATGAATACAGGTAATGAACGAAGCGCCAGTATATTGTTTTTTAGGAGCAGCAGCTGAATTCGGTTCAGAGCACCGGCACTGCTGAAGACCGCGGCAATCTTCTCGTGTGCTTTCTGTGCCTTCACGGTCGGGGAATGTTTCAGTCGCGGGAGCACTGTAATCGTAGGAGGGGACGCAGGTGGCTGAGAGCAAAGAGGAAAAAAGAGGTTTAGTGCTGGTAATCACCGGGGACGGGAAGGGCAAGACTACTTCGGCCCTGGGACAGGCTGTAAGGGCCATGGGCCATGGGTTTAAGGTGTTTTTTCTGCAGTTCATGAAAGGCAGGACATACGGTGAACACATATGCGCAGAAAAATACTTGCCCAACCTTACAGTTCGGCAGTGCGGTTTGGAGAAGTTCGTCATCAAGGGCAAAGCAACTCCTGCTGATATTGAAGAGGCCAGAGAAGGCCTGGAAATGGCACGGCAGGCCATATTCTCCGGCGAGTATGACATGGTAATATTGGATGAAATCAATATCTGCATAGATTTTGGACTGATTCCGCTAGAAGAAGTGGTAGAGCTGATAAAAAACAAGCCGGCTGAATTGGATCTGGTGTTAACCGGCAGGAGAGCCCCGCAGGAGATCATCGATCTGGCTGACACGGTAAGCGAGGTCAAGGAGATTAAACACGCCTATGCTAAAGGCATCAAGGCCAGAGCCGGGATCGAATTCTGATTCTGATGTCTGAATCATCAATCGGGGAGGCGGAGATAATGAGCGAGGACCTGGTTCAAAAAGCTAAAGATAACGCGCGGCAGAATTTCCGTGAGGGATTAAATTGCGCGGAATCAGTGCTAAAAGCTATTCTGGACACAGGGGTAACCGATTTTCCGCCTGAGGTTGTAGCCATGGCCACCGGTTTCGGAGGGGGGATGGGCTTGTCGGGCAACAACTGTGGAGCCTTAATCGGTGCTGTCATGGCGGTAGGAGCGGTTCACGGGAGGAAGAACCCATTAGAAGGAGATTTTCAGGCAAGGGTAGATCGCCTATACGGAAACCCGGGACTGTATCGATTCTTTAACGGTATACCCCACGAATTCAAGGCTAAATTCCAATATCTGGATTGCGCCAAGCTGAATGAGAATTTCCCGGAATGGCAGGATAAAGAAAGATTTCGCCAGTGTATGAAGATGGTTATTGAAGCAGCAGGGATAGCCATGGAATATATTATCAAAGGGAAGGAAGAAGGTTACACCCAGCCCTTTGGACCAAACGTAGCCGGCAAGGTGTGAGAATGATTGAGTTGGATTAACGCATCTGGTCATGGGTCGGAGCGGGGATGACAGTGAGGTTCTCAGTCGACGTTGTCGTCGACTGGGAACTTTACTTTTGCCGGTAAATAGGAAATATTTGGGAAAAGGGAGAACTGTTACTGTGGGTGATGAAAAGGAGAGGAAACTTTCTTCAATAGAACAGGTTTTGGAACGGCACGGGGGTCTTGCCAAGCGGATTTCAGTCCGGGACATAGTGATTGACCCTCGAGTACGCCTTAAGTGTTTTATCCCCTTATGCGACAGCTACAACCGGGGTTTAATGTGTCCTCCCAATCTTCCTCCAGTCGCCGAGTTTCTGGAAGCTCTCGAGTGTTATGATATTGCCCTGTTAATACAGTACCGGCAGGCTCTCAACAGCGAGAGCTCCAGGGATTTGTCCGAAGCCTTCGAAGGAGCAAGGAAACTGCACTACTTGGTAAATCTAGGGGAAAAAGAGGCGTTTCGGATGGGGTTTCGCTTCGCCGCAGGGCTGATCGGCGGGTCCTGCCACCTGTGTGAGGAATGCGTTGGAAGCGGATCAAACAAGCCCTGCCGGCACCCGTTTGAGGCCAGACCCTCCATGGAGGCCATGGGGATCGACGTGGTGGCGACAGCCCTGCGGGTGGGAATACCCCTGCAGTTCCCGGTTACAGACGAAGTTGTCTGGACAGGACTTCTTCTTGTAGATTAAGAGAGCTGGAGAGGGGCCAGGGCGGCTGGTCCAAGCATGGACTTGTGATCGTAGGAGGCTGTGTAATGAGAAAACTGAGACTACCTAGGGTGTTCATTGCCGTACTCATACAGATGGTTCTCCTCGTGACTTTGACCGGTTGTTCGCCGGATACGAGCGGGAAGGCCGATCGACAGACACCAGAGAAAGGGTTCCCGGTAACTGTAACCGACGATTTCCAACGCCAAGTTAAGATTGAGGCCCAGCCTCAAAGGATAATCTCCTTGTCGCCCAGTAACACCGAGATATTGTTTGCTTTGGGATTGGGCGACAAGATCGTTGGGGTTACGACCTTCTGCAATTATCCGAGGGAGGCGCAGGATAAGGAGAAGATAGGAGGGTTTTCAGACCCCAGTATCGAAAAAATTATAAGTTTGAAACCCGATCTGGTGGTAGCAGGGGATCTACACGCCAAGATCATCCAGGAGTTGGAGAAGCTTGCCATCCCGGTTATCGTGGTCAGCCCCAAGAGCCTTGAGGGAACTTTAGCCTCGATAGAGATGGTGGGGAAAGCCACAGGCTCTTCGGTCCAGGCTACCCGCGTAATACAGTCAATGCGTAGCAAAATCCATGAGATCAAGGCGAAGATGGCCGGGATAAAGGAAAGGCCCCGCGTATATTACGAGGTATGGTATGATCCTTTGGTAACTGCGGGACCTAAAACTGTGGTCGATGACTTGATTGTTCTGTGCGGCGGGATTAATATCGCGGCAGACGCTGCTTCGAAATGGCCCCAATACAGCGAAGAGCTGGTTATAGCCAAGAACCCCGATGTTATCATCCATTCATACGGGCATGGTGATCTTCAAGCTGCCGGTTTTGAAAAAAGGCCTGGGGGCTGGCAGAGAGTAAACGCTGTTCGCAATGGTCGAGTTTACGCTGTCGATGCCGACATCGTTAACCGCTACGGACCCCGGCTGGTGCAGGCCATCGACCAGTTTGCCCGCTATATTCATCCGGAGTTGTTCCAATAACGGGAGGCCGTCAATTGCCTGATATTAAACGAAGACTCACGATACCCTTACTGATACTGGCTTTGATTGTCGCTTCGGTGGTTTTTTTGGCAACCGGAGCAGTACAAATCCCTCTTGCGACTACGGCGAAGATATTGGCAGTCCAACTTTTTGATGTGAACGGGCAAGCCGGTTCAGATGTCTCTGGTGCCTTGAGGGACATAGTATGGTTTATACGTCTTCCGCGTCTCCTGTTGGCAATAACCGTGGGAATCTGTCTGGCAGTAGCAGGGACTATTTTCCAAGGGCTGTTCCGCAATCCCATGGCCGACCCGTATGTCATAGGGGCTTCTTCTGGAGCAGCGTTGGGAGCCACTGCCTGCATGGTTTTCGCCATAAGTTGGTCCTGGATGGGAATAGGTTCGATCCCTCTGGCCGCATTTTTCGGGGCCTTGGTGACTGTGCTTGTTGTTTACAACCTGGCTCGGATGGGGAACAGCGTACCGGTTCAGAATCTCTTGCTGGCGGGTATAGCAGTCAGTGCTTTTTTGTCTTCGTTAGTTTCGCTGTTGATGTACTTCAGCGACGACCGATTGCATGCCGTAGTCTACTGGCTTATGGGCGGATTGTCCGGAAGATCTTGGGATTACGTGGTGTGGTCACTTCCTTATGCGGCGATCGGGCTGGGGTTGGCTGTATATTGTGCCCGCGATCTCAACGTCATGCTGTTGGGGGAGGAAAGAGCACAGCATCTCGGGATCGAGGTGGAAACTTCAAAGAAGATACTTTTGGTGGCCGCGTCCGTACTTACTGCTACCGCGGTCGCTTGTAGCGGGATCATTGGTTTTGTGGGACTGATAGTCCCCCATGTGGTGAGGATACTTATAGGGCCTGATCATTGGAAACTTATTCCGGCGGCAGGCCTGGCAGGTGCCATACTGGCGGTTTTTGCAGATCTGGCGGCGAGAACCTTACTGGCTCCGGTAGAGATACCTCTAGGGGTAGTTACTTCGTTGTTCGGGGCTCCGTTTTTTCTTTATTTACTCCGCCGCCATCGCAGGACCTATTTTTCCTGACCTCATGGCGGAATTTGTAAGGAGAGATTCATTGTGGATGACTTATTGAGGGCTCAAGATCTTGCCTGCGGGTTTAATGAGTCCAGGGTGCTAATGGAAATATCGCTTGCCGTGACTCGCGGGGAATTTATTGGGATAATTGGGCCTAATGCTTCGGGCAAGACTACCCTGCTCAGAACCTTGAGCGGCGTGCTCAGGCCTTTAAGCGGGGAAGTGAGTTTGGAAGGGCAAAATGTTCATCGCATGAAGCGGTCTCAACTGGCAAAGAAACTGGCGTTTGTGGCTCAGGAGGGTGATATAGGTTTTGATTTCAGAGTGGAAGACATCGTTGCTATGGGTAGGACCCCACACTGCAAAAGGTTTCAGCCATTAGGTTCGAAAGACAAAGAAATCGTAAGATGGGCTATGGAAATAACGAAAACCAGCCACCTGCAAGAAAGGAGCATAGCTGAACTTAGTGGCGGCGAGAAGCAAAAAGTGCTCATTGCCCAAGCTCTTGCCCAGGAACCGGATGTACTCCTTTTGGACGAGCCCACATCTTACGTGGACATAAACCACCAGATCGAAATTATGGACGTTCTCAGGAAGCTCAACAGCAAAGGGCTAACAGTTATAATGACTATTCATGATCTCAATATAGCTGCCCAGTACTGCGATTATTTGCTGCTGTTATTTAATCACCGGATTTATGCTTACGGTAAACCTAAAGAAGTCATAACGGCAGAAAATATTAAGGCGGTCTACGGAAACGATGTGCTGGTCACCGTTCACCCTACCCTTGGTTGTCCTCAGGTGACTCTCGCCCCTAAACTCCGACCCAACGGGACTCGCGGCTTTAGAGTCCACATGGTCGCAGGTGGAGGAATGGCATCCCATCTGATGGGACAGTTGGTGATGGAGGGATACGAGGTTACCGTCGGCGTGCTCAATCGAGGAGACGGCGATTGGTTGTCGGCTAAAGATCTGGGCTTAGTGATATTAGACATACCGGCTTTCGTCGATGTGGACGTCAAAACCAGTCAAAAGAACCTAGAGTTAATGATGGGGGCCGATGCGGTGCTGGTAGGAGACATTCCTTTCGGAAGCGGGAACCTTGAGAACTTAAGGGCGGTTTGCGAATCGGCACGAGCCGGGATACCGGTAAT
>CAYONS010000082.1:0-5569 GCA_964405385.1 uncultured Syntrophothermus sp.
CATTTGCCTAACCGTGTGGAGATAAGGGTCGAGGAACGCAAACCCTGGGCTTTGGTACTGGCAGCCGGAACTTTCTGGGTTATCGATGATTGCGGGGTGTGTATCGACCGTTCGGAATCTATAAGCACCTTGACAGCGCCTGTAATTACTTTTGAAGAACTCCCCAAGGAGATAAGAATTGGGCAGCAATTCGATCCCGAGGCAATACAAAACGTCCGAAGCATCGTAAAAGAGCTTACAGAGATTGAGATGACTCAAATATCTGAGTTTCACTGTAGCAGGGACAACCAGGTATATATTTACACTGTTCGCGGCACGGAGATTCGGTTTGGCGACGCCCAGCGGCTTTCAGAGAAGACAAATATGATAGACCAGGTACTAGAGATGGAACAAGAGTTGGGCCCGGGTCAGGCATTGGCTTACGTGGACCTGCGGTTTAAGGGACAACCGGTCGTTAAGTATAGGTAACGGGGGTGAAGTAGGATTGAAAAAGGAGTCCATTATATCAGTTGCCTTAATATGCGTTATTCTGGGATTTATGCTGGCTGTTCAGTTCAAAACTACCGCAGCCAACCCCGAGAATCTTTCAATAGCGAGGGCACAGGACCTTACCGAACAGTTGCAAAGGACGACAAAGGAAAGAGATGCACTGGCAGACGAGGTGGCTTTGCTAAGAGAAAAATTAGCGCAGAACGGAAAACGTGATCAGGCCATTGAGGCTCTTACCGAAGAACTGAGAAGGGCCAACATTCTGGCCGGATTGGTGCCAGTTGAGGGCCCGGGTATTATCGTGACTTTGACCGATAGTTCGCAGCCGCTGCAGCCAACAGACAATCCCAACCTATATCTGGTCCATGACGAAGACCTGTTGCGTCTGGTCAATGAATTGAGAGCTGGCGGGGCCGAAGCCATAGCAGTCAACGACCAGCGTTTGGTGAGTAACTCGGAGATAAGGTGCGCCGGACCGACTATTCTGGTGAACACTACCAAAATAGCTCCTCCGTTTGTAATAAAAGCTATAGGTGACCCTCAGCTGCTTGAAAGCTCTATTCGGATGAAGGGTGGATGGCTTGAGACCTTAGAGACTTGGGGTATTAAGAGTCAGGTTAAAGTGGTAGATAAGATCGAAATCCCGGCTTACAAAGGTTCGCTCAGTTTTAAGTACGCAGTTCCTAAGAATTAGTAAATAGATAAAGGCGGAGTAAACGATGTGGGTGTTAATAGTTTTTTGCCTTCTTTTCGGGATATTCATCGGGCTGCAGATGCCGGTCTTTATACCCTTCATGTACGCAAAGTACATGTCTATTGCTATTTTGGCGGCCCTGGACTCTGTTTTTGGAGGTATTAGGGCTTACATGGAAGACGTTTTCGACAACGTCGTTTTTGTTAGCGGTTTCTTTATCAACATATTGCTGGCTGCAGGTTTGGCCTATTTAGGAGACCGTTTGGGCGTAGAGTTGTATCTGGCGGCAGTAGTAGCCTTCGGGGTAAGAATATTCCAGAATCTAGCTATTATTCGTCGATATCTTTTAAAAAAATGGTGATTAAAAATGTTCACCAAAAAAAGGAAAATGATATTTTGCGTGGTAATAATGACTTAGTCATGTGTTGGTGGGGGGCTTCATGGCTAAGAGGTCGTACCGTAAGATAATTGTGGGATTGGATGTGGGAACAACCAAGGTGGCTGCAGCTGCCGGACAGGTTTCTCACGATGGTTCGGTTGATGTCTTGGGGGTTTCTGAGGTTCCTTCTGCGGGATTGCGTCGGGGTAATGTTATCGATATAGACAGTACGTCGAAGGCCATAGATAGGTGCCTTAACGAACTGGAAAGAATATGCGGGATAAGTATAGCCAGCGCCCGGGTCGGTTTTTCTGGAGCAGGTATCGCAACAATACCCAATCGAGCGGTCGTTGCTGTAGGTCATCCCACCAATGAGATAATTCAAGAGGATGTTGAACGTGTAATTCATGCAGCTAAGATGGTTGCTGTTCCACCAGATCGCTCGATAATCCATTTGCTGCCCCAGCAATTCATTGTTGACGGTTATGAAGGGGTAACAGATGCAGTGGGTATGGCGGGAAGCAGGTTGGAGGTGGAGGCAGTTTTGGTTACGGCGGCGACCACGGCCGTACAAAATCTTATGAAAGCACTTGGCCGCGCCGGGTTGAAGGTGAAGGAGTTAACTATTAACGCGCTGCTTGCTGCTGAATCAGTTCTGTCTCCTGCGGAAAAGGAAATGGGCGTTGTCTTGGTAGACATCGGCGGAGGCACCATGGATATTTCTATATTTGAACAAGGAGGGTTGGTTTTTAGCTCGATCGTCCCGGTTGGAGGAGAACACATAACCAGGGATCTTGCAGTCGGACTGAGGACGAATCTCGAGGAAGCCAAGCGTATCAAGGAGAAGCATGGATGTAGCAGTCAAGAGGCGGCCCGGGAAGATGTTATGATTGATGTCACTGGTATTAATGGAAAAGGGGTGTACCAGGTATCGGAGAAATTCGTGGCGTCGATAATTCAGCCTAGGGTGGAAGAAATGCTCGAGATATTGCAAGGAGAACTATTTCGTGCAGGCATGATAGGTGTTCCTCCCGGGGGGATAGTTTTAACAGGGGGAACTTCTAATTTAAGAGGAATTACAAGGTCAGTCGAAGAATATTTACATATTCCTGCAAGAGTTGGTGTTCCGGAGAATACCAGAGTTGTTAACGGGGAGTTCAAGCAGGGACAGTATGCTGCAGTGTTAGGCGCTTTGTTGTATGATAATAAGAACTCTACTTCCGATGTGAGTTTTGACGAAGAATTGTTTTTAGGAAGCTGGTTGGGCAGAGTGATATTCTGGTTTAAAGATCTATTCAGATAGGAGGTTCGCGAGTGGTGCTGGAACTGGACGTAGAAATTCATCAGTACGCCGATATCAAAGTTATAGGGATAGGCGGGGGGGGTAATAACGCGATCAACAGGATGATCGATGCCGGGCTCAAAGGCGTGGAATTCATCGCTATCAACACGGATGCTCAGGCTTTGTATCTGTCTAAAGCAGAAAAGAAGATCCAAATAGGAGAAAAACTGACAAAAGGGCTTGGAGCGGGAGCTAATCCCGAGATAGGTAGGAAGGCAGCAGAAGAAAGCGCCGACGAGATAAAGAAAGCTCTGCAGGGCGCAGATATGGTGTTTGTTACGGCAGGTATGGGAGGAGGAACTGGTACAGGGGGAGCACCTATTGTGGCTCAACTGGCCAAGGAAGCAGGGGCCTTGACTGTAGGGGTAGTGACTAAGCCCTTCCAGTTTGAAGGACGTAAACGAGGAGCCCAAGCAGAGAAAGGCATTGCCGAGTTAAAGAGCAAGGTAGACAGTTTGATAACTATTCCTAATGACAGGCTTTTGCAAGTCATCGATAAACATACTTCTATTAACGAAGCTTTTCGGATTGCGGACGATATCTTGCGGCAGGGGGTACAGGGTATATCCGATCTTATAGCGGTTCCTGGCCTTATCAACTGCGATTTTGCCGATGTCAAAACAATTATGATGGAGACAGGTTCAGCTCTGATGGGAATCGGCATTGCCAGAGGGGAGAACCGTGCGGCTGAAGCAGCAAGAGCAGCCATCTCGAGTCCGTTGTTGGAAACATCGATAGAGGGGGCCAAAGGAGTCCTTTTTAACATTACCGGGGACTCGAACTTGACGCTGTTTGAAGTGAACGAGGCTGCGGAAATAATCGCTCAAGCAGCTGACCCAGAGGCGAACATAATTTTTGGGGCAGTAGTTGATGACAACCTCCAAGACGAAGTTAGGGTGACCGTGATAGCCACCGGATTCGATGCGGAGAGGGGCGTGAACAGGGCAGGTATCAGTGGATACGAGCATCCGAGGTCTTTTGGCGCTCCGCCTGATCTTGATATTCCTACCTTCTTACGAAGGAAAGGCTAGCTTCTAGCGCCTGTATAGTACTTCACCGCCTGAATAGAGGAGCTCCTTGGTACTGTTTGCAGTGCTGAGGGGCTTTTGTTTTTTAGACTAGAAATAATAGATGCCAAATAATGACATGTGACTGACGGTGGCTATGGTATAATTTTCCTGATGCCAGAGAGGTCTGTATGCGGACATTCACTCATACTTATTTAGCAAATGGGGTGTCCGGATAGGTTTTCACAGCTGGCCGCTCATCAGAGGTGCTTTGTGATGACCGCAGGCGGATACGTGTATGCTGACTTGACTTTTCTAGTGAACGTCATTATGGATTTTGTTATTTTATGGGCTACAGCCAAGCTTACCGGTCTTACGTTCAACTATGGCCGACTAGTCACTGCCGCCATCTTGGGCGGGGTGTATGCCGTAGGATGCCTCTTTCCCGATCTCGAAGTTTGGTATCGATTGCCGGTTAAAGCGCTATTTTCCCTGCTGTTAGTCGTCTTTGCATACTGTCCAGCCAGCTGGAAGCAGTTCTGGACGGCCGTTGTTTGTTTTTATGGCGTCAGCTTTGCCGTAGGGGGGGCGGTCATCGGTTCTTCGTATTTTTTGAAAAACAATTTGCCAGAGCTGCGGTTAGGTTATCTGTGGCTGGCGGTTGGAATATCGATTGCTTTTATTCTAGGTAAGGCAGGGGAGAGGTACTTTTTGGAACGGCTCATACCGCGTGTAGCCTGTTTCCCAGTCAGTCTATCTTTTGATGAATTGGCCTGTAAAGGCGAGGGTTTCCTGGACACCGGTAATAATCTGACCGATCCTCTTACAGGGAGGCCGGTTATCATCGTGGAGTACGGCCTTTTGAGATCGTGCTTGCCAGAAGACGTGAGAAAGGCCTTGGACCGGGTTGCTGAGGGAGAAGACTATCTACAGGCTATGCCTCAAACCGGGTGGGCTCACCGTTTGCGGCTGATCCCGTTTACTTCTATCGGCAGGAAACACGGATTGCTGCCGGGATTACGTTGTGACAGCGTTATGATTGATACCGGTTTTCGCTCCGTTTGTCAGCGAAATGTGGTAGTGGGAATACACTGGGACAAGTTAAGCCCAGAAGGGAAATTCCAGATGCTGCTTCCTTGTGAAATCCTGCGTTAAGAGGGGGTAAACCTGTTGATGCGCAACCTGCTTGGCCGGATTGTGAGGTTCGTGAGACTATGGACGGCTAAGGTGATGATGCGAAGGATTGCCAAGTATGTTTACTACGTAGGAAGCACCGAAGTCTTACCCCCGCCGCTGAGCTCAGAAGAGGAGAGCATCCTTTTACAGAAACTAGGACAAGGTGACAGTGGAGTGAAAAGCGTCCTAATTGAACACAATCTCCGTCTAGTAGTATACATAGCCAAGAAATTTGAAAATACGGGTATTAACATTGAAGATCTGGTTTCGATTGGAACTATAGGCTTGATCAAGGCAGTGAATACTTTTGAACCCCGTAAAAACATCAAACTGGCAACGTATGCATCGCGATGCATCGAAAACGAGATACTTATGTATCTACGGCGCAACCTGAAGACCCGAGCCGAGGTTTCTTTGGATGAACCGCTGAACGTCGATTGGGATGGAAATGAACTGTTGCTTTCCGACGTGCTGGGCACAGA
>CAYONS010000083.1:0-5485 GCA_964405385.1 uncultured Syntrophothermus sp.
GCTCAACGGTAGAGCATCCGGCTGTTAACCGGAGGGTTGCAGGTTCGAATCCTGCTCGGGGAGCCAGAGTACTGGGCCTATAGCTCAGCTGGTAGAGCTACCGGCTCATAACCGGTTGGTCCCAGGTTCGAATCCTGGTAGGCCCACCATCTGTAAGCTTACACGATGTGTTGATGCGCACAACCTAAAATTGGGTCCGGCGCAGTAAATACACAAGCTCATAAAGGAGTGGCCCCATGGTCAAGTGGTTAAGACACCGCCCTTTCAAGGCGGTAACAGGGGTTCGAATCCCCTTGGGGTCACCATATTATTTGGGCGATTAGCTCAGTGGGAGAGCACCTGCCTTACAAGCAGGGGGTCAGTGGTTCAAGTCCACTATCGCCCACCATTTTATTTTGTGGGGACCTAAGATGCGAGAGTGGCACAGCTGGAAAGAAGTGAAAACGGGGGACTGACACAAGGGGACGGTTTGCCTGTGATAACGTTAACTTTGATACAGGTAGACCGTCCCTTTGTGTCTGTAGTAAGGAGAGAAGGCAAGTGCTGGCGAGGTATCTAGATAAGGTATTCCTAATGGATACCATGGATCTTTTGAGGGAGCTTCCCGATAACTCCGTTGACATGGTATACGGCGACCCCGATTACAACGTCGGGGTCAAGTACCGGGGCAAAAGCTACAAGAAATCATTTGATGAGTATATTGAATGGTACATCGAGCTCGCCAAAGAATCACTCAGGGTCTTGAAGGACACGGGGAACCTTTTCTTCATAAACTACCCGAAGCAGAACGCCTACCTTCGGGTAAAGTTCCTGGACGATGCCTGCTACGAGGTCCACGATTATGCCTGGGTATACAATTCAAATGTGGGGCATTCCCCCAAGAGGTTCACGACGGCCCACAGGAGCATCCTTCACGCAAGGAAAACCAAAAACAACAACTTCTATAAGGACAACGTGGCCCAGCCCTACAAGAACCCGACGGACAAGCGTATTCAAAGCAATTTGGCCAACGGTTCCAAGGGCAGAATGCCCTACGATTGGTTCTACTTCGATCTCGTTAAAAACGTTTCCCGGGAAAAGACTTTTCATTCCTGCCAGATACCGCAGAAGCTGTCGGAGCTTTTGATTAAATCCTGTACCATGCCGGGCGATGTGGTGCTCATCCTGTTCGGCGGCAGCGGATCTGAAATAGAGGTGTGCAAAAACCTGAAAAGACACTTCATTTCGGCAGAAGTGGACCCGGAGTATCACAGGATGATACTGCACCGGCTGGAAAAGGGGGTTACGCCGGAATACAGGCTGATGACGGGGATAGCGGGCCTGCGGAAATCAACAGATCCCACCTGAAGCACAGATACAGGCCGATGAGGGAGACCTCGAGATAAAACCGGATGCCAGCGAGTGTAAATGTTTGCCTGAGCGTGTGAGTTGCTAGTATAATGATGTTAATGATGCAAAAGACAAGGGATTATTATTTTGGGCGGGGGTGGACTTTAATAATGAGGAGCAGAGAGAGAATCTATCACAAGTTTGAAGTAGCCGAGAGTTTGGCTAAGAGTCTGGTCAATGATATGAAAGAGTACCGTAAGGCAGTGCAAGATGAGGAAGCAGTCCAGAACAATGATGCGCCTGACGCAGAGGCTTTTGAGAATTATATGCGGCGCATGCAGAGCCGATTTGAGGGAAGCGAAGTGTGCCTGACGCGCAGGGAATATTGGGGGTTCATTATCAAGAGCAAGATCGAAGCTGCAGGATACATAGGTAACCTAGACCTGCTACAGGCTGTTTACGAGGTGTTGGGCACTTTCCCCGACAACGAAGAGATGGGGTACACGAGGATGTTTGACGAGCTGGCCGACGGTATTTACGGGTGGTACCAAGCTGTTTAGGTTAATGACAAACGGGAGGGCCTTCGGGCTCTCTTTTTATTGTGTGCGAATGGGTGAGGCGGTCGTGGTTGTAAAGCTTTCGGAAAGACTGAAGAAAATAGCGTCTCATGTAGTATCGGGCCAGCCGGCCGCTGATATCGGCGCTGATCACGGGTTTCTGGCGGGGTACCTTGTGCGAACGGGAACCTGCCCCAAAGTGATCATAGGGGAACTGAATGAGGGACCGTGGCTGCGCGCTCTTAATTACGTAAAAAACGAGGGGTTAAACGGTGTCGTCGACGTCAGAAGGGGTGATGGACTTACTGTGCTCGCTCCAGGTGAAGTGGCGACCATCATCATAGCAGGGCTGGGGGGCAAGGTGATAAGCGACATCCTGCTTGCTGATGTCCAAAAATCTTGCAGTTACCAGCGTTACGTGCTGCAGCCCCAACCTCCGGTCTATCCCCTTAGACGTGTTCTAAACAGTTTGGGCTGGCTTATCACCGAGGAGGAGATCGTCATAGAAAAGGAGAATGTATACATAATTGTCGTAACTGAGCCAGGGTCTGGAGAGCAGCGTTTGCTTGGGGAATTGGAGCTCGAAATTGGACCGGTAATCTTGAAGAGAACAGACAAGCCTGAGGTGCGCCGATTCTTAGAGATGGAACTGGTTCGGTGGGAAAGGATAATACAGGGGCTAGAGAGTTCAAGTTCCGCCCAGGCCCGGAGCAAATTGTCGCGGTATTCGAGGCTAAAACGGGAATTGGAGGAGATTCTACATGCCGGTAACCGCAAGACAGATATTTGCCCGACTTGAGAAGGTTTTTCCGACCGGATTGGCTGAGGACTGGGACAATGCAGGGCTGCAGCTGGGAAACCCGGATAAAGAGGTCAGCAAGGTCTTGATAGGTCTGGATGCAGACCCAGAGACGGTTGCCGTCGGTATCAGGGAAAAGGCTGACCTGATTATCACTCACCATCCGCTGTTGTTCGATGCGGTGAAGCGGTTCGATTTTTCCCAACCTTGGGCCGGCTTGATCCAGCGGCTTGTTGCCTGCGACATTATCGTATATGCTATGCACACCAACCTGGATGCGGCTCCCAGGGGATTGAACCAGTACCTGGCAGAAAGGCTGGGGTGGGAGGATATTGTACCCTGGGGAACAAGCCGCTTTGAGGCTATGTATAAACTGGTTATCTACGTGCCCAGGGATCACGTGGAGGATGTGAGAAGGGCCGTCTGTGCCGTTGGCGCCGGACACATCGGCAACTATTCCGATTGCAGTTTCCGCACGGCAGGGACGGGAACCTTCAAACCTCTGGCGGGTACCAGACCTTACCTGGGGGAAATAGGGGAACTGGCAGAGGTCGATGAGTTTCGCCTAGAAACGGTGGTACCCGAAAGCCGGCTGCAGGAGGCGCTCAATTCCATGCGCAGGAGCCACCCCTACGAAGAAATTGCTTACGACCTGATACGGCTTTCCAACAGGGGACAGAGGCTGAGCCCCGGACGAAAGGGACGGCTACCCCATCCTGTGCGTCTGGCTGAGTTTGCGCGGCAAGTCAAGGATTGCTTGCAGCTGAGCGCTGTTTGCGTGGTCGGAGAATTGGACGCCGAGGTAAGGCGGGCGGCCGTGGTGAGTGGCAGCGGGGCTTCTTTTATCAAGAGGGCAGCATCTGATGGCATTGATGTTCTGGTAACCGGCGATGTCAAGTACCACGATGCCAGGGAAGCACAGCTTCTGGGGCTGAAGTTGGTGGATGCCGGCCATTACGGCACGGAGAAGATCGCAGTCGAACTTCTGGCCCAGGTGTTGGAAGAGGAAAGCAGGAATCAACACTGGAATATTGATATTATCAAACACCTTAGCGGTTCGCCTTTTGTCAACCTTTAGCCCTCAGGCGCGAAAACTGTTGCGGGTTGGTTTTCGGGGGAGTTGAGGGGATTTGGGTAGTATTGGGGGATAAGATATAAGTGAAGAGGGTCAGTATAGAGAAGCTTGAGCCAGGGATTGAACTGGGAAAGGACCTTTACTCTTTTGACGGACAGCTCCTTTTGGCCAAGGGTACAGTAATTACCCCGGGGCATCTTGAACGCTTGATCAGCCAGGGGGTTGAGTACCTTTATGTGTTGGAACCGGGCGGCGAAGCGGGCAAAAGCGAGGACTTCCTCGTTGTGTACCAGAAGGCCCTCGATGTGGTTAAGACCTGCTTTATGGAGGTAAAATTAGGCAAGCCGCTCCAAAAAGATGAGGTCGTAGGGTTAGTTGAGACCCTGGTGGACAGTGTACTGTCTGAGAGCAACATATTCAAGCAGTTGCGGTTGATGAGAGACAAGGACGAGTATCTTTTCACCCATTCTATCAATGTGGCGGCTTTGGCGATTATAACGGCAAAATGGCTCAAACGGGACCAGGAGACCATCAAACTGATGGGAACAGCAGGTATACTTCACGACATCGGCAAAGTGTTTATCCCTCACGAGATACTGACAAAGCCAGGGCCTTTGACGGCGGAAGAGTTTGAACAGATAAAAAAACACCCGATTCTCGGGTACAACCTGCTGTTGGAGCATGACTGGGTTTCGCCCGCAATAGCCGAGGCAGTCTTGAAACACCACGAAAGGCTGGACGGAAGCGGGTATCCTCTGGGTTTAACCGGTGACAGGATAGGGTTTATGGCAAGGGTAGTTATGGTGGTCGACATATACGATGCCATAACGTCAGAACGGATCTATGCTCCGAAGCAGACCCCTTACCGGGCAGCAGACGAGCTCTGGAACGAGTCTTTCGGCAGGGTGGATCCCGAGATATGTAAAGTCTTTTACGACCGGGTGGCAGATTTCTTTATAGGGCAGAAGGTGCTCTTGTCCAACGGGGAGGTGGCGGAAGTAATACTGTTAAACCGCGCGAACCCGACCCGGCCGCTTGTGTTGGCCGGGGACAAGTTCTACGACCTGTCGGTTGAGCGGAGCCTCACTATTCAGCAGATACTTGATTAGAGGTGTTTGATCATGGATATAACCATTAAGGACGTACTACTGACTTTGCTGGCCGCCTTTTTGCTGTATATGACGGTTATCGGCATAGGACTCAAAGGGACTAGAAAAAAGCCCGGAGACGAGGAGTGAGAAGGATTGCAGCTTTATGAGGGCAAAAACAACTGGGACAATTTCGGTAACGACCAGGTGAAAATGGTTGTGCTCCGTTTTGATGGGGAGAACGAGCTGTCCCTGACATTTTTCAGCAGCGCAAATGAGGACCGGTGTCGGGTGGTGCTGGACTGGGATGAAGAAATCAAATCGTTTCGACAGCTTTATGAAGAGCTGTATCTGAAAAGGGGAAAACAGTGTAAACTTTACCCGGATGATTTCCGCGGGCTGATGATGCGGGGAGCGTATTCGGCGGACGTTTTTGAGCTTACTTTTTTGAAGAACTACCAGTGCGTGCAAGTAGTTATGGGATTGGGGAAAGCGGCTGGGTTCTGGCAAGGAGTAGGACAGATGTTGGCCGCACCCGGTGAATACCGTCTGGATCTGGAAGGGGAGACGAACGGGGAGGCGTGAAGCAGCTAAAAACTGATTAATACATATTAACAAAAGATAACAAAAAGCATAT
>CAYONS010000084.1:0-5246 GCA_964405385.1 uncultured Syntrophothermus sp.
CAAGGACTATATCATCGAGGGTAAGAGCGCATACTTCCGATACCCTCAAACCGGCATGAATAAGCTTAGACCCCCGGATAGAGGCTCGTTAATCCGCTAAATTCGAGATAAAAAGGTCGGATAATGAGTATTATGCGAATGTCCTACGAAGGTAAAGGGAGTTGTGTTTCTTGGCCCGAGACGAAAAAGAAAGCGTTGATAGCTGTGGTTCAGCATGTCAACGCTCAATTTAGAATTAAGACCGCTATGGTGTTTAGGATCAGGGCTAAACAGTTACCCTCTTGTACAAGGAACTTCGGCCAGCTCACTTACCGGAGTTGGTTCAAGCTGTCCGGAAGAGTTTAACGTGTATGCCCGATACTCTTCTAAATAATAGCAGTAGATCACCGAAATAGGGTGCTTGATAGGGCAGCCTACATAGGCAGCCATGACGCGCATGGCTTTCACGTCCTCACGGCTAGGTCGTAATGACCATCCTGGATGGCAGTGCCAATCTCCTACGTAGTAAAAGCGGCCATTGGACTGCTGCTCAACCTGGTTGCAAAACTGCGTGGCGTAGCGACCATCGATTAAGACGCTGAAGTAACCTCGTTTTCCTCGTGGCCCTGGACCGGCCGCATGTGTAACAACAACAGCCTCGTCAGTGGAAATGTAACCAACCAGCGGACCACCTGTTTCTTTCAAAAATGGCGTACGCCGCACTTCTTGACGTATCGTGTCCAATGCGCTGCTAAGGATGAAAACGTGTCGGTATATCATAAGGGATTACACACCGGGCATCCCGGCCGTTTGTGGATTTCTAGAACCGCCGGAGCAAGGTCTGGTACACCTTCACTGGTGCGCGCAGACCACCGGATATAGTTACCACGGAAGTCTTTCCGGCCTGGTTCATTGCGAAGTAGCGTTTCGACTGCTACCCATGCAGCCAGGTTAGCTACGATCCCAACTTCGTAGGTTGTCCCAGTAAAAGTAGGCTGATCACATCCAGGAGCGAAGAAACCCACCTCGGGGGCAGGAGCGCTCGGTGGCCGATCTAGCTCGTACTGCTGGTACCAGCATTGCCAACAGGCCGTTCGGCCGGGAATTACCCGCACAATCTCTCCGCCCCAGGCGCCGTTTGTCACAGTCGCATATAGGGAAGGTACCGCGAGATAATGACAGATGTCATTCACCCACCGGCTAACTCCATGAGAGCCTGTTGTCTCGACGACTAAATCTGCAGAAGAAATGAGGTCAACAACAACCTTTTCCTCTGCACCGGAAGGTATGTCCCCGATTCTCATTTTCAGACCCTTGATGGTAATTAGCGGATTGATTTGGGACAACCGCAGCGCTAGAGCATTAACCTTAGGGTCTCCGTACCCGTCGACCCCCACCTCATGACGCACTGAATTGTCCGGTTTCATAATATCTGGATCTACTAACGTAAAGTGCTGGACTCCTGTGGCAGCCAAAGCAACGGCGATTTTAGAGCCCATGCAACCGCAACCAATGAAGAGGACTTTCTTCGAGGCCAACCCATCAAGGCCAGGAACTCTCGCCATACGTTCATTACGACGATATGGGAAAGTCCTGACATAGTGAAAAGTACCGTTAGCGAAAGTGCGGAGCACTACCCACCCAAGGCGGCGTCCAGATGTGTTCCCCGATTGCTCAGGAAAGATTAATGCCATCCAATTTCTGCGCTCTAAACTGAGTTCCCGAAGCAACTCCTTCAAATCGTAAGGTCCCCTCAGGATGGGCAACGGGTTAGGACACCATACTAGGTGACCATTCTCTTCTTGCCCCCCACTGCACCATTGATTGAAGGGGGCATCTGCTCGACCGTACCACTCTTGTAAGCGGGCATTTAGAATTATCCCTCGCCCATTAACAGGTCGAAAACGCACTCGAAAAGAACCTTTCAAGTAACTAGGCGCAGTAACGGGTGGTGTGGCCACTCCAGGAGGAACGAGAATGGCTGCATCTTCCTTATAGGGATATAAAGCCGAGGCAGGCTCAGGAACCTCATCAAGCATTACCGCCGACGAACCAGCAGAAAACATTCGGATCACTTCTTCGGCTTCATCTACGGCTTCTGCACCCGACCGTGCTGCACTCCACCTAGTTTGCCCGGGGCCAAATAGACAGATCTCCCCAGTTACAGGATGATGATGCCGTGGAATAAGCTTTCCTGAAGCGTAGACCTTAGGAGGCATTGAAGGAAAGGCTCCAGGATACTCCACTCGCAGTTGTCGCTCAGGCTCTACAGATGAATTCCCGACAAACACAACACGTTTTTCTCGGTTTAGGGCTTCGTCCTTGAGAACGAAGCCCCGCTTAGCCATATCAGCAACTTCTTCTTCAAAACGCTCCGGGTACCGCGAATACCAAGGTACATAGTCCTTACTCATTGGCCTTCACCCGTGACGACGATCCGGCTGCGGTGGACGGTCGTCCCGGTCGCGTCGTGGTGGCCGCTCCGGAGGAGGACCAGGTGGATCTACAGGTCGCCGCTCCGGGTCTACGGGATGATCTGCAGGCCGATTTCCTTTTTCGTTAGGGTTATTTAAGGTATAAGGCATAAGGCTTCACTCACTTTCCGAAGATAGTTTTTTCAATACACGATTGTGGAGGCAGCAGGATTTTTAGCTTTGGCAACGAAAGTAGTATTTTTATAACAAGCTAAAACAGAATCCCAAAACCGGACGTCACAAAGGGGTGGAGCCTTTGTTGACGCTTATTGGGCGACTTCCCGGAGAAACAAAAGTTAACTTTTCCCTAAGACGTTACCCTTTTGATGAGTCGTGCAAGTGGCAGTTACACGGCTTCTTTGCATCATTATGCTCCGCACCATCACCCCTGTTTGCGTCCTATTTCAATATTACTTACACTCCTAGAATCACCTCCTAACCGGTTCGTTGCAACCCCTCAGACTGCTATTCAGCCCAGCCCCGTACGGGAATAGATGTTGGCCTATTCTTCATCCGCTGGTGCATCAAGCGGATTTTTTACATCTACAAGCATTAACCCTTCTGTGTCATCCCATCTTGCTAGGCATCTCACCGTCTTGTCTAGCTTCAGTTCCGGGCAATACCTTAGGATAAACCGGATAAAGTCCTTACTGGCTATCCGTACATAACCGTCACGTTCCTTCCTGGCGAAGGCTATACCGTAACTCTTCGCATCCGCATCGTCCTTTGAAAGTGGTTTTACAGCGATAAGCCGATTGTCTTTATCAAATCCGAGCATGATCTTGTCGGGTTTCCCAAGCATTTCCGTGGCGGCCCTATTGAAGGTTAGACCATATTCCGCCACCGATACGATGGGGGCACCAAGAGAAGGATTAAACCACTCAAATCTTGCTCCCATATTTACCACCTTCCACCAGTATAATACTACAACTACCAATTGATGTCAACGCCATTTCTGTCACTTCTCTGTAGCAAAATTGCAGGGCAGTACGCACCACGTTGTCGCATCCATAGTGTCTAGTATCAAGCTTGATGCCCTCGGCAAGCCCAGTTAACCATCAATGCATTCCTCCTCCAGAAGGGTTTTTATCAAACAAGGGCATACGGGACACTAATCTCAAAAGATTAGCGCATTTCTTGAGTCGGGGGAACGGCGTTCGGTCTAAAGGAGGGGATTCGTGCAGGATAGATAACAACATTAGATAAATGTACAATTGAAGTGTGCGATAATTATCAGGATGGCAACGGACTGATTACGAAAGATACGCAGAGATGCAATTGTAATGCTGAGACCCTCCTACCGAACGTGCAAAAAGAGTGCTCGTTAAAAGATACAAAATGTGGAGTTATAAGAAAAGCAGGGCGCTCCCTGCGAAACCAAGTCAGTTATTATGTTTCCATACCCGAGTAGTTAATCAAAGTGCGAGCAATTGGACCTGCTTGAGGCACTCGGTTCAACAAGACGGCGCCTGCATACCGAAAGCGTGGTCTGTGGAAGCTTTGTTGGGCCTTAACCCTAATATTAGGTGTTCCCTGTTAATCAGTGGATTAAGCTAATCCGCTTTCGCCTTCGCCCAGGCAATGTATTATTCAAGATGCCTTCTTCCTTTCTCATTTGTCAGTTGCGTATTCCGGCCAAAATCGTCCGCTCATTCAGATTCACATCCTCTAGTCGTTCCGGAGCAACCGGCCACCCGTTCCGGAGTAAACCGATCACTGATCCGAAGCAAATCGTCCACTCATTCCGGTGAAATCGACAACTGTTCCGGTCAAATCGTCCTCTCTGCCTAGTCGGCTAGGTTAGAGCGGTGCCAGGCACCACTCGGCAGGACTTTTTCTCCTCACCCCAGAACCTGGTAAGAAGCAAACTCAAGGGAAGGGGTCAAAGGCCGTGGCGAACAGGAGGGTATCCATGCGCAAGATCAAACATACCCTTCGACTGCACGATGTAGGAAAGCGTCAGATTGCCCGCAGCCTGTCCATAGCGCACAGCACCGTAACAAATCGCGCTGAGGCAGCTAATCTCACCTGGCCGCTGTCGGAGAACCTAAGCGAGACAGGCTGGAGGCGCTCCTTTACCCGAGTGTACGCGGCAAAGATAGTTCTCTTCGGCCAGAACCCGATATGGAGTTATGTGGTAATCAGCGCAGCCCAGATTTTCATGGCCGTGCTCGGGGCTAGCAACTACACCTAGGGCTGAGGCCAGCTGGTCGCAAGACTTAGCCTCCTGGACCCCGGCCCACTGCCAAGCTCTAGAGTTCTTTGGCGGGGTACCTGAGGTCATTGTCTGCGACAACCTCAATCGCCGTTACCCATCCCTCTCACTACGAGCCCGACATCAACCCCACCTACCAAGAGATGACCGCCCATTACGGCACCATAGTCCATCATCCCAGGGTAATATGGAAACATAAGGATAACCCGAGAAGCAACGTCACGCCGCTTAAGAATGATTGGGCAAAACGAGGGGTAACACCAAAGTGAGTAATATCTTAAGAAAAAAATTCACGCCGCCCGAAGCTAGGTAGCGGCGCCAAAAGACGTTAATCAACTAATTCTATTATTCTTTCAACAGCAACGCTCCAGCGTTCTTTGGTTGCTTTTCGTTCAACAACGACGTGAGTTGAAGGAAAAAGGCAGCAAATATCAACGACCTCTATAATGCCGCCATTTCTGTCAAAGTAAGTTTTACCTATTAAAGCACGGTGGTTAGATAAAGGTTGGCCGGTACGGACATCGACTTCAACCCAATTCGTGAATTTGTGTTGAGTCATTTTTGTTTTCCTCCACAAG
>CAYONS010000085.1:0-5131 GCA_964405385.1 uncultured Syntrophothermus sp.
TTTTGTTATCTTTTGTTAATACGTATTAATCTGTTTTTAGCTGCTTCATACCTCCCCCGCCCCGGTACGATAAAGTTGACCGCGTCGTACCAACTCATTCCACATCTCTGGCCGAAAGCGGTTGAGGCGCACGGGCCGACCTGTTTCAGCATCGACGAACGCGTGCAGGGTCTCGCCGCTGGCTATCCTGGAACCGTGTTTGGCCTCAACTATCTCGTAAGAGAATCTTATCTTCACCGGGCTCATAGCTGCAATCCCGGTTCTAACTATCAAGGTGTCTTCAAAGCGCGCAGGGTGACCATAACGGCAACTGACTTCCAGCAGAGGGCATGACACCCCTCGGGCCTCCATTTCGCTGTAAGAAATCCCCATGTCTCTTAAAAGCTCAGTCCGAGCCACTTCAAACCAGATAATATGATTCGAATGATGGGCGATGCCGAACTTGTCCGTCTCCACATACCTGACGGTCAGGACGGTTTCGTGATACATAAACCCACTCTCCCTAAGTACACGAGTCCCTACATACTGCGCTTGTAGCCGTCTGGGCATCTGTGGCTCATCTGTAAATAGCTACACTTTGTAATTAGGGGCTTCCTGAGTAATTATGACATCATGGGGATGGCTTTCCACTAAACCGGCATTGGTTATACGGATAAAGCGGGTCTTCGTTTTCAGTTCCTCGATATTTCTTACCCCACAGTATCCCATCCCGGCTTTCAGTCCGCCCACCAATTGGAATATGGTTTCGGACACCGGACCCTTATAAGGCACCCGCCCTTCTATTCCTTCGGGTACCAACTTCGGTTCGTTTTCTTGGAAATAGCGGTCGCTGCTCCCTTGGACCATAGCTCCTAAAGACCCCATGCCCCGGTAGACCTTATAGCTCCTTCCCTGCAATATTATAATCTCGCCCGGGCTTTCTTCAGTGCCTGCCAAAAGGTTACCCAGCATCACTACATCGGCACCGGCGGCCAGAGCTTTCGTAATATCACCTGAATATTTGATACCGCCGTCGGCTACAATCGGTATGTCGTACTTACGCGCGGCCTGGTAACAATCGTATACAGCAGTTATCTGAGGAACCCCGATGCCGGCTACGACCCTGGTAGTACATATGGAACCGGGGCCTATGCCCACTTTGACCGCGTCTGCACCCGCTTTGATGAGGTCCTCAGTGCCTTCGGCTGTGGCTACGTTTCCAGCCATGACTTGAAGTTCCGGCCAAGCTCGTTTGATGGCCTTGACCGTCTCTATGACCCCGCGGGAGTGTCCATGCGCAGTATCTACCACTATTAGGTCAACCCCAGCTCTGTATAAAGCCTCAACCCGTTCCATCGTGTCGCCGCTTACCCCCACTGCCGCAGCAGCCAGCAACCTGCCTCGGGAATCCTTAGCCGAGTTAGGGTACTTCCGGGCTTTTTCTATATCCTTGATGGTAATCAAGCCCTTTAGATTGAAATTATCGTCCACGAGTGGAAGCTTTTCCACCTTGTGTCTCCGCAGGATTTCCCGGGCTTCTTGCAGGGTCGTGCCTACAGGAGCAGTAATCAGGTTTTCTTTGGTCATCACGTCGCCGATTTCTTGGTCCCAGTCGTCTTCGAACCTTATATCGCGGTTGGTGATTATCCCGACCAAGCGCTCGCCTTCGGTTATGGGTACCCCGGAAATGTGATACTCTTCCATGATGCGTATGGCATCTCGAACTTTGTCTCGGGGAGAAAGGGAGAAAGGATCGCTTATGACACCGTGCTCGGATCTCTTAACGCGGTCAACAGCCTTGGCTTGGGCTTCAATCGACATATTCTTATGAATAACGCCTATGCCACCTTCCCGGGCAACTGCAATCGCCATCCGGGCATCGGTAACCGTATCCATACCCGCACTCATGATGGGAATGTTGAGTCTGAGGGTTCGGGTCAGTCGCGTGGAGACATCTACGTCCCTCGGCAAAACCTCGGAAGGCCCCGGCACCAGAAGAACATCGTCAAACGTAAGCCCCTCTTTCATAAACCTGTCCATCATCTCAGCCCTTCCTTCCTGAAGTTTGTGTTATATTATAACACAGTTGTCAACCACCATCCTGCCCATAAAAAACCGAGGCGGCAACTTAGTCGCCGCCCATCACAGATCCTATCCCATATTTTACAAAGTGCTCTTTAAGAATTTCTGCTGTTTGCGGTGTGATACCGAATTTGTCTGCTATTTTTCTACTCGAAATATCCCTCTTGAAACATGCTACCAACTCATCATGATCTATACCGAGTTCCTCTGCCATTTCTTTCAGGGAAGGGCGCATGCTCCAAGGAGGATACCTACCTTTCCCGTCCCCAGTCCTTTCTTCCGTCTGCACAAAACTACCCCCTTTCAAGGATAGTTTTCCCTGAGATGGCCAAAATGAATCATCTCTTCGAACTTCTATCCCCTGTAACAAAAAACCACACTCCGTGAGTGTGGCCCACATCTTGTCGCATCTCGTGCTCTTGTCGGTACTGCTCAAGGCGATACTCTCCTTGCTCCAACATACTGAGAAGCGTAGGTATCATCGGCAAGACTCGTTATCGTGATACCTTTGTTGGTGCTGGCATGGATAAAGCTGCCGTCTCCGATGTAGATGCCTACGTGATTGATGCGGCTTGATCCTCCGGTCATAAAGAACACAAGGTCACCAGGACTGAGCTCAGACCTGTCGACTGGAACTCCTGTGTCGAACTGTGCCCTTGAACTGTGAGGCAAGCTCATCCCGTGTTGTCCGAAAACGTACATGACGAAGCCGGAGCAATCGAAACCGGATGGGGCGGTACCCCCGTACCGGTAAGGGGCCCCTAAATATTGCTTGGCTGTGCCAATGATACCACGGGCCCAAGCCGCATCGGCTTCCAGACTGCGTGCGGGGAGGACCTGCCGGCGCAATGACTGAACATCAGATGACGAAGCAACGGTGTTGTTTGCACTTCGTCTGAGCAAAAGCTTGTCCCCAGGCCGTATCTTGTCCGATGTCAGGCCGTTTATCTCCATTAGCTCCTTAACCGTCATTCCGTAGCGTCGTGCTATCGACCACAACGAATCGCCTTTCTCGACTATGTAAGCTTCGCTCGAAGCCGACACCGTATTCCCGCGACTTATGGGTTCTTTTCTAGCTGGCGCAGAGCTTGTACTGGTTGCCGATGGTAATAACAGTTTGTCGCCTATCTGCAGTTTGTCCGATGTTAAGTTGTTCAAAGAGGCGATTCTTTCAACTGTAGTCCCATTCCTCTTAGCTATGGACCACAAAGAATCGCCCTGCTTTACTACATAATACTCGCTGGCAAAAACCGACGCGGTCACGCTTAGATTCAAAGCTAAAACGATTGTCAATCCTAGGAATAATTTTTTCATAGCGCGTAGTTCCTTTCTCCTGTTGTTACACACTTGCAATTCGCTATCGCCTCCCCAAATCCTGCTTAATCTTCAGTATTGAACCTAAAATAGGCTAAAAGTCCTATTTATGCGCACAAAGTCACCGCCTGCGGGCAAAAATTAAAGAGGGCCTCGATCGAGGCCCTCTTCGTCCTGCGAATCTTTGGTGCCTACCCCGGGCAGAATTACAGAGATTTGGCCAGTTCTGTCAGTTTTTCCGCCATGTTGGCCATCTCCATCACCGATGCCGTGACTTCCTCAGTAGCTGCGGCCTGCTCCTGGCTCTGCTTGACGCTGTTTATCGAAGCCTCTCCAGCCTTCGCCACCTTCTCCTCTATCTCCCGGGTCAGTTTCCTTATCTGCTCTGCCGTTTCCTTCGATTGGTCTGAAAGTTTTCTTATCTCTTCGGCCACGACGCCGAAGCCGCGCCCATGCTCGCCGGCCCGCGCCGCTTCTATGGCCGCATTCAGTCCCAGCATCTTGGTCTGGTCGGCTACGCTGCGAATGAAGTTCAGTATCTCGTTGATCTGTCCCGATATGCCCTGCACCTCTCGTATGGTTTCCGCCAGGTTGCTCTCGTTCACATTTATCTCGCTGGCTGATGCCGCTATCTCCTCCATTACGCTGGCAATCTCTTGAACACTGTTCTTAAGGCTGGCCGCCATCTCTCTCAAGTTATGGGCCAGCATTCGCGGTGTCGCTATGCCAAAAGTTCCCACCAATTCGCCGGTTTCCTCGTCGAAGAGAGGAATTCCAATTATGCGGAAATTGCCGTACTTCTTGGTGGATACCTCGTGCACAATGGTAGACCTGGCTTTTATTACCCTCCAGCCAGCATCCCCTTCCCTAATAGGGGTTCCCACAGTCATTTCCTTGATGCTGAACTTATCGCTGGACATGCTGTGGGTTATCTTCTCTAGGTCGGTCATCATTACCTGAGCACCTTCGACATTGGACTGGATAACGATAGGAGCCAAAATATCAAAAGCCTGGGCCACAGGGTGAATCTTCGGTATCATGACCCCATAGGTACCGACTACCCGATCCGACCCATCATCGGCGAAAAGGGGATTTACCCATATCTTCAGAGGGATTCCGTAAACCTTGGCATCTACCACACCTTTGACCTGCCTTGCGGTGGTGATGCACTGCTCAACGTACCCCCCTTTAAGAATCCTTTCTCCTTCCTTGACCCCAGGAATATCCAAATCTTTTGCCATGACAAAATCGTACTTGTCCAAATCCGTGGTAAAATAAACTACCCCGCCTTCGTAGGTCTGAGTCAAAAACGGCGCTGAAGTCTTGAAAGCTTCCTTCTTGCTGTTTGCTTTTCTCACTATTTCTTCATGAGCTTCGGTCAAGGTCATCAAGAGGTTGGCTATGTTAGAGTCGATGACTTCGCAGGCCGGGCTCTTCTTTTCATAGATCATCTGCCGCACTTTTTCGCTCCCCGTAGCTTCAATCACTACGTCGAGCCCGGGCTGTTTGAGAAGTGTCTCCATGTCCGTGTAAACGGGAATCCCTTCTTCTCTCGCCAGCTGCAGCGCAGGCGCATAGGGGTTAACGTCGCACACCCCGATAACCCTGAACGCTTCAATTCCCAAAAAGGCCTTGAGAACCGATGTGCCTCCTTTGCCTCCTCCGATAATGCCTATCCCGGTCACTAAAATCTCCCCCCCGTAACTTCCCGAATTAAAGCATTACAAGACAATTCACATGATGCTCAAAACTTGCT
>CAYONS010000086.1:0-4680 GCA_964405385.1 uncultured Syntrophothermus sp.
TAAGGCATAGTCTCGGAGGCCTGTATAGGTGGAGGTATCCACCAGGGAGAGGACGGTCTTAACGGCTTCCTCATCCAGGCTCCTGGGCTTGCCGTTGTCCTTCCGTTTCGGTATGCCATCCAGCGGGTTTCCGACCAGGTAGCCTTCGCAAACACACCAGGCGAAGCAGGCCTTCAGGTTCTGCCTCCTCAGGTTGTAGGTGGCCTTGCTCTTGTCGGCGAGGTTCGCGAAGTGTTCCCTGACGGCTTTCTTCAGCCTGTGGTAGTCAGGCCAGGCTTCGGCGTGTTGGGTGAAGAAGGCGGTAACGTGGGTGCGGTAGTCTTTCAGGGTGCGGGAAGCCTTGCCCTCGGCCTGCTTGGTGAGGATGAATTCCTGCAAGGCCTCATCCCAGGGAAGGGTTAAGGACAGTTTTGACAGCTTAACGACAGGCATTAAAAAACAGCTCCTTTCACCATCGGAGCTGTCCCTGAAGGCTGCCGTTAAGAACAGCGGTCTCGGTCAATTTTTTGCTTGTGCTGAAATGCACAAAACCGATTTTTAGCGATGGCGTCCCTGGAGGGATTCGAACCCCCGACCTACGGATTAGAAGTCCGTTGCTCTATCCTGCTGAGCTACAGGGACTTGACAAAACAACTTCACATCGTTCCTGCTTCCACAGGCAGCTTTTCCGTCATGCTGCCGGTCATTGGAAGCGCAGTAATATATGGAGCGGGTGATGGGAATCGAACCCACGCAACCAGCTTGGAAGGCTGGGGCTCTACCATTGAGCTACACCCGCTCGCGCTCTTTATTATACTTGCTCCGGTTCTCTTTTGCAATGCTTTGTACTAGTTCATGATAAGATTCTTGTCGTCATCCGGCATCGGCAAGTGGCCGGTCGGCAGCTTGCCTCAACTCGGCAAGATAACCCTCAATTCGAGTCAGGTGCCTTTCGATCTCTGCCTTGCGCTGCGCCGTATCCTCGTCCCCTTTGGCCTTTGTGTCAAGGGCCTGTTCTATACTCGCCTTCACCGACTGCTTGGTTTGTTCCGTTTCTTCTTTTAAAAGAGATTTTAATTCCAGAGCCGGCTGGCGCAGCCGGGTTAAAAAGTCATACCTCATCCGGCCGTAGTTCCGGTCGACATCCTGAGGAATGTCCTTTGCCATCCCCTGCCAGATAAGGCGGTTCAGTATCCGCCGCGGCAGCAACCCGGAAAAAGTTCGAGGCGAAATCTCGAGCATCAGGGGATCCAGCCCCACCTTATAATAAAATTCGGATCTTCCGGTGACCTCCACTTTGAATCTTTCCCCGGTGTAATCGATGCCGAATACCTCACAAGCTTTACCCAGGATACGGGCGACGATGTCGTCAAGCCTCGACAGGAACCGGTCCTGGGCCTCCCCGAATTTTTCCGCCACTTCCCGGTCCGTCTCCTGTCTCCATTTTTCAAAAAGGGAACTTAGATTGTTCAGGGCCTCGCGTTCGATGGCCCGGGCAAAGATCCTCGTCTTCAATCCCGAATTCTCCCTGTACCAATTTTCAAGCATCACCGTCAGACTGTTTTCCAGGGCGCTTTTGTCTTTGGCGAATTTTTCATCCAGTTCCTCCAGAATCCTCTCGACCTCCCCGTCCAAAAGCACGGCCACGTCGCGGATCTCCCTGTCGACGGTGTTGAGGAATTCGGTGTAACTCTGTATCCTCGCCTGTAGTTCCTCTGCGGAAAGGTCCAGCGCCTGCCTCTCTAACCGCAGCACAGTGGATACCTGCACCAGGAGGTTCCCCAGTTTATTCCTCAAAGCTATTTCCATCAAGCGGTCTTTATGTTCGTAAAAGTACTTCAAAACAGCTTCATTGAGGGCAATAAATCCGCTCTCCTCAAGTTTCTTGAAGTCCCCTTTCTCCTGTGCTTCCAGAGCCATGAGAGCGGACAAAGGAAATATGTCCACCTCTTGACCCAACTCCTTTTGCAGGGCGGCCCGGGTGAATTCCACGAGCTTTTTCACTTCATGGTCGGAATAGAAGTCGGCCTTATTCAGAATAAAGTAGATCATGGGCACCTGTTCGCGAACGTCGCGCAGGTATTTTATCTCCTCCACAGCCACCGGCGTGTCAACGGAGAAGACGAACAAAGCGGCGTCTATATGGGGCAGGTAGCCGTAAGCAGTCTGGGTGTTGTGTTCAAAAATAGAGCCGACGCCAGGGGTGTCCACCAGGCGGATACCGCGCGACAGAAACTCCGAAGGGAAGGTTATGTGAGCGACGGCCACCTGTCTTTCGTTACAGGGATTCTTCTCTTCGGTAATGTAATCGGCCAGGTCCTCCACCCCGACTTGGCGCCGTTCGCCGTTCTCATGAATGATGGTGACCGTGGGCGCAGTGCCGTACTCAACCACCGTTATGACCGAAGTCGCAGGGGTTACAGCCATCGGCAGCACAGGCTGCCCCAAAATGGCGTTGACCAGTGTAGATTTACCTCTCTTCTGCTGTCCCAGAATAGCCAGGTTGAAATAGTTCTTCTTCATTTTGTCTTTGAGTGCCTCGAGGGCCAGGGCCGTGGCTTGATCGATGCGGGTCTGCAGACTTTCCAGATACTGCACCATCTCGGATAAGCCGGTTGTCGACACGTGACTCGCTTCCCCCTCTCAGTGAGAATAATCCCCAAAAACAAAGCCCCTGTCCAGACACGCTGCAGACAGGAGCTATTAGCCAAGGCCGTTTCGCTTAAAGCGGGGTGAGCCCCATCACCCTAAAACATTGCCGCTAAAACCATGAATCTTCTTGGAAATCAATTGCTGCCGTGGATGTTCATCACCTGCTGACAACATTATATCTTACAGGCACCGTGCACGCAAATCCATACGTCTTTCCATGACAAGAAAAGAACAAGGTCTAATTGAATACCGGAGCTCGTCATACGTCGCTCGCCCATCTAACACTCCTGGCGCACAGTGTTTTTATGGTGTCACCACTAGAGAATGAAAACCACGAGTTACCAGTAGGTTATTCCCAGTATACTTGTTGTAAGCGGTCAAGTACTTTCCACAAATTTTGGCCAATAATTTTGCGCACATTTTGGAAGAAAAGTTCCAATAAAGAGGTGCGGTTCACCAGTCACAGCTACTTTAGTATCGTATCCCTGTGCTTTAGCCGGTAGCTGTCACCGGTCATATTGAAAATCTCGCTGTGGTGAGCAATGCGATCGAGGACTGCTGTTGCAATGACCACGTCTCCCAGAAGCTCTGCCCAGTCTTCGAATCCCTTGTTGGATGTGATGATGAGAGATGTTCTCTCATAGCAACTGCTCACCAGCTGAAAGAACAGGTTGGCCTCTTGACGGGAAATAGGCATGAATCCTATCTCGTCGATTATCACCAAATCCGATGCCTTAATTCGTTTTATGATCTGCCGGCTCCGGCTTGCCGTCGGTTCCGTCTTCAAATGCTTGATGAGTTCTTCCATGCTCGTAAAGCTTACCCGATAACCTTTTCTTGCTGCTTCCATCCCTATGGCCACTGCCAAGTGGGTCTTCCCAACGCCCGGAGGCCCCAGAAATACGAGGTTGTACGCTTTCTCTATCCACTGCATCTCCAGCAGTTGATTGACCTGTTTTCGAGTAATGGATCGCTGGAATCCGAAGTCGAAATCGTCCACGGTCTTTACAAACGGGAAACCCGCTCGTTTCGTCCGACGTTCCTCGGCTTTTCGTTGGTGATATGCCATTTCCCCCTTCAGTAGCTCATGGATAAAATCCAGATAAGACGAGTTCCTGTTGCTAGCTCTTTCTACGACTTTCTCGAGGTTGTCCCTCCCCCACAAAAGGTTCAAGCTCCGCATATATCCCTTGGTTTCGTCCATCTTGTTCAATCATGCATCCCTCCATATATGGCTGCGTATTCACTGATCTTTCTGACTTCTGTCTTTATCCGGCAGGCTGGAGGAATGCAGGTTGGTTCGAGAGCACAACCAGGCTCGTGTGCTCGGTCGCTTTCAAAGTATTCGACTGCGGTTCTAAATTGGACGGCACTGTACAGGCCTTTTTGGGCACAGTAATCGACGGCTTCTGCTATCGATGATGGACTGTGCTTTTGTACCGTGGATAGAATAAGCTGGTACTGGTCTCTGGTGTAGCGGGGCTTTTCTTTTCTAATACCGTCCAGGAAGAGCCGTGCGGATTCGGTTTCGCCCAGGGGCACGAGGGCCTGTGTGCGCATCTGGTCTATGCCCTGGGAACGGTCCCGCCGGTGGTTGTTGTTGGCGATCAACCGGCCTTTATCTACACACAATCGGTGCTGAGCCAGCACCTCCCCGGTTTCTTCGTCAATTATCTCAATCGTCTCTCCCTTCTCCTTTAAGATTACTTGCCGGCCGGGACGGTACGTGCCTAAAGGCACTGTATACCTGTTGCTCTGATAAATTATGGTATTGTCTTTGCGCACTTGTCTTGTTAGACTATTTTCAGGTTGATTCATGAGAACTGGTATCGGCTTCAGGTGTTCTTTTTCCATGGCGAACACTTCAGCCGGTACCTTTTTTGTCGCCCCGTGGATATTGGCATTGCCTGTTCGTTCCAACCATTCTATGCACCCCTCGTTGAAGCCTCGTATGTTATCGAACACCCGGTACCGGGCATAGTTCCTTTTGGCGTACTTGATGACGGCCTCAATTTTTCCTTTGCTCTCTGGGTCGTCTTTCCGGCAAAG
>CAYONS010000087.1:0-4503 GCA_964405385.1 uncultured Syntrophothermus sp.
AGCATCACTTCTTTGCCCCGGCTGTCGCGCAGCCGCCCGGTCCAGACTTCTTTGTCCCCCTCCTTCGTAATGGTACCATTGTCCTCCCGTTACCCGGCTAACCAGCAGCGTTGCCTTCGCTCTCCATATTTTACACAATTATAAGGACTTACCTCGCCCCTATCTGGATATCGCCTGTATCAATAGTCTGTCAAGCAGTAGGGTTAATTAAGAATTCCATGATTTCCCCCCTGAAGTAACTAAAATCTCCCGTTTCCAGGTGCCAAGTTCCTTCTGCTTTAGCGGGGATCCGCAAGCCGCTGCATTCCCTGTAGTCGGCATCCAACACACTGCCTGACCAGTTTTGGAGGGAGTAACCATCATCATTTGCCTGGTATCTTTGGGCCGTAAACCTGGTAACATCTCCCTCTTTGTCAAAGAAAAAAATGCCGGAAGCAGTGGTGCCTTTGTAGCTCATTATGGCTCGGGCAGAGCTTCCGTCTACCGGTTCCCACCTTATGTACTCACTCAGAGCAGCGCTGGGGAACCACATGATTTCACTGAGAAACCGGAGCAGGGTTCCCTGGTCGATTTCCTTTCCTTTTCCATCAGCTACAGTTTTCAGTCCGAGGAGTTTAATAAGCATATTCCCTTTACCATCAAGATAGCGGTCGCGGCCAACAAGCCAAATCAGAGACGCGGCTTTGACTCTTGCGCTCCAGATATAAGCAGGTTCGTCGATCACATAATACTGCACAGCTTCAAACGGCATCCAGGGCTGATCTTCTCGGGTGCGGATTACCCCTTTTTGCTTTAGATATACAGTGCTGATCCTTGGCTTTCCTACTATGTTTGCCCGCTGCAGCCATTTCTGCACGCTCGCCGGCAGACCCTCTAGATCTGACGCTGCTACTAATGAACTGGTCGCAGCTTCACCGGCTTCCTTTTTTGCGGCTCTGGATAGCACTTCTCCTTACTTCTGTTTTTACCTTTTTCCTCCACATGATGTTTGCTGTCACCACACTCAGGATGAGGAGGATTAAAACTCCTGCGCCGCCCCAGAGAAGGTAGAACAAAATTTTGCTCATGGAGAGAGAGTCTCCTTTCTGCCGTGACCTTTGGGCTTTTGGGATGTGCCTTGTCGCTGGCCTTTTCTTATCCTATCACATTTTCCTATTCGTCACAGGTCTGAAACCCCAAAATTCAGATACGCAAATCGAATTTGCCTGGCAAAAACAGTTGTAAAGGTGTTAAGGCCCAGGAACAGATAAAGGCTTGTGGACAGGGGAATTGAACGCAGTCAGCAACCACTCTTACAGCAAGTAGAAACTGTTAGCAACCCCGATCTCTTCAGGCCTCCATCCTGTTATACACGTACACGCTTCTCCCGGACAAAAACGGAGTGCTAGCTCGGTTCGGATGGGGCTTTCTCCTTTGCTTTCTCCCTCAATGAAGCTTCGGCTCTGGCCAAGAGCTCTTCCCCGTTCTCTCCATCGTCAGGGTACACTGCGATCCCACATGTCCATACCCCCTGGAGCACGCCTGCTAGTTCTAGCTTATTCACGACTATCTGCGCTCCATCTCTCCCAGTTAGTGGAAGAACTAAGGCAATGGTGTTTTTCCCTAACTCCATAAAGGACAAGAGTTGCCTTCGACCCACCCCTGTTTGCCCGGTTGATTTCATTTCTTAGCACTTTTCGAAGTAAGTCGAGGGGTGAAACTTCTTTCCTGGCACCAGTACCCAACAGTTTCTTTACACGGCGTACCAGCTCCTGCTCCGAAAACGGCTTGATGAGGTATTCCACTGCTCCCAGTTCTATAGCCTGCTTGATTGTAGTGACTTTGCTTTCGACCGTAACCACCATGACTGGCACATGTCGGTATTCCGGCAGGCGTTTAAGACTGTCCAGCACTGTCAGGCCGTCCATCCCCGGCAGGTGGATATCAAGTATCACCAAATCGTAAGGCCTTATCTTTTCCCGCGCCCTAGCCAGCGCTTCCTGACCGCTCGCGGCCTCATCGACCAAGTAGCCCTTTTCCTCCAACGCTCTTCGAGTTGCAAACCTGGTTAGTGCCGAATCCTCGACGAGCAGGATACTCTTCTCTGGGAGAACCGCCAAAAGAATTACCTCCCCTCCAACCGCTTCCCGACTTTAACGTTAAATAAGCCCGTTAAGCGTTATCATTTTGATGACTGGGGCCGCATCTACCTATAGGTTTCTCTTTTTCAATGTATCCAAAAGCTTCGTTCGGCTGCGTGTGTTAAACCTATGTAACCCAAATTCGACATAAAGTACCATTATCCTCCTGTCGTTGACCTCGGGTTGTCGTCGAATAGGTGAGGGTAATGTGTCTCACATGATATGAGCTACTAACACATACTTCTGACCATAGGCGGTAGGTAAAACGGTGGGTCACAGGCGCGAGAATCCCCAGCCATTCCATCGCCATACCGAACGCTCGCGGCCTAAAGGAAATCTGCGGAGAGAATAAGAAAGCCAGCGGTAGCGGGATTCGGTTACTATCATTTCAAGGGCCTTGTCCCCATCTACGTCTCCCGCTTCCAGTTCGAGAACCGGCCGCTCCAAACCCGAGGACATCCACACCGGCTTCATCTGGTTGCCCACCAGCCTGTAAAGGTAAAGGTGGTTCCACCATTTACCATCATCACCAGAAACCCAAAACGGCCTGTGCTTCCCGAACCTGCCCCGCACCCACACCGTCATGACCAGCTCCTCCTGGCCATCATTCGTTACATCGGCTATCAAAAAGTCCTCTACTTTCCAATCCGACGGCGACTCCCATATCAGCTTATCTTCCTCGCTGACGGTCAGGATGCGCCCTTTCAGTACATAGGTTTCCAGCACGCCGTCGCCGTCGAGGTCTCTCCCGCTAACCGTCACTTCCCTGTCGATGCCAAAGAAGTAACCCAGCCACCAAAGAAAAAGCCCGGCCGCAAGTGCCAGGCCCAGCCATCTCCAACAACTCCGGTACCCTCGATGTTCCATAACCTGGTCCTCACTGCCAAACCGGTACAATCGGCCACTCTTCCATTCTGGCGGTGAATATCCCGGTCCACTTCGGAGGTTCGGGAGCCTTCCCGGAGCGCAGTATTTCCTGCCATTTCTGGTCGGTCAGGCGATCGGCGGCAGACCAGGGAAACTCGTAGTAGGAATAGACCCCACCCCGGGCTATGCGGAGCTTCCCTTCCACGGGGACGACAACGTAAATGTCTGATATATAGCCCGTTCCCTCCTCCAATACCAGGTCGGGAGGGGCCGTAGCCACGTCTGCCACCACCGGAGCCGGGTTCTCCCATATCTGGGACCGGCTCTCGACCTCATCCCGCAAAGCTTCCAGCCAGAAATGCTCCAGTTGTCCGCCGAAAGTGCGGATGAGCTCGTAATCGGCTTCCGAGAGAGGTTCGTTATTCAGTTCCTTTACCGATATATCCTTAAGGTCCAAAGCCAGTTTCTCCAGCCGGTTCAGGCTCTCTTTGTCCCTTTCTGCTAATAGTCCCCGACTTTGTAAACCTTCTCTGGTCAGGGCCGTCAGAGCTGCCAGGCGGGCGTAGACTTCGGGGTTAGGTTCCACATAGCCCCGGTCATCTCCCTGTTCCCAGCCTCCCCCCATCTCGGCATAGACCTGTTTGGCGTACAAGATGGTATCGTGCTTCAGCTCGGTCCAACTCCCGAGATAGGTGTTCAGCTCTTTCCTCGCCCAGGCCTGGTTACGCATAAACGAAGGATAACCTTCGGGTTTTTCCTGTATGAGAGGCTTGAGGGTGTACAGCCAGCTCCAATAAAGGTTCTGGGTCCAAGTGCTTTTATCCAGCCCTTTGATGTACTGTCTCATTTTGGCCATGTTCTCGGGGTAGTTGCGGTACCTGGTTTCTCCCATTTCTTTCAGAATGGCATAGGACTCACCGGAACCCATCGCCGCCGGAATATCCAGGCCTTTGGGCAGCACCCTCCTTTGTCCGTCCGGGTTCTCCTTCACTTCCCGGTAAACCAGGCGCTGGAATACCGAGGCATCGAGGGTAAACCTCTGTCCCATGAAGCGGAAGCCTTTTATCTCCCGTTCCCGATCCGGTTGGATAGTCTCGTCAAAGATGGGAACAGAGTTGATGGCCGGGGGATTCAGCTTGGCGGCTTTCTTAATAAAGAGTTCCCATTGGGAGGAGTCGGTCGCCAACTGCTTCAAGCTGACCACGTTTCCGTAAACTTCGGCCAGTACCGGTTGAAAATCCAAATAACCCAGGTCATCGCTCTTGCCCACGAAGAACGCGGTTGTGCGGTAGATGTTCTCCCAGTTCTTTAGGTTCTCTCCCCGGTTAAGAGCCAAGGTCATGAGCACGGCAGACCTAATCTCATCCTGGTCTTTCAGGCGGAAAGTAAGACGCCCGTACCACATCATGGTTTTGAAGTAGTTCTTCAACTCCTCGCTTTTAACATAGTGCCCGCGCGGGGTGTATTGGGTGTAGTCTTCTTTAAGAGATTCCAAGACATCGGGAGACTTGCCCAT
>CAYONS010000088.1:0-3339 GCA_964405385.1 uncultured Syntrophothermus sp.
CGGTGCCTGAGGAAAAATCTTTGCAAAAATGGGGAATTCCCTCTTGCAAAAAACATCGAATGGATATACTGACCAGTTTCAAAAATAGCCTGCTGGCGAGAGGGCTTTCCCCCGGTACGGCGGCCATATATTTAGGCCACTTGCGCCGGTTCTTCGCGTGGGTGGAAGAGACCTACGGCGAACCTGACCCGGCGGCGGTCACTCCCCTGGATGTGGCCGACTACCGGCGCTTCCTGCAGAACCGGAACAGGAAACCGGCCACGGTGAACAACGCCCTGGACGCCATCGGCAGCTTCTTCGCCTGGGCGAAGGAAGCCGGTATCGTCCAGGCCGACCCCACGGAGGGCGTGAAGCGGCTGCCGGAGCAGAAACCGGCCCCGAAGTGGCTTTCCAGGAGAGAGCTGGGCGCCCTGGTGCGGGCGGTCCAGAAGTACGGGAGCAGGAGAGACCAGGCCCTGGTCACGCTCCTTTTACACACCGGGCTGCGGGTTTCCGAAGCAATTTCCCTGCGGGTGCAGGACGTGGTTATCCGGGAGCGTTCCGGCCACGTGGTGGTGCGACATGGCAAGGGCGGCAAGTACCGGGAGGTGCCCCTGAACGTTACGGCAAGGCGTACCCTGGGTGAGTACCTGGCAACCCTTTCGGGGGAGTGGCTTTTCCCCGGCAGGAACGGCGGCCCCATGACCAGGCGGGCGGCGGAGAAGGCCCTGGCGAAGTACGCCCGATTAGCAGGGGTGGAGGCGACACCGCACCGGTTAAGGCACACATTCTGCAAGATGCTGGTGGACGCGGGGGAAGCGTTGGATAGAGTAGCAATGCTTGCGGGACATGAAAACATGAACACCACGGCCAGGTACACCAGGCCCGGCAGGGCCGACCTGGAGGCGGCGGTGGAGAAGATTGCGTGGGAGTAACGGAAGGATCTTCAGGAGCGATGAGCACTTTATGTCTGTCTCGCGGGTATGATACACGCCGGAGGACTGCTGGGGTTAAATAAATGGGGGCGCCAATAGTAAGGAGGATGAAGCATCACCCATTTACGAAGCGGCCACCAGAGGGACGTCACCCTCTGCTCAGTCACGGGCCGAAGAAGATTAAAAAGCACTGGCGTTCGAAAAGCGGGAAGCGGTACCTACTTGGAATAAAAGGGGCTGAAAAAACCCATTGTTGGTTTTCGGGATAGCCTTATCAATCATTGGCATAGTTCGTGGAAATGAGTTTGGGGTGTTCGTTTTCGGGGAGGGATGTAAGTGGCCACAACGATTTCATTTATCAACTTTAAGGGCGGCGTCGGAAAAACCACTTTGTGCGTGGAGATTGGAGCGTCCCTTGCGTCTAAGTTTAATGAAAGGGTTCTATTGATAGATCTTGATCCTCAGACCAACGCAACCCTTTATCTAATGAGGGAGAAGGACTGGAAGGAACACTGTGAGACTAAAGGCTCTCTTTACAATTTTTTTTCAGCCAGTCTAAAAGGTGAGGTGTTCGACCTGTCCCAAATAGTGGTTAAGGCACCTGTAAACCACTGGCAGCTTAAAAATTTTGACTTGTTGCCATCGAGTCTTGAGTTATTCGGCATAGATTTAGAACTGGCAACAAGGTTCGGTCACGGTGATTTAAAGCCGAAGTTATTCTTGAGGGATGCCCTGAAGGACCTCCAGTCGGACTACGATTACGTGCTCATTGACTGTCCCCCAAACCTATATCTGGCTACTCAGAACGGTTTGTTTGCTAGTGATGGCTATGTTATAGTCGCGCTTGCAGAGTATCTCTCGACTGTCGGAATATCATATATTCAGAGGGCTATCGGTAAGATATTCGACGATGCAAACGAAAGATTGGGAATGGCCGGGTCGGCGGCAAGATTCAGGGTCCCGGAATTGGTCGGAATAATATTTAACCGATTATACTCACAGGAACGCGGAACGGTTGCCGAGGAGACAACAATGATAAGGATCGAGATGCAGTATGGAGACAAGGTGTTCAAGACGAAAATCCCGAGGTCGACAAGAATTGCCGAAAGGCCGGGTCTATCGCAAAAAATACCCATAGCAGTATCGGGCTACGCCGCCGACCGCGCCTACGAGCAACGCATGGCGGAAGTGGCTGAAGAATTCTACGACCGTCTTACAGCTCCTTAGGGGAGGGGATCAGAATCTTATGGAAAGAAAAATGGAAGGTGAAATCAAGAGAACAGCAAGAGCCCAACTTATCGAAATATCGAAAACCTTGGAGACCTTAGCCCAACAGTTCAAGACCCTGGCTAATTTAATGGACGAGGGATCGGCGAGCACAGCTCAAAAGAAGAAAGAACCCCCACTCCGAGAAGATCCAGCCCACATCATAGAAAAACTCAAACTCAAAACTATTAGCCGGGAAGAGGCGGAAAGGCTGCTTGAAGGATTGAAACATGAAGAGTTGGGTAATATATTCAGCACTATTGGCCCAAGTAGAGATCGCAAAAAACCTAAGAAATGGCTAATTGACCAGATCCTTTGGCATTACTACGATTTTGAAACGGGACATCGGATTCTAAGGGGTGACCGGGAATTGGAACGGTAAGAAGAATGCCGCCTGTTTGTTGCCTAAATACACTACAAGTACGGCAATTCTGCCGCCCTCAGTATCACCTTGGGGGGATGGGAAGCCGTATAAAACTTGCACACTTTGCACAGGACTTCATTTTGCTTTCAGGCTGTGGCGAAAAAGACAGCACGCAAGTGCAAGGTTTCGGGGAAGGCTGTGGACAGGGCGCTGGGAAAGCTGTTTAAGTGAGAACGGAGTTACATGTGGCTAGACACGCGCTGGCTCTCCCAACTCTTGAAAACAGATTCTAGGGGGTACCCTCTAGGATCCGCCCACAATATGGAATAGGTGCCGGATGAGGGTGAAGGCATGAATGAAGCGGATACCCGGGCAAGACTGATCGAACCTAAACTCAAAGTTGCCGGTTGGACGGATCAGCAAGTCACTCGTGAGTTTTACTACAATCGAGACCACCAGTACACACGCGGGCGTATTATTCTCGTCGGTGATCGGGTTCGCCGCGGCAAACCACGTAAAGTGGATTACCTCCTCCGCGTTTCCGAAAGTTTTCCTATTGCCGTGGTGGAGGCGGAAGCCGAAAGTAAACCACCTGAAGCAGGGCTTGAGCAGGCCAAAGAATACGCGATGGATCTGAGCCTGGCTTTTGCCTACTCCACCAACGGTCATCAGATTATCGAATATGATTTTTTTACCAAGTCGAGTAGGACTTTAGACAGTTTCCCTCGACCGGAAGAACTGAGAACGTAAAAAGTTTTGTGTAAATGGTTAAACTTAACGCAAAAGGAGATGACC
>CAYONS010000089.1:0-3220 GCA_964405385.1 uncultured Syntrophothermus sp.
CGCCTAACAAGAAGCGGGATAATGTACAAGTATTGTTAGGTTTTTTGAACCAGGGATGCCCTTGCTGTTTTTGAGAAAGAGGAAGCTGGCTTTTTGGCTGGCATTGGTCTTTATGGCGGTTTTTGTGGCAGGGCTCTTGTTCTGGCTGGAAAAGGATGTAACCATTGCTGTTGACGGGAAGTCGATTAAGACTGTAACCTTCAAGCACACGGTCAGGGATGTTCTGGAACAAGAAGGGATTCAACTCGGTCCCAAAGACGTGGTTGAACCAGGGTTGGAATCCCGGTTAGAAAAAGGGTCTTACATTCGAGTTATCAGAGCATTTACGGTAAACATACTGGCAGATGGGACGGTCTACCAGGTATTGACCACGCCGGTGACCGTGGCTGAAGCCCTCGAAGCTTGCGGGGTAACATTGAACAAAGAGGACATAGTACACCCTGAACCTGATGTCGTTGTGACGAAGGGACACGACATTCGCGTGGTAAGGGTCACCCGTCGAGTAATGACGGAGAATGCCGTTATCCCTTATCCCGTCCAGAGGACGACCGATGATACGCTGGAAAAAGGCCTGACCAAGACGATTCGTCGAGGGCAGAACGGTCTGGCGATAGAGAAGATAGAGATTACTTATCATGATGGCAAAGAGGCCTCACGAGAGGTCATAGCCAGGAATGTAGTAAAAGATCCGGTCCCACAAGTAATAGCCATGGGGACTATTACGTCGGTGTCGCGTGGGAATCTCCGCCTGGATTTCGAGAGGGCATTGATAGCTGAGGCCACAGCCTACACGTATACGGGTCGCCGTACTGCCTCGGGGGCATACCCAAAAGTGGGGCTGGTGGCGGTAGACCCGAATGTGATACCGATGGGCAGCAGGTTGTATATTGAGGGATATGGGTTTGCTCGGGCCGCAGACTGCGGAAGAGATATTAGGGGGAATCGCATTGACGTATTTATGGAAACAGAGAGCCAGTGTCGCTCCTGGGGCCGAAGGACGGTAAAGGTTTACGTTTTGGAATAGATCGTGATGCGGCGAAAAGAGGCGTTAATGCCTCTTTTTTCGTGGAAGGGCATTGGTCAGACGGTAATCACTCTGTTTGATAGCGATGTTTAAAAATAACCTTTTCCCCAAAAAATAAGTAGTAAGAAGTGAAAGGGGGAAAGGTCGGTGGTCTTCAAACCAGGTTTCAAACTCGTCGCGTTAGGTGTAATAATAGCAAGTTTGCTCGTGGGTTGTCAGCAGCCGCAACGAAAACCGAAACCGGCTCCGCCTCCGTCTCTGGAGATGTCGGAATTCCGGCAGCTTGCGGATAAGCTGTCTAACCAGGCGGTTAAGGTTCAGGGGGTGAACAACGCCACTGTCATTCTGCAGGGGCAGGGAAACAGGATCAATGCGATCGTGGGCGTCGTATTGAACAAGGACGTAGAAAGGCAACGAGCCCATAAAGTTATGGACGAAGTCGCCAGCAGAGTGAGCCAAGCCGATACCAGAATAAAAAGGGTTCAAATTACATCGGATCCGGATCTGGTAGCAAAGATTCGGTCCATAGCCAAGAAAGTGGCTGATGGCGAACCGGTTGCAAGGTTGCAAGGGGATATCGCCGAAGTGTCGCGCCGTATACCTGTCCGGTAAAGGTTGGCCTGGGAAATTACCCCAGGTCCTTTTAATTTGCAAGCATTATAGTATAATGCTAATAGTATGAAAAAGAGGATAGGTGATAAATGGAAGATTCTATTCACCTCGCTCGGGTGAGGAGGGTTTTGGCGAAGTACGGCATCCATCCGAAAAAGAGACTGGGGCAGCATTTCTTGCTGGATCATAACATATTGACCGCTATTGTTAGAGCTTGTGAGCTTACACCAGATGAGTACGTAGTAGAGATAGGAGCTGGGGTTGGAGCACTGACCGGCTACCTGGCCAGGGAGGCAAGGGGAGTCCTGGCCATTGAAGTAGATCGCAGTCTGTCTCAGCCTTTAGGTGAGATTCTGGAGGATAAGAGTAACGTTAAGGTTTTGTTCGAGGATGCGCTTCGGGTGGACATAGAAAGCGAGGTAAGACGAGCGTTTCAACTAGGTCCTGAGGCCGGCTACAAGGTTTGTGGAAATCTTCCTTATTATATTACGACTCCGATAATATTCCATCTGCTTGCTACTGCTCCTTCTATGCGCTGGGCAGTCCTAATGGTCCAGAGAGAAGTAGCTGAACGTATGTTGGCGTCTCCGGGAACGAAGGATTACGGCATGCTTACGGTGATGATAAAATACCGGGCAGAGGTTCAAATGTTGCGCAGGGTGTCAGCGAATTGTTTTTTTCCTCGCCCTGAGGTTGAGTCAGCTCTTGTTCGAATTACCCCTCGAAGATCGAAGAGATGGGAGATTAAAAATGAAGAGGTTTTTGAGAAGCTGGTCAAGCAGTCTTTTCAGAAACGACGTAAAACCGTACATAATATCGTGTCCGAGTTCTTCGGTATAGATAAGGCCCAAGCTGCAGAAAAGCTGGCGGGGTTGTCGGTAGACCCTAAACGGCGGCCCGAAACCTTGGAGATCGAGGAATTCGGCAGGATAGCCGATGCTTTTTCCAGACAGGAGGCGCAATAACCATGGTCTTTTTTAGTCCCAGCCGGGGGCGCATGTCGCTTGAGCAGGTGGTGGAAGATATCCTTGACTACGTGGCTGAAGATACCAGCCTGCCGTACAAATTGATAGTTGGTACGGATTCGCAGTTGCGGGAAGCAACATGCTTTGTAACCGCTGTTATTATCCACCGTATAGGCAAAGGGGCTCGCTACTATTATTCGAAAAAGCATATGCAGAAAATGACAAGCCTGCGGCAGCGGATATTTTACGAAGCGTCTTTGAGCTTGTCTATTGCGGATAGACTGTCGGATTTGCTCAACCGGCATGGACGAAACGATCTCGAAGTCGAGATACACTTGGATGTTGGGCTAAAGGGCGATACCCGAGACCTAATCAAGGAGATCATAGGCATGATTGTCGGCAGCGGGTTCGATGCTAAGATAAAGCCGGAGGCTTGCGGAGCAAGCAAGGTTGCCGACAAGCACACGAAATAGATATTAGGCAGCCTGGTGAACCTAGCTTGCCGGATTTTTCGACATAACTTTTGTTGACACGTATCAGGTTTTTGAGTATACTTAATGCTTATTCTGTCAACGTTCTGAGAAAATGTCCCCATAATAGTTCTGAGAAAATGTCACCC
>CAYONS010000090.1:0-3208 GCA_964405385.1 uncultured Syntrophothermus sp.
TAACTTCCCGAATTAAAGCATTACAAGACAATTCACATGATGCTCAAAACTTGCTTCTTTTGTCGCAAATTTCAAGTTAAATCTCTTAATTCGCGTTTTTCGTCGATACTCCTTCCTGCCGTTTTCCTAAATTTAATATTTTTTTGCGCCGTTCTAGACCTTGCCGCCCTGTTTTGAAGCAAATTAGCGGTCAAACGAGATACGCCGCAGCACCCCAGCTTGCCTCGATACTCCCCAGGAGTTCCATGGTAATCGGATCCCCCTGTGATTAAGAGCCCGCGTTCTCGGGCCATCTCTAAGTAGCGACTAATGTCTTCGTCGGTATGTTCCGGATAGTAGACCTCAATTCCCTCGATGTCGAGGGAAAGTATTTTTTCAACCAATTCTTTATTACCTACGAGACCAGGATGAGCCAGCACCGCCACCCCGCCTGCTCCTTTTATCAGCTGGACCGCTTCCTCGGGCAGAAATTTATATCTGGGAACATAGGCAGGCTTCCCCTGTCCAATGAGTTTATCAAAAGCCTCTTTGACCGAAAATACGTACCCCTTCTCTACCAAAGCCTGGGCAATGTGAGGTCTTCCCACAACGCCGCCTTGGGCCAGTTCCGCCACTCTGTCTGCCGATATCCTATATCCCATCGCATTAAGCTTTCCTACCATTTTCCAGTTTCGCTGAATCCGCTCCTGCCTTATCTCTTCCAATCGCTTCAAAAGCGCCTCATAAGTCGGGTCAATGAAGTACCCTAAGATATGTACCTCATGCGGTCCCACATCGGTATTCATTTCTATCCCAGGTATGAACCAAAAGTCCGGGTAGCGCCGATGGGCGTACTCTTGGGCCGCTTCTATCCCTCCCACCGTATCATGATCCGTCAAAGCCATTCCTTCGAGACCGGCGGCAACAGCTTCGTCTATCAACTCCTGCGGTGACAATAACCCGTCTGAAGCAGTACTGTGTACGTGCAAATCCAACACTGTCCAACATTCTCCCTTGCTTACAAGACTAACCAACAGCTACCGCAAAACCTGTTCCAGAAAATGCAATGAGTTGTTTTGTGTTATTTTTTCGATCTCCGGCGGATAAAATCCTCTAGCCCGCAAAGCCTCTTCGAGTTTTCCCCATTCCGATACATCCTTTAACACGGGTTCTTCGGTTCCGTCGAAATCCGATCCGAGGGCTACGTGTTCCACGCCTATGAGTTCGCTCGCGTAAACCAGATGGTCAACAAAATGCTCCAGAGAAGCAGACACGGGATCCTGACTGATAAACTCAGGCACCAGGGTAAACCCTATTATCCCGCCGTGGCGAGCCAGGCTTGTCAACTGTTCGTCGGTCAGGTTGCGGGGATGATCGCATAAGCGGCGCACATTGGCATGACTGACCATCACCGGTTTGTCAGTCTTTTCCAGCACGTCGAAAAAAGCCCGCGGAGCGATGTGGGCCAGATCTATTATAATCCCCAGTTCCTCAGCCAGCCTGAGAACTTCCCTGCCCAGTCTGCTTAGTCCCCCACCGCTCGTTTCGTCCAAGACCCCGTCGGCCAATAGATTTCGGTGGTTCCAGGTCAAACCCATGCTCCTCAATCCGAGCCGGTATAACACCCGCAGCAGCCCGGGGTCTTGACCTAGGGCTTCTCCCCCTTCGAGGTGGAGGATAATCCCTATTTGGTCTTTCCCTTGGTGGTTTCTGAAATCGTCAAACGACTTCAACAAATACACGAAATCCGAATGAAGACCGTACTCCACATAGAATTTGTCAATCTGATTGAGGACGGCCCTCAAACTGCCGTCCGGAGTGCCTGGAGCAAAAATCGAACAGAATTGAACTATCACTCCGGATTGCCTGGCCCTCTGGATGTCAAACTGGCCATCGTTACAAAATAACCCTTCCTTTTTTGCCCATATCCGGGAAAGCACGTCGCAATGACAGTCGACAATGCCCAAAATTCTCGCCACCCTTTCTAAAAAACAAAAAAAACCCGCTTATAAGTGAATTACAAGCAGGTTCTTAGGCCAATGATTATCCAAGAGAGCAACCTTATTACCGCGGTTCTACTATCAGCTTGATAGCTGTTCTTTCTTCCCCGTCTATTATAATATCAGTGAATGCAGGGATGCAGATCAAATCCATACCGCTTGGAGCCACAAATCCCCTGGCGATTGCTATTGCCTTGACTGCTTGATTGATGGCGCCGGCTCCAATAGCTTGAATCTCTGCTGCCCCTTTTTCCCTCAAAACCCCGGCCAATGCTCCTGCCACAGAATTTGGGCTTGATTTAGCTGAAACCTTTAATACCTCCATTTGAAAACCTCCTTCAGTCTAGGTTGGTTCATTGCTAAAAGGTTGCTCTCCTTTAATTATATTCTAAGCCTTTTAACTAATTCCTCCTTTGCATTTAAAATCTTTTGGATAAAATTGCATGCAAATTACTCCTCAGAATAGTAGCGCACCCTGTAAATAGATGTGATTGCAAAATCTGCCTCGTCAAAAGAAAGTACGACCGCGTCCAGCTGTGACCTCCCGCGGGCTACAGTTAATCGTACAGGACGCTGGGTCAGGAATTTGTGAAGAACCTCTTCCTTCGTCATTCCCAAGACTGAATCCTGAGGCCCCGTCATCCCCACATCGGTGATGTATGCCGTTCCTCCAGGCAGTATTCGCTCGTCAGAGGTCTGCACGTGGGTATGGGTACCTATTACTGCCGAAACTCTTCCGTCCAGATACCATCCCATGGCCTGTTTTTCAGAAGTTGCCTCGGCATGGAAATCGACGACTATAATGTCCGAGGTATCTTTAACCTCCTCCAGAATTCGGTCCACGGTCCGAAACGGACAGTCCAGGCCATTCATGAAAACCCGTCCTGAAAGGTTGATCACCGTGACCCTAGCGCAGTTTCCCGATACATACGTGTGATAGCCTTGGCCCGGACAATCGCCGGGATAATTCGCCGGCCTCACAACCCTCGGTTCGTTATCGATGAAATCAAAAACCGCCTTATTATCCCACACGTGATTGCCCATTGTGAGGACATCTATACCTGCGCCTATCAGTTCGTCCTTTATAGGTCCGGTTATACCTTTACCCCCGGCAGCATTCTCTCCGTTGGCTATGACAAAATCTATTCTGTGTTCGTTCTTTATGCGCGGCAACAACAGTTTTACCAGATTCCTCCCTGGCCGTCCCACGATATCACCGATGAATAAAA
>CAYONS010000091.1:0-3189 GCA_964405385.1 uncultured Syntrophothermus sp.
GCAGATGTCAACTGTCAATAATAACGAAGCGGTTAGGAAAGGCTGCATGCGGTCCCGGGGGCTCGGTTCTTGGCATTATACATTCTCTGATCAGCCACAGCCAAAAGATCATCGAAACGGGTTCCATCTGATGGGGCAAACGCAAACCCGACGCTCGCAGAAAGTTTTTCCCCGCGAGGCAAAACCACCGACGAAAGAGCATTTGCTATACGAGCTTCTATGGACGGCCTATCATCGGGAGTCACATCATCAATAAGCACAAGAAACTCGTCGCCCCCGTACCTGATAACCACATCATCCCGCCGCAGGCTGGCGTGGAGGGCTGCCACCACTTTTTTCAAAACGAGGTCCCCATAAACGTGCCCGTACCGGTCATTTATCGTCTTGAAATCGTCAAGGTCAATAATAACCACGCACGAGCCCTTTCTGCGCCCCTCCTTTAAATCTAAATCGGCCGCTGGCCTGAGAGCACCAAGATGCCGGCTCAGGTATCGCCGGTTATACGCACGGGTCAGGGGATCCACTATGTTTTCAAAAGACAGGCGGTCGATGGTCGCGGTCAACTTTCTTACCCAGAACAGGGCTCCGCCCAAGATGAGAAAAGCCCCTGCGTTGAAAAACAGGTACTTAACATCGCCCGTTACCCTGCTCTCGACCCGGGTTATTGCAGTGATCAAGTCCAGGACCTCGCCTATCCAGTCCAGGCCTAATCCCAGAGTGAGTATCAGCCAGCCTCTGCCTCCCGCAGACATCTTGTGACGGTTGCGGAAAAACAGTATTATCAAGAGAAAGTAGAGCAGGCACAAGGCCGCCCGGGTGAAAACCACGAGGGAGTGACTGTTGTGGATTTGTCCGGTTAACATGAGTACCACTCACTACCTTTATTTCGGTACGCACCATCAACAACCGGCAACAAAGCTCAGTGTACACCGTTGTTGGGCCGATCTACAAGCCAATAGCGGGATGAAGCACTGAGCCTACTTAAGAATAACCTATTCTCCATCAGACCCTTGTCATCCTTCTGCTCAGTCGTTTTTTATAACAAAAACAGGGCGACAGGAGTGTTAACCAGGCATGGTAATAATTTACGGCAAGGTTGAACTTCATCTTCCCTACTCCCAATCGCTCAAAGAGAAGCGCCAGGTTATCAAGAGTATAGGAGACCGGATCCGCAAACGGTTCAATATTTCTATTGCAGAGGTGGATGGGCATGATCTCTGGCAAACCTGCACTTTGGGCTTTTCTGCGGTTGCCAGGAGTTTTGCCGAAACGGAAAAGTTTTTGCAGGCGCTCAGAGACACTCTCGACCTTCACGAGGAGGAAATATACGTCGTAGATTTTGAACACGGTTACGTTACGGATACTGATGCAGGTCTCTTTTAGCCCTCCTGCGGTTCAAATTGAGGGAGCTTGAGGTGAGGACCTGTGGATTCAAATACCGCCTTAACCGGCATTCCAACGCGAACCTTATCCACCGGGCAGTTTACCACATTGGCAGTCATCCTGGGCCCTTCATCCAGCTCTATAATGGCTAAAATATAAGGTGTCTTCTCGGCAAAGGCTTGCAAGTCGCTGCGGTGCACGACCGTGTAGCTGTAAACAGTCCCCTTCCCCGACACTGGTGCCCATTCGACGTTTTCTCCCCAGCATTCCGGGCATAACACTCGAGGGTAGAAGAAATACGAGGAGCAGTCGCGGCACCTCTGTATCCACAATTCCCCTTGCGCCGCCTTCTCCCAGTAGTCCTTCGATACAGGACTTGGTTCAGGTACGATTTCTTGACGGGCCATCTTTACCATCCCTTCTGAACGCTTGATTTTCCCTGCGACCGGCCCTTTTTTCATTTTCCCTAGGCAACGGCCAAGCAGGAATTCACCTGTTATATCGAGAATAAGGCTTTTACTTTTTATTCTTTATTTTATTAGTATTGCGAGGGGGAGTACAGGATGAATTTTGTTCCTTTGGCAGAGATCCAGTCCAGGGTCAACAGGTTCCAACAGCGACTGAGAGATAACGAAGTAGACGGAGCTATCTTGGTGTTGAACGCAGATGTTTACTACTTTACCGGAACCGTCCAGAACTCGGTTCTGTGGGTGCCGGCTGAGGGCGAGCCTGTCTTCATGATAAGGAGGAGCTTCGAACGGGGACGTCGTGAGTCTCCTTTGGCCAACATCGTGGCCATACGAACACCAAAGGATGTACCAGAGGTGCTCGGACGTTTTGGCTACGGCAAATTTGAACGGGTCGGGTTGGAACTGGATGTATTACCGGTCAATACTTTCTCTTTCTATCAGAAGCTCTTTCCGGAGACTAAATTCATCGATATCACCCCTGCAGTCAAAGATCTACGGGCCATCAAATCAGACTATGAACTTGAGCAGCTCCGGGAAGCCTGTAAAACTGCGGACAAAGCCTTCCGAGAAATACCCAACTTTTTGAGAGAAGGAATGACGGAAATAGAACTGGCGAGCCTGGTCGAAGCTGCCCTCCGCAGGTACGGTCACCAGGGATACAATGTCATGCGGGCCTTTAACCAGGGACCTTCGATCGGTGTGACTTGTGCAGGAGAAAGCGGAGGAACGCCGGCATACATGGACGGTCCCTTGGGAGGACCGGGACCTACCCCGGCTTTTCCCCATGGCGCCGGTTGGAGGCCGATAAAGCGTAATGAGCCTATCATTATAGATTACGCCTGCACCGTCAATGGATACGTCGTAGACCAGACCCGGGTTTTCTGCATAGGAGAGCTGCCCGACTATATGGTAAAAGCCTTTGAAGATGCGGTGACTATACAGGAAGAGATACTGAAAGTCCTCAAACCGGGAACACCATGCGAAGAACCGTATATTTTAGCGTTAGAACTTGCGGAGAAAATGGGCTATAAAGATAGTTTCATGGGACGTCCCGCAGACCAGGTGCGCTTCATCGGTCACGGAGTGGGATTGGAACTGGATGAGAACCCGATATTTGCCAAAGGTATAAAAACTCCGGTCAAACCTGGGATGACCTTTGCCCTGGAACCCAAATTTATCTTTGCAGAAGGAGCCGTGGGCACGGAAAACACATTCTTGATGACCGAGGAAGGTCCGGAGCGGCTGACCCTTACCCCTGAGATCATAACCTATCTTCCTTAAGGACTTTTACGATCCGAGAATAAAAGGAAACCCACGCGACTTTTTAGAACACAGA
>CAYONS010000092.1:0-3061 GCA_964405385.1 uncultured Syntrophothermus sp.
GTTAGGTAAAAAGTGGCATGTTCGAACTTGTCGGTAGCCATCTCGGTTCACCCCTCCAGCTGAATAACAACAGCCTCGCCTACTGGTTAGTATATGTTATCCCTTGACTCACGGTTACGTACCTGTGAGCTTGTTTTTTTGTGTCGTCATATGGATTTATTTCCTAATTATGCTGCTTCTGTGAACTCGTTTGTTTTTCTATCATTAACTTCTTGTCCTGGTGTTGAAGAAGGTTCTTGTAAGCGAGAGAGGGATGATTCGGTTGCACGCTGTCTTATTTGGCGGTTAAAATAAGACAACTTTCAGGGGAAGGCCTTGATGCCCTGTTCGAAAGGAGCGAGAAAATGAAAAAAGGTTTCTGGTTGTTGTCTTTTCTTGTCCTGTTTTCCGTTATTCTTGGTTCGGCCGGTGCAGTGAATCCGCAGGAAGCTTTGGCCCTAACATATTCTAGTCCGCAGCCGTCCGCGAATTACTATACCTGGAGCGATTGGCTTGCCAGCTACGCTGCGCGTACAAGAGTTTTACTGCCTGCCTCCACTGCTTCTACTGTTGCTCCGACCTCGAACCCCACCTACTCACCGGGGCAAAATACATCAAACAATTCATCCTTACAAGCTCGCGCCTCTGATGAGAATTGGATGCTGACCCAGATCAATCGCGAGCGGACTATGAGGGGGATTGCTCCTTTAACTCTTGACCCGACTCTAGTAGAGCTTTCACGCAAAAAGAGCCAAGACATAGTCATCAATGACTACTTTGCTCATGAATCACCTACATACGGAAACCCCAGCAAAATGGTAAAAGACGCCGGAGTTAAGTACTGGCTGTGCGGGGAAAACCTGGCCCGTGCCGCGACGGTTGCCGCCGCCCACCAGCTCTTGATGGACAGTTCGGTTCACCGTTCGAATATCCTGAACCGGAATTACACGCATGTAGGAGTAGGCATAATGCCGCAAAAATCGGGAAACGGAATAGTAGTAACCCAGCTGTTTATCGCCAAGTAAACGGGTACAAGCCAGCAAAACCAGTATCCTTAAGGATACTGGTTTTGCCTACGGCTCTATTCCCCGCAGCCGCAGCCACTGCCTCCACTTGTTTTTGCGCCAAATATATCATATTGCGGAGGGTAAGGCGGCCAAGGCGGGTCGAAGTCAGGGCACTCACCCAGACCATTTTGACATTCGGGCGGTTCGGCGCAATAACCGTAGGTCGGTATCATAAGTTGCACTTCGGAAATCAACTTGAACAGGAAGAGCTTGCCTACACAGCAGGTAATCTCGGTTACGCATCCCTCTTCTACCTTAGAAATAAAGCATTCCAGGCAAGCCACCAACGGTATATCAACCTCGCACTTGAGCCCGGGTTCGCCAGCCCGCCACAAGCGAACCGACTTATAAACATGGACGGTTTTCTGTAACGTGATACAATTAGTGTCCGTCAACACAATCTTACATATGACTTCAAGGTCAAAATCCACACTGACACGGCCGTTCTTAGGAATATCGCAGACTATATCGCTTACTATCTTGGCAGACACGCAGTCAATCCTGTCTACGAAATTTCTGGGTATTGGTTCTTGCAGCGCAAAAATGATTTTCTCGACATCCGCTTCCTTACATTCCTGCATCACCTTGTTCACCTTTATGCAGTCGATTTCCGTTGGCGGCGGGCACTGGGGGATGCCGTCTATTACCGGACACTTTCCCGGCCTTATTTCAGACACAGCAATACCTCCTTTCTAGAATTTTCCTCCGGCTCTCCCGGCTGTAAAACCGAGAGCTCTCGGGGTTTCTGCAATATACTATGCGTGGGCAAAACCTGGTGTTACTGCCAGACCCGATTCTCCCGTAGCCACAGATGAACACAGATTGGCACTGATTAACACAGATTCTTTAAAAGATTAAGGTGTCTAAGTCACGGCTAGAAAGCCCGTAATTTTCATTCTCTAGTGGTGACACCGAAATGCGTCATGAGGGTCATTCCAAACCATCCTTCGAAGGCGGCTTCTTGCCGGTTAGGCGAACCCATTCCGAGAGAGGCCAGGAATACTCATGCCAATTAGCCTCGGCTTCTGCGTCATCCTGTCCGATGGCTGAACAGGATTTATCCGGGTTTTCCGGTTCCTGCCCAAAATCCAAGCCGGAGTCAGTCGCCAGATGCTGACCTGTGGTCCTCTTTGGGGATTCCGTTTCCCGAGAGTGCACCTGCCTTAAGGCAGTAGTACGTTTATGTTTGTTTCCCGAGTTGACCAAACTCCTAAGCCGCTTTATCCCGTCTTTCCCCACTAGAACCCCGTCATCGGCCCTTATCAGATTGCCAGGAATTAGATGACTGTTTATCAGGGCAAGAACCTCAGCTTCAGTTGTGGCCAGCATTTCTGCCGTTTCTTTTATGGTGTAATACCTGGCCACGTCACCACCTCCCAAGCGATACTCGTTACCCTTTCAAAATGTGACCCGCTCGTATATCGCGTATATATTGCTCGCTGTTTTTCACAATATAATATGAGAACCGCTTCCTTAAGGTTCACAAAACAGATAAGACGCAGAGAGGGACGGTTCTTTGGTGTCAACGGGTGCGTTGACACCAAAGAACCGTCCCCCGTACGCCCGTGGCGATAAAAAATTTGGCCGCCTTGATGGCGGCTATTCGCTGACATTAGCTATTTTTATTTCCTCGTCTCCGTTACCGTTGTATACGAACAACTCTACGGTCTCAGTCAGGATATCGGCATAACAGTAGGAGATTCGTCGTTCGACCTTGCGCTCGTTTATCCGTATTACGAATATATTGGGGTAAGTGGATTCCAGAACTCCTTCTCCCTCGATGATGCGGTTCCGGCCCCGGTTCGCTTTGAGTCTGATCCGACTCCCCACGAACGAATCGAGGTCTTTTTTTATCTCGGAAATCGGCCTGGGCGAACCCAACTACATCACCTTCTTTGCTGTTTTATTCATACAAATTCTACTCGAACTCCCGCCAATTGTCAAGAATAAGCATTAAGTATTGTTATCGTTCTGTGATATTGTCACCTTGTAATAGTTCAGTGAAAATGTCCCCA
>CAYONS010000093.1:0-2840 GCA_964405385.1 uncultured Syntrophothermus sp.
GTGGTACGGGCTTGCCGGCTAGTAGCGCCCGGATACGTTCTTCCGCGTTGTTTCGGTGGATGCGGCAGAACGTCATACTCAACTTTGACACCTACTTTTTCAAACCGCCGTTCAATCCGGCGGTTGCTTGACATGAAAAGAGGTGTGCCACCACCTTACCCCGTGTTTTCGTATAGCACTCTGCCCGGTATCTGCATCCTGGCAGCCTTGAACGCCAGGCGGGCATCCCCGGTAAGTTCGCTCCCCACTATTGTCACGCTCAGCTCTCAAACTCAACCGGCTCGAGAAAAAACTGCACTCGGTAACGCATAACCCGAATTTGCCCAGAAGGGAAAACTGCTAACGCATATTGGAGGTTCTTGTCCACATCTGACGAGATAATCAACCCCCTGACCTCTTCCCCAGGTGAAGCCAGATTCCGCTTCACCCAACCCATATAACGCAGGACCTGTCCGACTACGCGGTCTGTGCTCTGATCTCTTTTGAGCTCCACAACAAGCCATTCGGGACGAATCTTATGCCGCGCGAGAATATCAATGCGCCCTGCTTCGGTAGGATACTCGACTCCTGCTTCTTCATCTCCAGGCTCGCGGTAAATCTCCCATTCACACCCCAACTCCGTGCGTTCCCAGTTGTCCCGAAGAAAATCGTGGAGATGCCGCTCCAAACGGAAGCCATGTTCAATTACCGGCAGTTCTGGTTCCGTGCCTCCATTGTCTCCTTCTTCTTTTTTCACAACCCCCCAAAGCAAGGCGTCAAGGGTCCAAAGGTCTACTTTAATATCATCGGACAACTTTTTTAATATCTCATTAACTGCGTCATAGCGCTTCCCCAAGGTCATACCTCGAGAAAACTCGGGCCAGACCCCCAGATATTTAAGAGCAGCTTCAGACGTATTGTTCCATACCCCGTACCGGTCCGGGTAAGCAAGAAGAAGGATAGCGGTTGCCAGGCCTTTTCCGAGTCCACTGACCATACCAACTGCTTCATCGAAACGTTCGGCAAGGGGACGATTTTCATCAAGGAGGATGACCAGAGCACGACGAAGCGCATTCATATCAGCGGTGAGTCTCCCTACATGGCGGTGAAGCCCAGTCCAGTGCTTGTTGTTTTCAAAATAAAGAAAGGAACTAAATTCTTCCGCTGTGAGATCAGGAAGGTGATCAAGCGAGAATATAGGTTGATAGCCGGCAAAAACTTCATCACGCGCGTTTATGAGATTCTGCAACTCCTTATCCCTCGAGACTCGAGCAATCGTAGACCGAAGCTCACTCAAGGCTTTATCCCATTTCTCATCCATTTCCGACTCTCCTTTCTGGTCCCAGCAATTTCAGTGCTTAACTCCAGGCCAAGAAAACCTAAGTAGCACTAAAACTCCTCCAAATCCTGGTCAGTGGCAGCCAGCACGGGCGAACTTGTTTCGCCCCTCCTACCTCGGACACTCCCGGCGCATCGCGGTTTCTTTTGTTCTTCGCCCAGATGCTACAATTTTCCTTCTGATCCTTTGGCTTTCCTCGTCCACATGAGTCGGGTTATAAAATCAGGGCAGGGAAAGCCTGTGCTCCCCTGCCCGCTTTTCGGCTACATCCGGTTCCTCCTTCTGGTCCTGGGGCTTGAGAGATTGCCGTTTGGGGATTCGGCGACCCGGTTGTCCGTGGCAAATACGGCCAGATGTATGACCCTGCCCTCATGGACCAGGCAGGATCCGACCAGGTCTTTAGCCTTTATGCGTAGGTCTTCTCCTAAACCTACCGAGGCGAAGCTTTCTGTTTCGCTTGTCGCTATGTCTTGGATGAGCTTTTCTACGGTGCCGATCTCAGGAATGGAGCAACAGATACCCCGCTTCCCGGGCTTCCTCCCCGATGAGGGGAAAGACGGTCAGGTTCTCGTAAACCTGAGGCTCGGCCACCTTTAACCTTCCTAATAATTCCTGCAGTACGGTCACGGCTACTATCTCCTTTGGTCGTTCTTGCCTTTATGATACCTGGCAGCCCTGACGCATTTATGTCGGGTATATAGGTACGTGAGAATTTTTTCTCCTGTCCTACTAATTATTAAAATCTCAGGCACGCTTTCCCCTAAGTTCTGCATACGAATCGTAAATCGGGAATTGATTCGGATCAATAAAAAAGTGGGCGAATTTAGATGCAAAACTCCGGAATGTCCATGTTATGTGCTTTGACCCCTTGACAAATTTCACTTTTGCCAGCTCCTCTACGAGGGCGGGAGTAGCCGGTAACGTGGTATTTCGCAAGACGTTGCATAAGTGCTCGGCCACCTCTGCTACGGCGTAAACCTGGGTCCCATAGAGGGCGTTGACGGCTGCCGCTTTGAGCAGGATCGATTTGAAATCGAAGTCCGGAAAAGACCGCGCAAGAGAATCCAGCGTCTCATCCGTTGCCTGCCATCCCTTGCATTTCTGGTACAACTGCAGGGCAACTTCCATCTGCCGGCGTTCAAGAGGAACGGCCGGTTTTTTTGTCATCACTCACTTCATCTCCTACTGATATGATCTTAGTTTTTGGGCAATAAAAAAGCTCCTCACCTGAACAGTAAAGAGTGTTGGAACAGAGGCTATTCGGGGAAAGGAATCACCTTATCCAGCAGAACGCGATATCTTCCCTGGTAGCAATGAGGTCGAACTCATGGTGATCCGCAGTTACAAGGCTAGCACCGCGGACTTTTGCTTCCGCGGCTGCTATTGAGTCTGCTAAAGACAACCTGTAAGTCGCCTTCAACCTGCCGGCCTCCAGAAAAACCTCCTGGGTAATCTCAGTGACTTCGGTAACAGGTAGTGCCCGTATTTTTTCCAATACCTGTTCACTTGTCTCCGGGCCTAC
>CAYONS010000094.1:0-2596 GCA_964405385.1 uncultured Syntrophothermus sp.
CCGTTCAATCCGGCGGTTGCTTGAGGTAAATGAATGCCAGAGCTTCGCTGCTCGAAGTTGGGGTCGTATGCGCCTCTTTCTGTCCACTCTGCCACCTCGAGCTTGCCCACGGCATCGGATAGACGGTTCAATACCATGGAAAAGACGGCTTCAGCTACGTTGAATTCTATCTTGTGCCTTATTTCTTTGCCATAAGCTGTCACGAAGCATTATTGGGGACTCGGATAACATCTTAGCTAGATGATTGCATTTCGCAATACAAGCGGTCATAATAATATCAGAATAGGGGGTGTTGATTATGGCAAGAACCTCAAATATATTTGCTCGAGTCGAGCCGGAAATCAAAGAACAGGCAGAGCTTATTCTTGAGCAGCTTGGTATCCCGATGTCTAATGCAATCGGGCTTTTTCTCAGGCAGGTCGTGCTTCAGCGGGGTATCCCCTTTGAATTGAAGCTGCCGCAAACCAAACCCCTGTCAATGGGCACGCTTACCGAGGAGCAATTTAATGAGGAGATTGAGAAAGGCCTGGGCGATCTAACCACGGGAAGGGTCGTTTCTGCAGAAAAGGTCGAGGAAGAAATGCGCCGGGACTATAGAATATGAGCGGGTGGGTAGTTGTTTACACCGAGCAAGCTGAGAACGACTTGCGCAGCATATTCGAATACATCGCATTCTCCCTGCTTGAGCCGGAAATAGCCAAGAAACAAGTACGGCGGATCATAGACGCGGTCGCAAAGTTAAATGAAATGCCTTTCCGGTATCCTCTGTATGAAAAAGAGCCGTGGCGCAGCAAAGGTTTGCGGCTCTTGCCAATAGATAATTATTTGGTATTTTATCTGCCTGTGGAAGCAAAAACGACGGTTGCGGTTATCCGCATTATGTATGGTGGCCGCGATATTGAAAAACAGTTGCGGCAAACGGAAGCAGGAGTTTGACTTTTGCTAAGCGTCATAATGAGAAGCCATTGGCTCACCTCTGATACCTGTTTCATAAAGGAGATTTTATCGCGGCCTTCCAAACCCGGCCCGGGTTTTAGGCTCTGCCTCTCATTCCAAGCTCTGCCGACACCTTTTGCTCCCTTGCCACAAAGAAAAACACACAATAAGCTACAAGTTGGCCTTGTCGATTGCTTCGCGCAGGTACCAGGGTAACAACTCCATAGGATAACACCCGGCCGCGATGCGATCCAGGTACCACCACCAGCGCTCAAGCGACGGCCTGGGCCGCATCTTTTTCCGCTCCCGCCAGCGGCCATCGTAAACGCACCATTCATTGACTTCTTGAATATGCTTAATGATTTCTATGTCAGCACCCACTACAAGCCGCTTTTGCTCCTCCGTCAGTTCGTCCCAGTGCTCATGAAGCCAATCACGGTCATAAACTGACCGGCTAATAGTTTCTTGCTCCAGCACGGCGTCATTCCACTCCGGGTAAACGCCTATTATATAGCCGTTAAGGTAGTCCTCTAACTTGAATTCGCGTAATTTCATCCTTTACCCCCTACACTTGTGATTGTTAGGAAAAAGTGTATATGCACCAAATCTACGTCACTCAAGGTAAAGTAACCGCCTACGGCTGTTTATCTCTTATCCCCAGATACTGCTTTAATGCTTTTTGCAGTACGTGGGAAAAATTCACGTTGTGTTCCTGGGCTAAATCATCAAGCCATTTGGGGATGGTTAACGTTTTTTTTACGGCTCGTTGTTCCATTTCATCCCGGAAGGGAGGCATCCACACTTCTACAAGAACTACGACCTGGTTGGGCTCAACCTTAAGTTTGCCTGCAGGGGTAGGTTCTGGAATGGGATAGCCTTCCTCTTCCAAGCCATACAGGTGGAGGGCCATTGCTTCTTTGGCCATACACAGCGCTTCTTCATCATTCTTCCCGCAGGTGTAGCATCCAGGTAAATCCGGGAATTCTACTGAGATACCGTTATCTGAGTAATCGAAAACTGCGGGGTAAATATATCTGTCCTTAATCAACCTTAAGTCCTCCTTTCAGGTCTTATTCATCTATTCCTGCTCTATTCCTGCTTGTTTAAGGATGCTTTTAACAATCTTAACTGGCAGGTTTTTCCGAGGATGAGGAATGGTAACTAGACCCGGTTTTGCAGGGTGTTTGAACTGGTGGTGGCTACCACTTACCCTGGCAAGAACCCAACCAGCCTGCTGAATAATCTTAATCAGCTCTTTAGACGAGTAAGTTTTCACATTGACTAACCCCTTAAAAATATTATAATACGTATATTAACACGTGTCCAGTTAAGTGAAATATCAAAACTCCCAGGCCTAGAGGTTGCCCCCGACGTTTAGACCCGCGTTAACCTGCATATGATATACTGCCCTGATGTTGTCGACAGATACTGGATTGAAACACTGCTGATCGGCCACCACCTCATAGGGAACGATGTCGGATTCTCATTCTCCGCAGGCGCATGGCCTCCTTAGCACCTACTAGCTGGGACGTGTCGTGGCCTTTAAACTTCCTGGCAATGTGGTACCGTATCTGGTCGCGGGCGTATTGATCTAGGGTTTCGGTGGTGGTACGGGCTTGCCGGCTAGTAGCGCCCGGATACGTTCTTCCGCGTTGTTTCG
>CAYONS010000095.1:0-1970 GCA_964405385.1 uncultured Syntrophothermus sp.
ACTCCCCCGCACCCAGGCACGCGATGCTCAGGTTGCACTGGGCGTCGTTGTCTACCAGAAGCACGCGGGGCGCCTCTGCCGATCCCAGGTGCTCTTCGCGGAACTCCGGTTCCAGCATCTCCAGCCCCGTTCCTAGGTGATAGGCGATGGTGGTCTTGCCCACCCCTCCTTTCCAGTTAACGATGCTCGTAGTACGGCACTCCTTGCCCATTGTCGATTCCTCCTTCTTCCCGCAGGTCCTGCAGCTAATCTTGCCGCAAAACCGACTGCCGTCATCTCTTTTCGCTATTCCACGACAAGGTGCCCCGTTCCTCCTGTGAAAATTCGCCTTCTTCCGCCACTGTTCGTCACTTTATGTCGAAAGCTGCCTAAAACTAATCCTACCTCTCGGCGTCACATTCATTCCTTTTTCATGAAATTATACTTGCGTCAAAGACAATAATGTGTTAACTTATATCTCGGTAGCAATTCTTTGCAGCTATACTTTGGTTCATCTTTCGCAGGCGCAACACTTTTATATCACACGGCCGCCCAATCCGGGACAACCACCACCAAACGCATCATCACCCCGCAGGGGTTCACCTGCTGCCCGGCTCCGGGCCGACCCATTACCGCAAAGGAGGTACGCTCTTCCGCTATGAACGACTGGAACCGCATCGAACGCCTCTCTGCCGTTGCCGTAGTGATCAAGCCGGTTTACACAGAAACCGGGAAAGCTACGGAGGTAATTACCGCTGACGGTCAAACACTGCGAGACGCGCGCGACGTGAGGTCCGTCCTCACAGCCCTCTTCCGCTGCTATCAGATCGACCCCAGAGCTCAGAAAACTGCGGTCAAGAAACTCCTCGGCAAGCAACTCGCTCTCCCTTTTTACCTATCACCTGAGCGGGTATTCATTCCCCTTAAGATGCGGCAGCCCCGAGCGGAACACGATCCCGTGTACGGCTACGTCGACCTGAATTACATCTCCGGGATCCACCCCGCTCCCTACAACCGCTGCCGCCTGGTCCTGACCAACGGCACTGCTGTTGATCTTTCCTGCACCCGCACCACCGCTATAAAGAGCTGGGACTGCGGCACCCAGCTCGTCAAGTCACTCCAGCCCCAAAGCAAGAAAAGCAACCTTCGGGCTCGAGTTGTCGAAGTCGTGGACGCTATCATGGAACGACTCGAATTCGTGTGCCAAGGCCTGGAAAAACACTGGGATTAGGCGCCCCCTCGCCTAATCCAAGAAAAGACCCTACAGGCTTTCGCCACAAGCTCGGCGCCTAGCGCCGGGTATCCGGCCCGAACCGGCCTGCAAGGCCATAAAGCTCAGGCTAACGGATAAAGCCTCGGGGAGCGGTCTTGCAACGAACGTTTCAAGGACGCTCCCTGGCTTTTGAATCATCACCACAGCCCCAGATAGACCAATCTCTCAGCTACTTGGCAAGCTGGCACACATAAATCACGATGCCGAAGCTTTCCCTTCTGGGCTCCTCAGCGCTTTCCGAGTTTGTCTTTCGATTGGCGTATATAAGCATGTCATCTACGAACCCCCGTCACTAGGAGAGCCTCAGATTCGCTCGACCGCGGCCTCCATCACTTTGGCTTTGATCTCGTCTTTGAACCTATCCCTTGAAAATCGCTCCGCGTTTTTTCTTATGACGGCCCGGTCAAACCTGTCCTCGAGTCGCAAGAACTCGTTTACGGCCGCTGTTAGAGAGCTCACTTTCTGTTGGTGAAAGAAAACTCCGGTAGCCCTGTCGAACCCGGCTTCTTTAGCAGAAATCACCGTTTCTCGTACCCCATCCTTGCCATAGGCTATAACCGGGGTCCCCGCAGCCTGGGCCTCAACCGGCACGATCCCGAAATCCTCGTCCGCTGCAAATATCAAGGCCCTGGCTCGGGAAACAAGCTCAACAACCCGCTCGTCGGTCTGGTACCCCAAAAGCTCAACATTCTTTCCTGCAATCCTTTTAAGCTCCGGC
>CAYONS010000095.1:1980-2484 GCA_964405385.1 uncultured Syntrophothermus sp.
CCATCTCGGTGAAAGCTTGCACCACCAGGTCGGCTTTTTTGTATGGTACCAAGCGGGATAAAAACAGAAAGTAGTTTTCTTTATCTTCGACCACCTCAAACCGGGATATGTCAACCTGAGGGTAAACTACATCTGCCTCTCTCCGATACGCCCGCCAAATCCGCTTGGCCGTATAGCGCGAATTGGCCAAAAACTTATCAACACGGTTCGCTGTCAGCACGTCCCACATCCTAATGTAATGCAGCACCGCACGGGCCACCGTCGCCTTTATACCCTGCTCCAGGTTATTCTCTCGCAAATACTGGTGTGTTAGATCCCATGCATATCGCACCGGGGTATGACAGTAGCAAACGTGAACCTGTTCAGCACGAGTGATAACCCCCTTGGCCGCACAATGGGAGCTAGAAAGACTGACATCATAACCCGATAAGTCAAACAGCTCTACGGCCAGAGGGAAAAAGGGCAGGTACGATCTGTACTTTTCCTCGGCTTTCCGCAGCTTTT
>CAYONS010000096.1:0-2249 GCA_964405385.1 uncultured Syntrophothermus sp.
CTTAGCTGCATGAGTTCTTCTCTGCTGGCCCCAGCCACTGACTGCACATTGGCCAGCGCCTGCTCGAACTCGGCGGCCGTCCTTATGGCCGAACCCAATAAAAATGATGGAGTCAACAATCCGCCTCCAAGACCGATCCAGCTTAAGGGAGTTGAAAGTGTTCCCCTGAGTCGCTCGAACATGCTTCTTATCTGATTAAGAGGCTGTGAGATCCTTTCCCTGACCGCTACAGTAATAGTCCAGGGTTGCGAAACTAAGCTCCGCAACCTATTAGTTATTTCCTTGGCCTTCAGGGTGATTTGATCTCGCAAAGTTGCCTTCGGCTGTACCTGGATCTGGTCTAATTGCCGAGCTATTGTCATGGCTCGGGTAAGCTGTCCGTACAACTTACCCCGCAACTCCGCAACCGGCGCAGACTTCATCTTGCTTAAAGCTACCAATGCTGTTCTGGCCTCATTGATTTCGTCTTTCAACGGGCCTTTTAATTCGGCCAATACGTCAACGCGTCCTTTGTCAAGAGCCTCCAATATTTGGTTTATCCGCAGGATAACATTAGATATTTTGTCCTGAGCAGCAATAACGGGCGAGGCTTGCTCAACACCCAGCCGTTTAATAAGCTTATCTGCCTTTAGAACGGTGGCTGTAAGCTGGTCCCTTACCTTCATCACCGGTTCGATCTGCATCTTGGCGAGGGTCTCAAAGTGCTTGCGTATCATCTCGTTTTGCTTTCTTGCGCTCTTTTCAAAACGGGATACCCTTTCCCTAGCCCGTTCAAGCGGAGCTTCGCTTTGGTCGTCAACAATAATTGGTATCTCTACTCGGTAAATTTCACTATCCGCCACCCCTCGCCCTCCTTTCTATCTCCCGGCGTTCCTCCTCTTCGGCTTCTAGCTGTATTGTCATCGAGGCCAGCATAAATTTCCTTACCTTGTAAGGTTTGGCGTAAAACTCATCAGGAGTAATGCCGAGCCGCTGAAACATGTGATGGAGAATAGCGGCCCGGCCCCCCGCTTTTATGAGTTTTTTAAGGTTTCCTCTGTACTTTCGGCATCCTCGTCGGTATAGCCGCTGAGCTTTTCTATAAGCTCAAGTACGGCATCCTTTTCGCCCCGGCGCAGGACCTTATCGATGATCTGCCATCCGGTTACCACCCCGGCCTTTTCCCACAAGGTCTTGTTGTCCCACAGCGTCTTACGGTCGTCAGGGTGGGTAGCAACATATATCATCATCGAGTTGAATTTTGCGGCATTAAAATCGCGCGGCACGGCCAGGTTTCCCAGCCGCCGGTCCTTGACCGTTTTGGTCGCCTGGTCGCGGCACTTCTCAATCTCTTCGTCATCCAGCCCCCGGACCCGGAAGGCAAATAACTTCTTCCCTTCACGGACCACCTCGAACACTTCATACTGCGTCAGGGTCTCCATGGCCTGAAGAACGCCGCCGATATCCCGCAGCACAGTATCCTCGGCCGCCAGAAGTTTATCTCTTTTAGTTTCGTCCATACGTTACCCCTCCGTTATACCGCATTGTGCCCGCGCACGACGCCCATGAAGTTCAAAACCGCGTCTGGCGTGCCTTCTTTTAGCCCGGCAAGTGCCTTGTCCAAAAGGCGGGCATCGCGCACCACAGTTTCCGTGAATGTCAGAGTTACGCTGTAAGCTTGAGGTATAGCCCACTTCAGCTTCTTGCCCGCTGGCTGATAGTCGGTGTTTTCAAAATTGATTTGGGCTTGCCATTCGTTTACTTCGGCCAGGAAATTACCCTCTCCGTCGTAGAGTTCACCATCGTAGCCCCGCAGGATGTTGCGCGGGTCGAAGGTGCCAGTATCCAAAAGACTCTGCAGTTCCGGCGGCTGGTTCACCCTGAAGGACCAGGACCGGGTGATTACTTCCCCAGTCTTGATGTTCGCAATATCTATGCTGCCATCGGGCACGCAGTCGCGGAATATATAGCGTCCATCAGACATTTAACTCACCTCCATTAAACCGCAGTATCCGGGCTGAACCGGAACTGGAACGTGATATATACTTTCTCGGCCGAATCCAAATCATCAACCTGAACCACAAACCAGGCCGAATCGCCAGCAGCCGGGTTGTTCGGGTCCTCATAGACGGTACCCTGCAGCAAAGCACCCTCAGCAATCATTTTGTTAATGATGCCCTGGGCCGATGCGATGAGAGTAGCCCTGCCATCCGGGCTGTTATTGATTTTGCCGATAAGCGGATCCCAGGTGGCTGCGATGCGGTCCATCA
>CAYONS010000097.1:0-2154 GCA_964405385.1 uncultured Syntrophothermus sp.
CTAGCTACCTATCGTGCGTTCTGTCTCTAGACGGGTAAGGAACAGGTTGATTTCTCGAACGAAACGCAAAAGGTCATCCAGGTCGCTTGATGCTATCTCGTATACTTTGTGCGCCGACACTTCCTGGTAACCGTGCACCACCCGGTTGCGAAATCCAATCATCGATGAGTAGAGGACTTCGTTTTTGCCTTCGATAACGCCGTGTTCAACGAGGCAGTGTACTGCATCCCTCGCGTCTTTGGCTGCGTGTCCGAAGTGCTTGGCGGCTATGTGGTAGCACACGTCTATGAGGGATTCTGTCGCGGTTTGCAGGGCATATTTTAAGCCTCGTATGAGCCACGGGTCGGAGACTATATCTTTCCCAGGTTTTGAACGAATCAGCTCTTTTATGCTTGCAACCTGTTCTGTGATATAGGCGCACTTCTGACGGACACGGTCTGAATCTACTCCCACAACGAGCCCCCCTCTTTCGGTTCAACCGGGGCAGATGCCAGGTCATTCATAATCTGTTCTAATGCCTTCTTGTAACGGGGGTAGATGTCCGCGTAGCGCCTGGAGACATGCTCGATTAAGTCCGTCACGTATTCGTAATCCTTGTGATATATGAGTCTTCCTTCGCTGATAACCCTGAAGGCGAATATCGTATCTTCGGGGCTAAGAACTGTAACATCAAACGGATGGTTGCCGATAGGAGAAAGGGCGCAGGCAATTTCAGCGAGAAGCCTGTCTGCCTCCTCGCTGTCCAAAGGGATACCAGGGGCAAGAACAAGCCCGACGTCGATGTCGCTGTCCGGGCGGCACGAGCCTAGGACCGAGCCGAACAGGAAGGCACCCGCGACTCCCGGGAATCTTGACAACACATCATTGAGTTTTTGGACAATCGGTTCTAAATCAATTTTTACCAAGTCCGGCATTTCAGGCCCCTCCTAACTTCTACTCCCCCTTAAGGTCCTCGCCGGCTTGCTCCAACCATCGCAATTCTTCTTCAAGAGGGTCTCTTCTCATACAGCACCACTCCCTCTGCCAGAGCTTTCTTTAAGGAGACTCCGTCCTTCAGCGCCTCAACTTCCACCTCGGCATAAACGAAGATGTCCGCGTCAACGCGCGACCTCCGAGCGCAGCAGAGCTACATGCATCTGGCGTTCTCTATCAAGTTTCGCAGTGTCCATGTGAAACCACCTGCCGGGCAAGGATTGTTTTGCCCTTCGGGACTTCTTAGCTACTGACTTCCGATTTCCGTAAGTTTCTTGATGGGGAAGGGTTTGCGCGTGGTGAAGTATTCGGCCTCGGCCTGCGTCAGCTCCAGACCCAGGTAGTCTTTGAGCTGGGCGACCAAATAGCGGATGGCGGGAGCGCGGTTGGCTACCAGCCCCCCGGCCAGTACCGAGCCTTCCCAGGCCGGGTTTCTCAGGCTCCAGTCAAGGCGGCTGAACTTTTCCCGGCAGAGTTCTTTCCAGTCCTGGGGACGCTGGTCGATGGCCGCGCGCACGGCGGCGGCTATGGCCTGCCAGCCCACGCTGTGCATGGCGATGTAACGGGAGCGGTGCTCGAAGGGCAGTATCTTGCCGGCCACGATCTTCTCGATCTCGGGCAGCGAAGCGAGCAGGACCTCGTCGAAGACTTCCACCAGCTCGGCGGCGGCCCGGGAAACGAGTTCGGGGGGCACGTCTGTGCCTTCGGGTTCGATGTAGCCGTTGCGGTCTTTGAGCAGCTCCTTGCTCATCTCGTATAGAACCCCGAGAGTTATTATCTTCCTGGATTTTTGGGCCAGGGAGTTGTGTTCGAGCTCCACACGGTTGGATAAGAGTACCGAGCGGTTCATGGCTTCTTTGGCCGCCTGTTCGAAAAGACCGCGCCATTCGAAGAGGATGTTCAAGGTCTTGGTGGTCGGTTTCGCGTTGCGATTGAGGTCGCTGAAGAGCTGCTGCGACTTTTTAAGGCCGCGGTGGGGTATGAGGATGACCGATATCTTTTCGGCGGCGAGGGCCGGGCTTTCTTTCAGTGCTTCTTTGATGGCAACCAGCCGGTGCTGCCCGTCCAGGGCCCGCAGCTCCTCGGTGCCGTCGAGAATGACGTAGCCCCACTCGCCGTTTGCCGGCTCGAAGGTTATTTCGGACTTGGTGCCGGTAGGGTCTACGACTTCGACGGTAAGGG